>NZ_SHKK01000001.1:6600000-6900000 GCF_004217135.1 Micromonospora violae
AGCACGTACCCGTTGTGGTTGCGCTGACGGGTCGGCGCCTGGCTGGCCGTCCCCAGCACCACCAGTTCGCGCATGGACATCGCCACTCCTGCGGATATGGAGCGACCCCCGGGGCGCTCCGCGCTCGCGCGCGGGCCGGCTGGACTTGGCCGGCACCCCGGGGGTCGGGTGGCTGTCGTGGATTCGCCGCACCGCTGCCACACGGTCTCGACGATGGTGCTGGTGTCCGCCTGTTGGCGGACCGATCACTGTCGAGGACAGCGGCTAGCTGACAGCCACCTCACGAGTCCGATTGCTATACAAGTCTGGACCACCTCCTTTCACGTGTACGGCCACGCTATCGAGTTCCCGGGGGGCTCTGCAACGGATTTCGATCACAGGGTCAGAGGGGAATGTTCGGCCAGCTCAGCGGCGTCGCATGGCAGGGCAAACGCCGCGAGAGCGGCCCCCGCCCGGGCTAGGGTGCCGGCCGTAGCTGCGTCCGAGGGCAGCGTTCCTGGTGGTCACCGACGACCTCGGCAATCTCGCCGGGTGTCGTGGCTGTGTCTATCCGTAGCGCCCGCCAGCATTTGCCGCACGTAACTCGGCCGGTGACGACGATGGTCCATCTCGACACTTCCAGCTCAATTGGCACCCGTGCCGGCTGATCGCCCTCGGCCCGCGCACTGAACATCGCTACTCCTTGCCATATGAGGGGCGCCCGCATGATCGCCGAGACCGGCGGACGCCCCTTGGGCGCAGCGACGGGCACCGATCCCAGATCCACTACCCACCGCGCATACCGAGATTAATGCCAGTAGTGCCAGTAAGGCAATGGGTGTAAGTAGTCCCCACTGTGGGTAGGCGCAGCCTGTGTGCGTGCCGATACCCCACACTGCGCATGAGATCGAGGCTGATCTGCTGCGGCGCATCGGCGCTGGCGAGTTTCGGCGCGGGCAGCGCCTCCCGACGTACGACGCGCTGGCCGATGAATACGGCTCGGCCCGGCGCACTGTGGCGCGCGCCGTTGAGGGGTTGAAAGCGCGGGGGATCGTGGTCGGCGTCCGGGGGTCGGGCGTGTACGTCGCTGAGACGTAGAGAACGCCGCCCGGACTATCGTTGGCGGATGGCAGGCGAGACGCGCGCAGAGCGGTTGACACTCATTTCCGAGGTGCGCCCGGGCGGCGGTGCACCGCTGGTTTTGCGGCGGCCCGTGCTTGTCCAGCCGGGGCAGCGCTACTGGCTTGACGCGGACACCTCGGCGCTCATCGTGGAAGACGCGACCGGTGGCAGGTGCTCGTCTCCGTGCGCGTACGAGACCGGCCCAGACGCACCACGCTGATAGCCGTTCCGGGGCGAGCAGGGACAGCCGTCGGTGGGAGCAGTGCTCTTGCTGGCGACGATGCCACCGAGATGAGAACAAGGCCACCGGGTGCGAAACCCAGTGGCCTTGCCAGTTGACGCAATGGTGGTCAGCCGCCGACGCGGGCGACGCCGACCGGGCAGCTCAGCCCGTTCGGGCCGTGGTTGCAGTAGCCGTTCGGGTTCTTCGTCGGCGCGAGGTACTGCTGGTGGTAGTCCTCGGCGAAGTAGTAGCTGCCGAGCGGGGCGATCTCGGTGGTGATCTCGCCCTTGCCGGCCCGCGCCACGATCGGCTGGAACGCGTCCCGGGACGACTCCGCGATGGTCCGCTGCTCGTCGGTGGTCGTGTAGATCGCCGAGCGGTACTGGGTGCCCACGTCGTTGCCCTGGCGCATGCCCTGGGTCGGGTCGTGGTTCTCCCAGAAGACCTTCAGCAGATCCTCATAGTTGATCTTGCTGGGGTCGTACACCACCTGGACGACCTCGGCGTGCCCGGTGCGGCCGGAGCACGTCTCCTCGTACGTCGGGTTCTTGGTGAAGCCACCCGCGTAGCCGGCGGAGGTGGTGTAGACGCCCGGCAGCGTCCAGAACAGCCGCTCAGCGCCCCAGAAACAGCCCATGCCGAAGACCGCGACCTGAAGGCCCTCGGGGAACGGGCCCTTCAGCGGGGTGCCCAGCACCTCGTGGCGGTCGGCGACCGGCATGGCGATCGGACGGCCCGGCAGGGCCTGGTCGGGCGAGACCATCTCGGCGTTCATACGGCGCAAAAACACGGTGGGGATCTCCTCTCGTACCTCTCCCAGCGTGTAACACCGGAGGGTCCTGCTTCCTTACCCGCGCGACCGGGAGTCAGGCCCCGCCCGCAAGCGCCGTCGCGACCCGGTCCGCGTACGTCCGCGCCTCGGTGTCGTCGGCGTAGCGGGTGCGCGGCCAGAAGAAGCCACGCAACCCGTCGCCCCTGGTCCGTGGGACCACATGGGTGTGCAGGTGCGGCACGGATTGGGACACCTTGTTGTTCATCGCCACGAACGTCCCACCGGCACCGAGAGCGGTCTCCACCGCCCCCGCCAGCCGCTGCACCATGGCGAAGTAGCCGGGCAGCAGATCGGCCGGCAACTCGGCCAGGGTCACCAGGTGCACCCGGGGCACCACCAGCACGTGCCCCTTGAACACCGGCCGGGTGTCCAGGAACGCCACCCCGTCCGGGGTGTCAGCCACCCGGAACGCCGGCACCTCGCCCCGCACGATCCCGCAGAACACGCAGCCGCTCATCCGGCCAGGCTATGCCGCCGGCCCCGGACGGTCCGGCCCCCACCCTGGAGCGCGGGTTCCGTTCCAGCCCGCCTCGGCGGGGCACTAGCCTCACCAGAATGAGTCACGGCTTCGAGACGCTCGCCATCCACGCCGGTCAGGATCCTGAGGCCCGCACCGGCGCGGTGATCCCACCGATCTACCAGACCAGCACGTACGCCCAGGACGCCGTCGGCGCGCCTCGCCTCGGCTACGAGTACAGCCGCTCGGGCAACCCGACCCGGGACGCGCTCCAGGAGTGCCTGGCGGCGCTGGAGGGTGGGTCGGTGGGGCTCGCCTTCGCCAGCGGTCTGGCGGCGGAGGACACCCTGCTGCGGGCCGTCTGCCAGCCCGGTGACCACGTGGTGATCCCGGACGACGCGTACGGCGGCACGTACCGGCTCTTCGCCCGCGTCGCCCAGCGCTGGGGTCTGGAGTTCACCCCGGCGAAGGTCTCCGACCCGGCCGCGATCCGGGCGGCCGTCCAGCCCGGCCGTACGAAGATCATCTGGTTGGAGACGCCGACCAACCCGCTGCTCGGCATCGCCGACATCGCCGCCCTGGCCGCCGTGGCACACGAGGCGGGCGCCCTGCTGGTGGTGGACAACACCTTCGCCTCGCCGTACCTCCAGCAGCCGATCGCGCACGGCGCGGACGTGGTGGTGCACTCCACCACCAAGTACATCGGTGGACACTCCGACGTGGTCGGTGGCGCGCTCGTGGTCGCCGACGCCGCGCTCGGCGAGGAACTGCGCTACCACCAGAACGCCATGGGCGCGATCAACGGCCCGTTCGACGCCTGGCTCACCCTGCGCGGCATCAAGACCCTCGGGGTACGCATGGACCGGCACTGCGACAACGCCGAGCGGCTCGCGGCGTACCTCGACGGGCACGCCAAGGTCGCCCAGGTGATCTATCCGGGGCTGCCCTCGCACCCCGGTCACGAGGTGGCCGCCAAGCAGATGCGCCGGTTCGGCGGCATGATCTCGTTCCGCGCCACCGGTGGCGAGGAGCACGCCGTGGACATCTGCAACCGGACCAAGCTCTTCGTGCTCGCCGAGTCGCTGGGCGGCGTGGAATCCCTGATCGAGCACCCGGGTCGGATGACACACGCAAGTGCTGCCGGCTCGCCGCTTGAAGTTCCCGGCGATCTCGTGCGACTGTCTGTCGGCATCGAGACGGTCGACGACCTACTCGCCGATCTGGAGCAGGCGCTGGGCTGACCGCTGGGGAAGGATGGCCGTGCAGGACATCATGGCGACCTGGGTCGGAGCGACCGCCAAGCAGATCGCCCGAGGCGTACGCCGAGGCGACGTCTCGGCGACCCAGGTCGTCGCCGACCACCTCGAGTACATCTCCCGAACCGACCGTGAGCTGGCCGCGTTCCGCGCCGTGCGCGGCGGCGAGGCGATCACCGAGGCGGAGAAGGTCGACGAGCAGGAGGACCTGGCCAACCTGCCGCTGGCCGGGGTCCCGGTGGCGGTCAAGGAGAACACCCCGGTCGCCGGCCTGCCCACCTGGAACGGGTCGGCCGCCGCCCGCACCGACGTCGCGGAGGCCGACCACGAGGTGGTGCGTCGGCTGCGCGGCGCCGGTGCGGTGATCCTCGGCGTGACCCGGATGCCGGAGCTGGGGCTGTGGGCACTCACCGACGACGACAGCGCGGTGACCCGCAACCCGTGGGACAGCACGCGTACGCCCGGTGGGTCCTCGGGTGGTTCGGCCGCCGCGGTCGCCGCCGGGTTGGTGCCGATCGCGCACGCCAACGACGGTCTCGGCTCGATCCGGATTCCCGCGGCCTGCTGCGGACTCGTCGGGCTCAAGCCCGGCCGGGGTGTGGTCCCCTGCCAGCTCGGGGCGGACGACTGGTTCGGCCTCACCGAGCACGGCATGCTGACCAGCACGGTCGCCGACGCGGCGGTCAGCTTCTCGGTCCTCGCCGGCCGGCGTCCCGAGAAGTTGGTCCCCCCGCAGCGACTGCGGGTGGGCGTCTCCCTGCGCTCCCCGGTGCGCGGTGTCGCACCGGACGAGCCCAACCGGGACGCGGTCGCCGCCGCCGGTCGGCTCCTCGCCGCCACCGGGCACGACACGGTGCCCGCCGATCCGGTCTACCCCACCGCGCTCGGCCTCCAGGGCATCGCCACCTGGTTCGCCGCCGCCGCCACCGACGTCCGGGCCTCCGGTCTGGACCGGCGTGGGCTGCAACGGCGTACCCGCCGGCACGTCGCGCTGGGCGAGTGGGCGCAGCGTCGCGGCTACGTGCGGGAGGCGGACCGGACCGCCTGGCGGCAACGGTCGGTCGACTTCTTCACCGACCACTCGGTCGACCTGCTGCTCACCCCGGCGCTGGCCAGCGCGCCACCGGAGGCGGCCCGCTGGTCGGAGCGGTCCTGGCGGGCGAACATGACAGCCAATATCCGGTACGCCCCGTACGCCGCCCCCTGGAACATCGCCGGCCTGCCGGCGGTCGTCGTGCCGGTCGGCCGTCGCCCGGACGGCCTGCCGGTCGCCGTCCAACTGGTCGGTCCGCCCGGCTCGGAGCTGCTGCTGCTCGGTGTGGCCGGCCAGTTTGAGATGGCCGCACCGTGGACGCGGCACGCCCCCGGCTATCCCCGGATCGGAACGGGGTCGCCGGCCGCCGCATGATCCTTTACGGTGTGCGCGCACCGTCGCGCGGACCGGGGGACACCAATGCGCTGCCAGACCTGCGGGGACGCCATGTCCCCCGAAAACCAGTACTGCCCGCGGTGCTTCACGCCGCTCGGCCAACCCGCCGTCACGCCAGGGCTGCCGACCTACCGGGTACGCGGGATCGGCCTGGCGGCGATCGTCGCCGTCGGCGCCACCGCCGTGCTCTACCTGGCGGTGGTGCTGTCCTCGCTGGTCGGCATGGTGCTGGCCCAGCGGGCCATGGCCAACGAGGACCCGGATCTGATCAGCCTCGCGGCGATCATCGTCGCGGTAATGGCGCTGATCATGACGGTGGTACACCTCACCGCCGCCGTACTGGTGATCATTTGGACCTGGCGGGCCCGCAAGAACACCGACGCCTTCCCCGGAGCCGAGCCGGCCTTCGGGCCCGGCTGGGCGATCGCCGGCTGGCTGGTGCCCTTCGCGAACTTCGTGGTGCCGGCCCGGGTCGTGGCGGCAGTGGCCCGGGACAGCCTCTGGCGGCGGGCCACCCCAGCGCTCGTGGTCGTCTGGTGGTGCTCCTGGCTGGTGTTCAGCGTCGGTGAGCGGCTCGCCAGCCGCGCCGACGACCGGGCGTACGAGAAGCTGCCGGAGACCTTGTTCGACGATGCCAGCTACCAGGCGTACGCCGACCTGTACCAGGACTCCCTGCTGCGCAGCACGCTGCCCGCGCTGGGCTGTGTGATCGCGGCGGTGACGCTGATCCTGCTGATCCAACGGATCTCCACTGCCCAGGAGGCCCGGATCGCCAGCGCCACTCCGCAGTGGCCGACCGGCCCGGTCTGGCCGGCCCAGACCTGGCCCACCGCTCCGGCGGCCCAGCCCGCTCCGGCGGCCCAGCCTGCTCCGGCGGCCCAGCCTGCTCCGGCGGCCCAGCCTGCTCCGGCGGCCCAGCCTGCTCCGGAGGTGCCGGGGCTCGCACCAACGTCGTGATCCACTCGGGATTCTTGAAGTCGCGGTGTCCGGGCGGCGCGGACACCGCGTTTTTCAGGATCCCGAGTGGATCAACCCGGTCCGGTCCCCCGCACCCCGGTCGGCCCGCGCCCCGGTCGGCCCGCGTCCCGGTCGCCCGCGCCTCGGTCGGCGCGCGCCCGGTTGGCCTGGCCCGTGGCTTGGTCGGGGAGCGCGGGTGGCACGATCGGGGCATGACGGAACTGGTCGGTCTCGACGACGTGCGGGCCGCACGGGAGTTGCTCGCTGGCGTCACCCGCACCACCCCGCTGGAGCCCTCCCGCCCGCTCAGCGCGGCACTGGGCGGGCCGACGTGGCTCAAGTGCGAGAACGTGCAGCGCGCCGGCTCGTACAAGGTGCGGGGCGCGTACGTGCGGATCTCCCGGCTGTCGGCGGCGGAGCGGGAGCGCGGTGTGGTCGCGGCGAGCGCGGGCAACCACGCGCAGGGCGTGGCCCTCGCTGCCGGCCTGGTCGGCACGCACGCCACCGTCTTCATGCCGGTCAACGCGCCGCTGCCGAAGGTCGCCGCCACCAAGGGGTACGGCGCGCAGGTCGAGTTGGCCGGGAACACCGTCGACGAGTCGCTGGTCGCGGCGCACACGTACGCCGAGCGCACCGGCGCGGTGCTGATCCACCCGTTCGACCACCGCGATGTGATCGCCGGGCAGGGCACGGTGGCGCTGGAGATCCTCGAACAGTGCCCGGACGTGAAGACGATCATCACCGGGGTGGGCGGCGGCGGTCTGATCTCGGGCATGGCGGTGGCCGCGAAGGCGTTGCGCCCGGACGTACGGATCATTGGCGTGCAGGCGGCCGGCGCGGCGGCGTTCCCACCCTCACTCGTGGCCGGTGAACCGGTCCGGCTGCCCGTCTTCTCCACCATCGCCGACGGCATCGCGGTCGGGCGGCCGGGGGAGATCACCTTCACCCACGTACGCAAGCTGGTCGACGAGATCGTCACCGTCTCCGAGGAGGACATCTCCCGGGCCCTGCTGATGCTGCTGGAGCGCGGCAAGCAGGTGGTCGAGCCGGCCGGGGCAGTCGGCGTCGCCGCGCTGCTGGCGGGCGTGGTGGAGGTGGAGACGCCGGCGGTCGCGGTGCTCTCCGGCGGCAACATCGACCCGTTGCTGATGCTGCGGGTGATCGAGCACGGGTTGGCCGCGGCGGGTCGCTATCTGCGGGTGACCGTCCGCTGTTCGGACCGGCCGGGGCAACTGGCGTCACTGCTCAGTCAGATCGCCGAGCACCGGGCCAATGTGGTGGACGTGGAGCACCAGCGGGCCAACCCGCACCTCGGTCTCGGCGAGGTGGAGGTCGCGCTGTCGGTGGAGACCCGGGGCGTCGAGCACTCGGACACCCTGATCAGTGCCCTGCGCGCCAGCGGCTACCAGGTGGTCTTCGCGGCCGAGGCGTGACACCGGTGGGTGCCACGCCTCGGGTGCGCGGTGTTGCGGAGCAGGTGCCGTCGTCGGTTGGCCCGGCCAGCGATGGTCAGCCGGCGAACGGCTCGAAGCTGACCACGGTCACCTTGATGTCGGCGCCACTGGGGGCCGTGTAGGTGCAGGTCTGCCCGGCTCGGCCGCCCAGGATCGCCTTGCCGAGCGCGGACTCGGGGCTGTAGACGGTCATGTCGGTCGTGGCGGCGATCTCCCGGGACCCGAGCAGGAACGTCTCGGTGTCGGTGGTGTCGTCGTCGAAGTAGATCGTCACGACCATGCCCGGCGACACCGCGTCGGCGGTCGGAGCCGCGCCGACCTTCGCGGTGCGCAGCAGCTCCTGCAGGTAGCGGATGCGACCCTCGGCCTTGCCCTGCTCCTCGCGGGCGGCGTGGTAGCCACCGTTCTCACGCAGGTCGCCCTCCTCGCGCCGGGCGTTGATCTCGGCGGCGATCGCCGGACGGTTGGCGATGTGCTCGTCGAGCTCGGCCTGGAGGCGGTCGTACGCGTCCTGCGACAGCCAGGTGGCGGGCGCCTCGTTGCCAGTGGACACAGGCGTTCTCCTCAGTTGTGCGTGGCTGGCTGACAGGTGAACTACCAAGTTACCAGTGCGGTACGACACACCGTGTCGGCCATCACCGCCGTTGTCCGTACCCGGGACCCCCGGCGGGCGCTTGGTCAGCCCCGTTCGTCGGTGCTGTTCGGGCAGCTCAGGAGGGTGGTCGGCAGCGCAGGACCTCACCGATGAACGGCCGCGCGGTGGTGGCCAGTCGGTGCCGGGCCGTGACGTGACGGTCGCCGGGATCGGCGGTCACGGTGACCTCTTCGCGGGCCACTTCGGCACCGGACCGGTCCCGGGCACGCAGCACGCACACGGCCGATCCGCCCGGCGGGACGGTCACCCGAAAGTCGACGAGCACCTGGTTGTCCGTGATGTCGGTGTACGTGATCACTTGGGCGTCGTAGGCCGGGTCGCCGTACTGGCGGTAGAGCCGGACGGAGATCACGGTCAGCGTCGCCACGAGCGCCAGCAGCGCCAGCGCGGCCAGCAGCGTACGGCGGCGCTTACCGCCCGGCGCCCGACGGCGGCCGTAGCGCCCGGCCGGGAATACCGGCGCGCCTGGTGAAATTGTGGCGTGCGTCTCGGTCACCGGCGGGTATCTCCTGGCGTTGTTGTCGGCGGCATCGGCAAGAATGGCAGAGCCCCATCTTCCCACCCGGTGCAGCGGCAGGAATGGCAGGTCATGCCCGACGCTGGTGGCCGGCGGCAGGGTGTGGTGAGGAGAGATCCCGGCAGGTCAGCCGGTCGAGTCCGGTCGGGTCAACCGTCCGGCACAGACGAGGAGCGCCGAAGTTGGCAGAGCAACTGCGTCTCATGGCCGTGCACGCGCACCCGGACGACGAATCGAGCAAGGGCGCGGCGACGACGGCGAAATATGTCGCCCAGGGGGTGAACGTCCTGGTCGTGACGTGCACGGGCGGTGAGCGCGGGAGCGTGCTCAACCCCAAGCTCGACCGGCCCGACGTATGGGCCAACATCGGCGAGATCCGGCGTGCCGAGATGGACGCCGCCCGGGCCATCCTCGGCATCGACCAGGCCTGGCTGGGCTTCGTCGACTCGGGCCTGCCCGAGGGCGACCCGCTGCCGCCGCTGCCCGAGGGCTGCTTCGCCCTCCAGGACGTCGAGGTCGCCGCGCGGCCGCTGGTGCGGCTGATGCGCGAGTTCCGTCCGCACGTGGTGACCACGTACGACGAAGAGGGTGGCTACCCGCACCCGGACCACATCATGTGCCACAAGGTGAGCGTGGCCGCGTTCGAAGCGGCCGGCGACCCGGAGCGCTACCCGGAGCTGGGCGCGCCCTGGCAGCCGCTGAAGCTCTACTACGACATCGGTTTCTCCAAGGGCAAGATCATGGCCCTGCACGAGGGCATGCTCGCCGCCGGTCTGGAGTCGCCCTACGAGGAGTGGCTCAAGCGGTGGGAGGACCGGCCCGACAAGGGCCCCCGAATCACCACCCGGGTGGAGTGCGCCGAATACTTCCCGGTCCGCGACGACGCGCTGCGCGCCCACGCGACCCAGGTCGACCCGGACGGCTTCTGGTTCCACGTGCCGATGGAGCTCCAGCAGCGCGCCTGGCCGACGGAGGATTACGAGCTGGCCCGCTCAATGGTCGACAGCCCGCTGCCCGAGTCTGATCTCTTCGCGGGTGTGCGGGAGACGGCGCACGCGCGCTGATTCCCGGCGGGGCTACCCTGGTTACCAACCGCACATCGGAGGAACGCCATGCTGACCGCTGCCCAGGTGCTCGCGGAGAACAACTTCGGGGACACCCGCACGGGTGGTCTGGCCGGGCCGATGGGCCTCTTCCTCATCCTGCTGCTGGCCACCGCGACCATCCTGCTGATCCGCAACATGAACGCTCGGCTGCGCCGCCTACCGGACCGTTTCCCCCAGCAATCCGGGGCGATCGATCCGACCAGGGCCGATGCGGCAGTCGTCGATCCGACAGACGGGACCGGCGGACGTGATTCATCCACGCCTGCTCCCAACGGGCACCAGCAGCACCTGAACGGGTAGTCCGCGCATGAATCACGCCGAACCGGGTGGTCGCCCCCTGTTGCGACCACCCGGTTTGGCTTAGCCTTCCGCCGGGGGGACCAAAAGTCTCCGAGCCGTGTGCGGGAGGGGGCGCCGATGATCAGCACAGCACCGGGCGCCCGCCGCGACGTCGGTCGGCCGGCTGACGGGGGAGGTCGATGACCTCCGGTCCGGCCGGCGACCCGTTCGATCGGCTCGGGGTGCGTGGCACACCGGGCCGGCTGCTCGTGCTCACCGCCGCCGTCACGCTGACCGCCCTGGCCGCCGCCGGGGTCGGGTTGACCCTCCCGGTCCGGTTGCCGGCCGACGACCCGCTCGGCGGTCCGGCCCGCTTCGGCATCGCCGTCGCCGTCCTGGCCCTCGCCCAGCTCGCCCGGCTACGGTTCCGCTCGGCCGCCGGCATGGTCAGCATCACCTGGGGCGAGGCGGCCCTGATCGTCTGCCTCTACCTCACTCCGGCCGGCTGGGTCCCGTCCGCCACGCTGCTCGGCACCGGGCTGGCCTGGACGATGCTGTCCCTGCGCAACGACCGCCGTCCGGCCCTGGAGATCGTCCGGATCGCCGCGTCGCTGGCCGCCGCGTCGGCGCTGGCCGTCTCCGTGACCACCGCGCTCGGGCGGCCACTGCTCTCTCCTCCCACCCCGATGCTGGCGCTGGCCGTGATCGCCGGTTCGGTGACGTACCTCCTGGTGACCGCCTGGCTGAGCGGGGTGACCCTGGGTCTGCGGCACGGGCTGCCGATCGGGCCACCGCTGCTCGCCGCGCTGCGCGGCAAGCTGCTGATGTTCGTTGGCAACGTGGCGGTCGGCCTGGTGGTGGTCGCGCTGCTGGAGCTCGACCCGCGCTGGTTGCTGTTGCTACCGCCGCTGCTGTGGCTGCTCCAGCAGACCTACCGTTACCGGCTGCGCTCCGATCAGGAGCGCCGCACCTGGCGTGCCTTCGCCGAGGCCACCGCGGCCCTCAACCAGCTCGACGAGCGGGGCGTGGCGAGCGCTGCCGTCACCGGGGCGCTGACGCTGTTCAACGCCGAACTGGTGGACGTCGACGTGGCCCGGGCCGATGGCCGGTGGCACCGCTACCGGGGCGACGCCAGCGGCCAGCTGGTCGACCGGGAGACGAGCCCACCGGACCAGTCGGAGCCGGACGAGCACGAGCTGAGCCGAGCGCTGTCGGTCGGCGCCGCGCCGGTCGGTCGGCTGCGGGTGCGGTTCCCCCGCTCAGCCCCGCCGACGGCCCGGGAACGCGACGCGGTGGCCGCCTTCGGCGACGCGCTCGCCGCGGCGCTGCACGACGCCGCGACCCACCACGAGCTGCGGGTGGTGACCGCCCGTTCGTCGTACGAGGCGGTGCACGACCCGCTCACCGGGCTCGCCAACCGGGCGGCGATGCTGAGCAAGGGCGACCAGTCGCTGCGTCAGCTCAGCCACGATCACCCGGTGGCGCTGCTGCTGCTGGACATCAACCAGTTCAAGGAAGTCAACGACACCCTCGGCCACGCGGCCGGTGATCAGCTGCTCCGGCTCACCGCGAGCCGACTCAACGCGCTGGTCCGCACCGGTGACCTGCTCGGCCGACTCGGCGGCGACGAGTTCGCCCTGCTGCTCACTGCGGTGCCGGTGCTCGGCGACCGGGCCGCCCCGATGGCCCACGCGTTGCGTCAGGCCCGCGAGATCGCCGAGAGGTTGGCCGCGCCGACCGAGGTCGCCGGCGTACGGATGTCCATCGAGGTCTCGGTCGGGGTGGTGGTGGCCGCCGCTGGTACCGCGGACCTGACCGAACTGCTGCGGCGGGCCGACATCGCGATGTACCAGGCCAAGGAGGGCGGCGGCAACGTCGCCGCGTACGACGGCACCCGCGACGCGGCCAGCACTGACCAGCTCGCCCTGCTGGCCGAGCTACGTGAGGCGTTGACGGTCGATGACCAGTTGGTGCTGGCACTACAGCCGGCGGTCGACCTCGCCACGGGTGCGCCCACCGGGGTGGAGGCGCTGATCCGCTGGCAGCACCCCCGGCGTGGGTGGCTGAACCCGGCCGACTTCATCCGGCCGGTGGAGAACAGCGAGCAGCTGGGCACCTTCACCCGGTACGTGCTGGACAAGGCGCTCAGCGTGGCCGCCGGTTGGGCTCGGGAGGGGTTGGACGTTCCGATCTCGGTCAACCTCTCGGCGCGTAGCCTGCTCGACCCCCGGCTGCCGACGGAGATCGCCGACGCGCTGCGCCGCCACCAGGTGCCGCCGCACCGGCTCGTTCTTGAGATCACCGAGACGGTGGTGATGAGCGAGCTGGAGGTCATCGACGAGGTGTTGGCGACGCTGCGGTCGATGGGCGTGCAACTCGCTGTCGACGACTTCGGCACCGGCTTCTCGTCGCTGACCTTCCTCACCCGGATCGCGGTGGACGAGTTGAAGGTGGACCGCTCCTTCGTCATCCGAATGACCGACTCGCCGGAGGCCGCCGCGATCGTCCGGACGACCGTGGGCCTCGCGCACGAGTTGGGGCTGCGGGTGGTCGCCGAAGGGGTCGAGACCGCCGAGCAGCGGATGGCCCTGGCCGAGCTGGGTTGTACCTCCGCCCAGGGGTACCACTTCTTCAAGCCGATGCCGGCGGACAAGATCGGCGCGGTGTTGGGGTCGCTGCGCGACTCGGCGGAGTCGAACGTGTTCCGGCTCCGCGCCGACGGCGCTTCCTGACCGTCCGGGTGGAGCCCGCGCGGTCCGCGCCGGGGGTGGCTATGGTCGTCAGGTGAACCGACTCGCCGACGCCACCAGCCCGTACCTGCTCCAGCACAAGGACAACCCGGTCGACTGGTGGCCCTGGTCGGACGAGGCGTTCGCCGAGGCGAAGCGGCGAGACGTTCCGATGCTCATCTCGGTGGGCTACGCGGCCTGCCACTGGTGTCATGTCATGGCGCACGAATCGTTCGAGAACGAGCAGGTCGGCGCCCTGCTGAACGACAACTTCGTGTCGATCAAGGTGGATCGTGAGGAGCGCCCGGACGTGGACGCGGTCTACATGACCGCCACCCAGGCGATGACCGGCCAGGGCGGTTGGCCGATGACCGTCTTCGCCACCCCGGACGGCACCCCGTTCTTCTGCGGCACCTACTTCCCGCGACCCAACTTCGTCCAGTTGCTCCAGTCGGTCGCCACCGCCTGGCGGGAGCAGCGCGAGGCGGTGCTGGGCCAGGGCGCCGCGGTGGTCGAGGCGATCGGCGGCGCGCAGGCCGTGGGCGGCCCCACCGCGCCGCTGGACGCCCCGCTGCTCGACGCGGCGGCCACCAAACTCGCCAGCGAGTACGACGCCACGAACGGCGGGTTCGGTGGCGCCCCGAAGTTTCCGCCGCACATGAACCTGCTCTTCCTGCTGCGCCACCACCAACGCACCGGCGACCCGCGCAGCCTGGAGATCACCCGGCACACCGCCGAGGCGATGGCCCGGGGCGGCATCTACGACCAGCTCGCGGGTGGCTTCGCCCGGTACTCGGTGGACGCGCACTGGACGGTGCCGCACTTCGAGAAGATGCTCTACGACAACGCGCTGCTGCTGCGGGTCTACACCCAGCTGTGGCGACTCACCGGTGACCCGCTGGCCCGCCGGGTGGCCCGGGACACCGCCCGGTTCCTCGCCGACGAGCTGCACCGGCCGGGGCAGGGGTTCGCGTCCGCACTGGACGCCGACACCGAGGGCGTCGAAGGGCTCACCTACGCCTGGACGCCCACCCAACTCGTCGAGGCGTTGGGTGAGGAGGACGGCCGGTTCGCCGCCGACCTGTTCACCGTCACCGACGAGGGGACCTTTGAACACGGCATGAGCGTGCTGCGGCTCGCCCGGGACGTGGACGATGCCGCGCCCGAGGTGCGGGCCCGCTGGCAGCAGGTGGTCGGGCGACTGCTCGCAGCCCGGGACACCCGCCCGCAGCCGGCCCTCGACGACAAGGTGGTGGCCGCCTGGAACGGCCTGGCGATCACCGCGATCGCCGAGTTCCAGCAGGTCGCCGCCGTGTACGCGTCCCCGCAGGACGAGGATGCCAACCTGATGGACGGCGTCACCATCGTCACCGACGGGGCGATGCACCAGGCCGCCGAACACCTGGCCACCGTGCACCTGGTGGACGGCCGGCTGCGCCGGGTCTCCCGCAATGGCAAGGTCGGCGAACCGGCCGGTGTGCTGGAGGACTACGGCTGTGTGGCCGAGGCGTTCTGCGCGCTGCACCAGCTCACCGGCGAGGGCCGTTGGCTCACCCTGGCCGGCGAATTGCTGGACACCGCCCTGGCGCACTTCGCCGCGCCCGGTGGGGCCTTCTACGACACCGCCGACGACGCGGAGCGGCTCGTCGCCCGGCCGGCCGACCCGACCGACAACGCCACCCCGTCGGGCCGGTCGGCGTTGATCGCCGCGCTGGTGGCGTACACGGCGCTGACCGGGGAGACACGCTACCGGGAGGCCGCCGAAGCGGCCCTCGGCACGGTCGCGCCGATCGTCGGGCAGCACCCTCGGTTCACCGGGTACGCGGCCATGGTCGGCGAGGCGTTGCTCTCCGGGCCGTACGAGATCGCCGTGGCCACCGACGACCCGACCGGCGACCCGCTGGTGGCCGCCGCCCGCCGGCACGCCCCACCCGGAGCGGTGGTCGTCGCCGGGCCTCCGGACCAGCCGGGTGTGCCGCTGCTCGCCGGCCGTCCGCTGGTCGACGGGCGGTCCGCCGCGTACGTCTGCCGGGGTTTCGTCTGCCAGCGGCCGGTCACCTCAGTCGAGGAGCTGATCGCCGAGTTGGGCTGAACGCACGGCCACGCCCGGTAATCGTCCACGCCGCCCGCCGGGTGGTCTCCCCAGCGCGTCCCGAGGTGGATCGCCAGCCCTCCGGGTGGGCACGTCGGCGGCCCGGATAGGCTGGCCGCGCTATGGATTCCCGTACCGGTCTGCCAGTTGTCGGCATGGTGGGTGGCGGCCAGTTGGCCCGGATGACCCACCAAGCCGCGATCGCCCTCGGCCAGTCACTGCGTGTGCTCGCGACCGCCCCCGACGACGGCGCGGCGCTGGTCGCCGCCGACGTCCAGTACGGCGACCACACCGACCTGGCCGCCCTGCGCACCTTCGCCAAGGGCTGCGACGTCGTCACCTTCGACCACGAGCATGTGCCCTCCGAGCACATCCGCACGCTGGCGGCGGAAGGGGTGTCCCTGTACCCGCCGGCGGACGCGCTGCTGCACGCCCAGGACAAGCAGGTCATGCGGGAACGCCTGACCGAGCTGGGTGCGCCCAACCCGGCCTGGCGTCCGGTCGGGGAGCCGGCGGACCTCGTCGGCTTCGGCGAACAGGTCGGCTGGCCGGTGGTGCTCAAGGCGGCCCAGGGTGGGTACGACGGCCGGGGCGTCTGGATGGTCGACGACGCCGCTCAGGCCACCGAGCTGGCGACAACGCTGCTCGCTGGCGGCACCCGGCTGATCGTCGAGGAGCGGGTGCCGCTGCGGCGGGAGTTGGCCGTGCAGGTGGCCCGTTCGCCGTTCGGTCAGGTGGCCGCGTACCCGGTGGTAGAGACGGTGCAGCGCGACGGCATCAACGTGGAGGTGCTGGCCCCGGCACCCGGCCTGGACGCGGAGCTGGCGGTCTCCGCGCAGCAGCTCGCCATCGACCTGGCCACCGCGCTCGGGGTGGTCGGCCTGCTGGCGGTGGAGCTGTTCGAGGTGCGCGACGACGCCGGCCGGCCCGCGATCGTGGTCAACGAGCTGGCGATGCGTCCGCACAACTCCGGGCACTGGACCATCGAGGGCGCTCGGACGTCGCAGTTCGAGCAGCACCTGCGGGCCGTACTGGACTACCCGATGGGTGACACCGCGCTGACCGCCCCGGTGGTGGTGTCGGCGAACGTGCTCGGTGGTGAGCCGGGCGGAATGTCGATCGACGAGCGGTTGCACCACCTCTTCGCCGCCGAGCCGGGCGCCAAGGTGCACCTGTACGGCAAGCAGGTGCGACCCGGCCGCAAGATCGGGCACGTCACCGTGCTCGGTGACGACCTGGACGACCTGCGGGCCCGGGCCGCCAGGGCGGCGCGCTGGCTGCGCGAGGGGCACGAGTGAGCCACGGTTTCGGGCACGAGGAGAGGGCCGCAATGAGCACGGTTGGCTTGATCATGGGCAGTGACTCGGACTGGCCGACCATGCGGGCCGCCGCCGAGGTGCTGGACGAGTTCGGTGTGGCGTACGAGGTGCGGGTGATCTCGGCGCACCGGACTCCCGTCGCCATGATCGAGTACGGACGCGACGCCGCCGCCCGGGGCCTCAAGGTGATCATCGCGGGGGCTGGGGGTGCCGCCGCGCTGCCCGGCATGGTCGCCTCGGTGACGCCGCTGCCGGTGATCGGTGTGCCGGTGCCGCTGAAGCACCTCGACGGCATGGACTCACTGCTGTCGATCGTGCAGATGCCGGCCGGGATCCCGGTCGCGACCGTGTCGATCGGCAACGCCCGCAATGCCGGCCTGCTCGCCGTACGGATCCTCGGCGCCAGTGACGAGGTCCTGCGCGCCAAGATGACGACCTACCAGCAGGATCTGGAAGAGCTGGTAGCGACCAAGGAAGCCGCCCTCCGCGCCACCCTGTCGTAACCTGCCCCACCCCGCTGCCCCAGCCGCGCATCCTCACGAACCCGACCCCGTCGGCCCCGCCGCGACCCCGTCGGCCCCGCCGCGACCCCGTCGGCCCCGTCGCGACCCCGTCGACCCCCGTCGATCATGGAGTTGTGGTGCCCGATAAGGGCGCTTTTGTGGCTTTTGTCCCCCACCACAACTCCATGATCGACGCGGAGGGGGCCGGAGGCGCGGGGCCGAGGGCGCGGGGCCGAGGGCGCGGGGGCGAAGGCACGGGCCGAAGGCACGGGGGCCTTTGATTCACCTCATGCCGCGGAGGGCGGTCTGGAGGCGTTCTTGGGCTCGGCGGCGGCGTTCGTTGCTTGCGCCGAGCACCAACAGCAGGATGCCGACCGGGATCAGCGCCAGCCATGGACCCAGGCTGAACAGGGCGTGGATCGCCGTGATCGCGGTTACCGACGCGCCGACGATCACCGGGGCCTGCTGCCGACTGGACGAGCCGAAGATCAGCACCGCGACCGCGCCGAGCAGCAGCAGCATCTGCCGCATCGTGCTGGACTCGGTGGCCAGCACGATGGCCAGCGTCGGCACGAACGCCGCGACCAACGCCGGTCCGTACGCCACCCAACTGCTCATGTCCGGCCGGTGGCGCAGCTCCAGGACGCCGACGAGGAGGGCCAACGCAGCGAAGGGCAGCGTGTACGCCTCGGGCAGCGCCACGTGGGCGACTCGCATCAGGATCCACCATGCGGTGATCTCACAGACCACCACCGACCAGAACAGGATGTGGCGTTCCACCGGTCGGCGGCCGGGTCGGGTAGCCGCCACCCCGAGGACAGCGCCCCAGGCGGCCAGCAGGGCGGCGATGTGACGGGGCGAGTCGAAGGCGAGGGCCAGCGCGATCAGCGCCGCCGCGTAACCGCTCCATTCCACCGTCGAGGCCTCCCGCTGCGCCTCCGGACGGCGTAGCCGGGGCAGGGTCGCGGCGAGCACCTGGAGGACCGCGCCGACGGCCAGCACCCCGAACGCGGACCAGACCGCCGCCAGCCCGGCGACCAGGCCGGCGGTGAGCACGAAGAGCTGCGCCATGAGCGACGCGAAGAGCCAGCCGAGGATGCGGGCCCGCTGGGTGGTCCCGAACAGCGCCGCCACCGCGCCCACCCCGACCGCGCTGCCCAGGGTGAACACGGTCATCTGCCGGTCAGCGAGGCTGCCGGCGAGCCCGGCGCTGCCACCAGCCAGGCCGATGGCGAACACCAGCACCCGGGCCAGCCGCAGCGAACGGGCCGGTTCGACCAGCGGCGGCGGTGGGGTCAGCGCGAGACCGAGCATCGCGATGGTGAAGACGGCGAGCGCGGCGACGGTGCTGGCGGGCCAGCCCTGGCCCAGCGCGAGGGGTGAAATCAGCAGTGTGACGGCCGCCCCGGGCAGCACCACCGGTACGGCCCGGGAGCGCCGCCCGCCGCTGAACCCGGTGGCGGCCAGCGCGGCGGTCGCGGTGAGCAGCAGCGCCGTCAGCACGTGGGTCGGATTGACCACGTCCGGCGGTGGAGTGAGCAACTGCGGCGGCGGGCCCTGCCAGATCCGGGTCAGGGTGCGGTGCGGCTCGACCAGGGCGGTGACCAGCGCGGGCGCGATCGAGGCGAGGGCCAGCGCGGTCGGCAGCGCCGCAGCGGCCAGCGCGCCCGCGGCCGGGCTGACTCGCCACCGCCGTCGCTCCGGGTCGTCCGGCAGTCGCCGTAGCGCGCCGTCGAGTCGTACCGCCCAGCGCCGGACCGGTTGGGCGGCCCCGGTGGGCGGCACGGTGGCCGCGCGGATCAGCTCGGCCAGCACGCCGAGCAGGGCGGCGGCGGCCGCGTAGACGCCTGCGGCGAGGCCGGTGGGGATGGCGGCGAGGGCGCTGATGGTGGCCCCGCCGACCACCGCCACGCTGACCCAGGGCAGGTATTGCGGCACCTGCCGGCGGACCGCGGCCACGGCGGCCAGGCCGAGGCTGGTCGCGGCCAGCGCGGCGGTCAGCACCACCTGCGCCGAGTGTTCGAACTCGGCGGCCAGTGCCGCCACCGCACCGGGGAGGGCCAGCAGGGCCGCACCGATCGCCGCGCCACCGATCTGCGCCAGGTGCGGCGGCATCCCCTCGGTGTCGATGTCGGTGACCTGTGGGCCGGCGAGGACGCGGGCCAGCGTGGCGACCACTACGCCGATCAGGGCGATGCTGCCCAGCGCCAGGGCGGTGGTCCACGGGCGTACCAGCCCGGCTCCGGCGGCGTGCAGCGCCACCACCCCGGCCACGGTGGCCCGGGACAGCCCGGCGCGCGCCTCTTCGGTGGCCACCGCGGCCATGCCGAACACGGTGGCGACCATTCCGCCGACCAGGACCGGCGACCACCAGGCCAGATCGAAGGCGGCCGGCGCGCCGATCGTGGCGAGCACCACCGCCACACCGGACACGTCCCAGCGCCAGGGCGGCGGGAGCAGGATGCCGGCGGCGAGGGCCAGCAGCGCCAACGCGACCGGGGCCTGCCAGGTGGCACCGCCGACGGGGGCCGCCGGCCAGCCGCTCAGGTCGCCGCCCCAGATCGGACCGGGGGTGGCCAGCACGCCGACTCCACCGCGCACCGCCGACCAGCCGGCGAGTACGCCGATCAGGGCACCACCGACGGCGAGACCGAGGACCGGCCCGCGTCGCCACTCCTCCGGCATGCTGCGGGCACCCACCGCGACCACCAGGAGCAGCGCGGACGCGACCGCCAGCTGCCCACCCGGGGCGAGGACCGCCCCGATCCGTACCAGCGTGGCGATCAGCGCGGTGGTGACCGCCGCGGCGGCCAGGTCCGAGCCGTCGAGGGTGAGGTCGGCTCGGCGGCCCGCGTCGATGGACGGCGCCAGGAAGAGCAGCACGGCCGCGACCAGCAGGAGCGCGCCGACCCAGGCGTCGGCGACGGTCGCGCCGGGCGCGCCGAACGCGGCGGCGGTGACCATCAGCGCGCCCAGTCCGGTGCCGACCGACAGCGGAGCGGGGATGTGCCGCTGGGAGACCTGCACGACGGCGGCGTAGCCGAGGGTCACGCAGACGGCCAGGAAGCTGGCCGCCAGGACCGGGACGGCCGCCTCTCGGAGGCTCGCCGGGGTGGGGGTCGGGTCGCTCGGCATGGTCG
This sequence comes from Micromonospora violae, assembly GCF_004217135.1. NCBI lineage: Bacteria > Bacillati > Actinomycetota > Actinomycetes > Micromonosporales > Micromonosporaceae > Micromonospora > Micromonospora violae. Next base: position 6,620,050 of record NZ_SHKK01000001.1, read on the forward strand.
CGGCCACGAACGCGGCCACCGCCCCGGGCAGCGCGAACGCGGCACCACCGGCGGCCCAGGCGGTCACCGTGTCGGAGGCCGCCGAGGCGATCCGGACCCGGGACGCCAGCGCGACCATCGTGCCGGCCACGAACAGGGTGATCAGGACCGCGGCCGTGAGGGTGGGGCTGGACAGGCTGGCACCCGCGCCGAACAGGCCGACCACGGCCGCCCCGATGGAGTGCGCCACCGCGGCCCGGTCGGTGCGGGCGGAGAGCCCGATGACCCCGATGCCGATCGCGGTGGCCACCATCGGCCAGGGTGCCATCGCCCAGCCGAGACCGAACGAGGCGGGCACGGCGAGCGCGGTCAGCGCCGCGCCGGCGACCGCGAACTCCCGGCGGATCTCGGTGGGCAGGGCCAGCACCGCCGCGATGGTGAGCAGGAACGCGGCAGCCGCGAGCTGCCAGGTGGTCGGCCCGACCGCGGCGGCCAACTCGCCCGGGTACCGGCTGAGGTCGGGGTTCCAGGCGGGCAGGGCCGCACGGACGGCTGCCACCCCGGCGCGCAGCGCGCCGCCGGCGACCAGCAGACCGCTGACGGTCAGCGCCACCGCGGAGGCGATCTGTGGGCCACGTCGGGCCGCCTCCGGAACCGCGCGCACCGCCAGCCCGGTCAGCGTGATGACCGCCGCGATCAGCAGCAGCGCCCGGCCGGGGAACGCCACCGACGCGATTCGGCTGAGCGCGCCGATCACGGCCAGGGTGACGATGCCGGCCGCCACGTCGGGCAGCGGCGGGCGACGCAGCACCAGCGCGCCGCCCAGCCCGATCATGGCGGCCAGCAGGAGCACCACCCCGGCGCCGGTCGCGTTCGGCACGGTCTGGGCCCGCAGCAGGGCGGTGACCGCGTACGCCAGTGCGACGGCGACCGCCAGCGCGTGCAGCAACCAGGTCAGCTCACCCAGGCCGGGCACCGGGCGGGTCGGCCGCGGGTCGGCCGAGCCCACAGTGGCGTCGACCAGCTCGGCGGCCTCCTCCGGGTCACCCTCCGGCCGGCTCTCGGCGTCGCGTTGGCGGGGTGCCGACGGCGTGCGCGGCACGGGCAGGTCCTGCCGGACGGGGCGTTCCACGGTCACGCCGGAGCGGGCCAGGCCGAGGTTGACGAGGGCGACCAGGGCCAGCACCAGCGCCCAGCCACCCGGGCCGGTGATCTGGTCGTACGCCAGCAGCGGCAGCACCGGCTGGGCGGCGAGCACGGTGGCGAAGCGGGGCGCGCGCAGATCCGTCCAACCGGCGTACCCGATCGAGACGGCGGCGGTGACCGCGAAGATCACCCCGGCGAAGACGGTGGCGGAGGCGCCGTCGGTGCCGATGCGGTCCACCGCCCAGAGGGCGTTGCCGGCGAGCGGCACCAGCAGCAGGCCGACCGCGGCGATGGTCTCGGCGGTCGAGGTGAGCCCGCGCCGGGCCAGCGCCGGTGGGGCGAGCAGCATCAGGACGGTGGCCAGGAGCAGGATGCCGAGCCGGGCGAGCGCGTCCATCGAACTGGTGGCCACCGCGGCGAAGACCACCGCGGCCACTGCGAGCAGCAGCGCGCCCAGCCCGAGAGGGATGTTCTGCACCTCGCGGGAGGACGCCTCCGGCGGGTGCTCCGGGTCGTCCACGTCCAGCCAGGTGGCCCGGGGCGGGGGCGGCGGCGGATCGTCCGGGGAGGGTGGAGTGCCCTGGCGGGGCACCCGGGGCGGCGCTCCGGTGGTGGCTGTCGGTGGACGCCGGCCGGGACGGCGGCGGAGCACCCGGCGTGGCCGGGTGGCCTGCTTGAGCCGCTCCTCGCCGGCGTGGGCGAGGATGTCCCGCTGGAAGAGCGCCGCCTGCATCTTGGCGGCGATCTGCCGCTGCTCGCGCGCGATGGCGGCGTCGCGCGCCTTCATCTCCGCGATCGAACGCTCAATGTCGGCCAGGTGCTCGACCCACTGTGGTTGATCTGCCCCACAGTGCGGGCAGCGAACGGCCGGCTTGATCTCCCGGCCGCACGAGGAGCATTGAAAGGTCGCCACGACACCCCTCCACCCGCACTGTGGACTCCCACTGTCGCAGCATGCCCAAAGCTGGCGCGGATTTCGACTCTTGTCGGCGGGTCCGGGGCAAACAACGACACCGGCCGGCCATCGAGGTGTTCGATGACCGGCCGGTGGGCGTCGTTTTCGTCAGGGGCGACCCATGCCCCGGTACTCCCAGCCAGCCTGGGTCCACAGTGCCGGGTCGAGGCAGTTGCGGCCGTCGACGACCTTGCGGCCGCTGACCAACTCGCCGAGGGCAACCGGATCGGCGTTGCGGAAATCGGCCCACTCGGTGAGGACGCAGACCAGGTCGGCGTCGCTGACCGCCTCGTTGATGCTGCTCTCGTAGGTCAGCTCGGGGACCGCGCGGCGGGCGTTCTCGGTGCCCTGCGGGTCGTACACGTGCACGTCGGCGCCGGCCTTCTGCAGCAACGCGGCGACGGCGAGCGCCGGGGCGTCGCGGACGTCGTCGGTGTTGGGCTTGAAGGTGGCGCCGAGCACGGCGATCCGGGTCCCGGAGAAGTCCGGGCCGGCCGGGCCGGAGCGGCGGCCGAGCAGGTCTGCGGCGAGCTGGAGAACCCGGGTACGGCGGCGCAGGTTGATCAGGTCGACCTCGTGCAGGAAGCGCAGCGCCTCGCCGGCGCCCAGCTCCTGGGCGCGGGCCTGGAAGGCCCGGATGTCCTTGGGCAGGCAGGCGCCGCCGAAGCCGAGGCCGGCCTGGAGGAACCGGTTGCCGATCCGCGGGTCGTAGCCGATAGCGCGGGCCAGCTGGGTGACGTCGCCACCGGAGGCCTCGCACACCTCGGCCATCGCGTTGATGAAAGAGATCTTGGTGGCGAGGAATGCGTTCGCGGCGACCTTGACCAGCTCGGCGGTGGAGAAGTCGGTGACCACCAGGGGCACCTCGCGGTCCTCGGTGGCGGCCAGGTCGAACACGCCCTTGTGCGCGGCGTAGAGCATGCCGTTGGCCCACTCGCTCTTGACGCCGACCACGATCCGGTTGGGCCGCAGGACGTCGTCGACGGCGAAGCCCTCCTGGAGGAACTCAGGGCTCCACGCCACCTCGACGTCCAGGCCGTCGGGGGTGTGCTTGCCGACGAGTTGCTCCACCCACTCGGCGGTGCCGACCGGGACGGTGGACTTGCCGACGATCAACGCCTTGCGGGTCAGGTGCTGCGCGAGGCTGGTGACCGACGCCTCGACGTACGACAGGTCGGCGCCCATGCCGTCGGCCCGCTGGGGGGTGCCGACGCAGATGAAGTGCACGTCACCGAAGTCGGCGGTCTCGGCGATGTCGGTGCTGAACCGGAGGCGGCCGGCGGCGAGGTTGCGCCGGAGCAGCTCGTCCAGGCCGGGCTCGTGGATCGGCACCTGACCGGCGTTCAGCATCGCGATCTTGTCGGCGTCGACGTCGAACCCGAGTACCTCGTACCCCAGCTCCGCGTAGCAGATGGCGTACGTCGCACCGAGGTAACCAGTCCCCAGGAACGTCACCCGCGGTCGGGGTGCGCCTGAGGGCGGTGTCACCGCGGCGATGGCGGGGGTCGGCTGGATGGTGGGGTAGGGGATCGTCACGCCTGTCTTCTCCGCTCGCACTGGCGTCGCGTCGTCGCGTCGCATTCTGCTGCGGCGCCTGGGCGGGGCACCGGAGGGGTGGCTCACTGTCTCGCACTCCATCATCGCCCAGCGCGTTAGGTGCACCATCTTGCCCATACCTACGCGCCGGTAACATCACCTGAACTGCAGTCGCTAGTCTTCAGTCTGCGCGGTCGGCGGTCAGGAGTCGTCACAGACTGCGCATGATAGTGGTGAAGGGGAGGGCCGAGATGGCCGCAGGGGAGTCGTTCGACGTCTACCGGTTGCCCGAGGAGCACCAGGCGATCCGGGAAGCGGTGCGTGAGGTCTGTACCGCGAAGGTGGCTCCGCACGCCGCGGAGGCCGACGAGACCGGGGAGTTCCCCAAGGCGTCCTACGACGCGCTGCGGGCGGCCGACTTCCATGCCCCGCACATCCCCGAGGAGTACGGCGGCGCGGGCGCGGACGCGCTGGCCACCGCCATCGTGATCGAGGAGGTGGCCCGGGCCTGCGCGTCGTCCTCGCTGATCCCGGCGGTGAACAAGCTCGGCACCATGCCGCTGTTGTTGTCCGGTTCCGCCGACCTCAAGCGCCGTTACCTGACGCCGGTCGCGGCCGGTGACGCGATGTTCTCGTACTGCCTCTCCGAGCCGGAGGCGGGCAGCGACGCGGCGTCGATGACCACCCGGGCGGTACGTGACGGGGATCACTGGGTGCTCAACGGTGTGAAGCGGTGGATCACGAACGCCGGCGTGTCCGAGTTCTACACCGTCTTCGCCGTCACCGACCCGTCCGCCCGGTCCCGGGGCATCTCGGCCTTCGTGGTCGAGAAGTCCGACGTGGGGGTGAGCTTCGGCGCGCCGGAGAAGAAGCTCGGTATCAAGGGCTCGCCCACCCGGGAGGTCTACCTCGACAACGTGCGGATCCCGGCCGACCGGATGATCGGCGCGGAGGGCACCGGCTTCGCGACCGCGATGAAGACCCTGGACCACACCCGGGTCACCATCGCCGCGCAGGCCGTCGGGATCGCGCAGGGCGCGCTCGACTACGCCAAGGGGTACGTTGCCGAGCGTCGTCAGTTCGGCAAGGCGATCGCCGAGTTCCAGGGGATCCAGTTCATGCTCGCCGACATGGGCATGAAGCTGGAGGCGGCCCGGCAGCTCACGTACGCGGCCGCCGGCAAGTCGGAGCGGGGCGACGCGGATCTCACCTACTTCGGCGCGGCCGCGAAGTGCTTCGCCTCCGACGCCGCCATGGAGATCACCACGGACGCGGTGCAGCTGCTCGGCGGCTACGGCTACACGCGGGACTACCCGGTCGAGCGGATGATGCGGGACGCCAAGATCACGCAGATCTACGAGGGCACCAACCAGGTGCAGCGCATCGTCATGGCGCGGCAGTTGCTGAAGGACTGATGGAGGTCGCGGAGGTTCGCCGACCGGTATGAAATTCTTCTGGAAGTCGTACAAGACCGTTCGACGCGAAGTTCCCGGAGTTGGCTGCTGTCCAGAGCCTGGCCGGCCCGCCGGAGGGTCGGCTTGGCTTGGCCCGGCGTCGGCCTGCGTCGGCCCTCCCCAAGACAGGCCATGTCGTTCGTGAGCCTGATGCCTGTGGGTCATCGTGATGACTCACAGGCATCAGGCTCATCAGGAGATATGGCTGCCGGCTCGGACAGGATTCCGTGACACTGCACCGTCGTCGAGGTCAGGATGGTGGAGCTTCCGAACGGTCAGTAAGCCTTAACCAAGAGCGGTCGCCCGTGCGGTTGGTCATCCGATCGCCGTACGCAGGGTGCCGCCCAGTCCGGCCGTCTCGATCTCGGCGGAACCCAGCAGGGCACGGTGTGGGTTGCCCACCGGGGTCGGCTTGCCGACGGCGTAGCCCTGCGCAAAGTCCACGCCGTAGTCACGCAGGAGGCGGAGGGTGGCCTCGCTCTCCACGAACTCGGCAGCGGTCTGGATGCCCAACCCCCGGCACATGTCGACGAACGACCGGACGATCACCTGATCGGGACGGGACTCCTCGATCTTGTTGATGAAGTCGCCGTCGATCTTCACCAGGTCGATCGGGAAGTACTTCAGGTAGGTGAACGTGCCGTATCCGGAGCCGAAGTCGTCCAGGGCCAGCCGGCAACCGATGTCCCGGATCCCGCAGGCGAAGTCCATCGCCTGGGTCAGGTTGCCGATCAGCGCCGTTTCGGTGATCTCGAAGGTGACCTGGGACGGGTCGATGGTGTGCCGCTTCACCACATCGTGTACATGTTCCAGCAGGTGCGGATCGCCGAGCGAACGGCCTGAGACGTTCACCTGGTAGTGCGACGTCCGCGGTCCGTGGGCGATCAGCTCCATGGTGTGGTCGATGACCCAGCGGTCTATCGGCCAGATCTCGTCGACCCGTTCGGCGACGTCCAGGAACGCCGACGGCGGGACCGGCTGGCCGGTGCCGTCGAGTACGCGGAGCAGGATCTCCTGGCGGGTGATCTGGTTGAGGCTCAGGTCGAGAATCGGCTGGGCGTAGAGCGTGAAACTGTTGCCCGCGATCGCGGCCTGAATGCGACTGCGGCAGGTTTCCTGCCGGTCCTCCGGACGGGCCGGCTGCCGCAGCACGGTCAGCGCCACGCGCTGTCGTTTGGCCTGTCGCCATGCGCTCTCGGCGTCCACGAGCAGGTCGAAGCTGCTGGTGTCGTCGCCGTCGTGGTACCGGACGAGGCCACCCCAGGCGTCGAGGCGTACCCGCTCGCGGTCCTGTCCGATGACGAACGAGTGACCGCGCAGGCTGTCGATGATGCTCTCCGCGATGGTCGTGGCCGACGCCATCGTGGTGTTCTGTAGGAGTACGCCGAATTCGCCGGGGCCGACGAGCCCGCACACGGCGGTCCGGCGGGCCACGTTCTTCACCACACCGGCTATCGCGGCGGCGAGCCGATCCTGGGCCGCGTGGTCGAGCCCCGAGGTCGGTAGGTTCAGCGGCTCGGCGGCCACCACGAGCAGGGCTCCCGACCCGCCGCGTTGGGTTCGGCCGACCTCGTCGGCGAAACGGGGGCGGGTCAGCAGGCCGGTGGCCGGGTCACGGCTGATCAGTTCGGTCCGCGCGGTCTCGCACCGGCGGGCGAGGCGGTCGCGTTCCTGGCGGGCCAGCTCCAGGTCGGTGACGTCCTGGCCGGTGCCGATGATGCCGTGCGGCTGGTCGAACCGGTCGATCAGAACTTCGATGTAGCAGTGCACGTACCTGGTGGTGCCGTCCGGTCGGACCACCCGGTACGTCGTCTCCTTGACCGTCTGCTCCCGCCACGCAGAGTGGATGGTCCGGCGGACGCCGGGCGCGTCCTCGGGGTGGACCAGATCGAAGAGCAGGTCGGTGGAGGGTCGGATCGTGCCGGGGGCGCATCCGAGGATGAGCGACATCTCGTCGGACCAGGAGATTTCTCCGGTGGCGGAGATCCAGGTGATGGTGCCCAACTTCGCCAGCTGGGCCGCGCGGGCGATCCGGGCGGCCTCGTCGGCGTCGGTGTTCAGCGGGTCATGCGGGTCGACGTCCACGACGAGATCCCGCCCGGCCGTCACGGCGTGGGCGTAGGCCTGCTGGATCTGCCGGCGTGCGCGCCGGGCGCGGGCACGTTCGAGGGGGGTGTAATCACGTTCGGCCGCGAGTGCCAAGACCTCGTCGAGGTTCACGATGACCTCCCCGTCGTCGGCTTGTTGAATCCGGCCTGCTCCGCGAGGCGTTGCAGATGCTGACGCGCCTGCTGTTTGTAGGCGCGGACGGTGGTGTGGGCGAGACCCAGCATCTTGGCGATGTCGAGGTCGCGCCAGCCGTCGAGGAAGAGGACGAAGACCTCTGCCTGCCGGGGCGGCAGTTGCTGGAGCCACGCGACGAGCAACTCGTCCGCCTCCCGGGGATCGGTCGGTTGGGTGATGAACTCGGGTGGCACCGTGTCCAGGTCCGTCATTGTGGTGTTGGTCCGGTTTCGCCGGCTCTGCTGCCCCTGGAGCTTGTACCGCGCCGTCTTGAGCACCCAGGCCAGTGGCTGGTCGAAGCCGCGGATCTGCGCCCACTTTGCCCGGGCGGTGATGAACGTCTCCTGGACGGCCTCGTCCACGAGATTCCGGTCGGCGCAGCGGGCGCGCAGGTGCCGCTCGACCCGCAGGAAGTTCTCGTCGCAGAAGGCGGCGAAGGTCGCTTCGAGCTCGGCCGGCGTCGGCTCGGGCGAGTGGGTCGCGGCGCGGGCTACGGCGGAGCTGTTCCGGATCACGCCGCCTCCTCGTCGCTGGTCCGCTGCGGCCCCCGCAGCTCCACGAGGCGGTGCCCGTCACGGTCCCGTTCGTCGACCTTGATGTTCTCGTGGCGACCGCTGACCAGGGTGATCAGGCCGGCGGTGCGGGCTGCGGTCCGTGTGGACAGTTCCCGCTCCGCGTGGATCCGGGCGCGGTGCCGGAGGTAGGCACGGACCAGCCCGAGCACCACCCCGGCCGCCAGCCCCAACACCATTGCGGTCGAGCTGTCGGGAAGAAGCCCTTGCAAATGATCGTTCATCCTCGCCTCACGCATCCGTAGTGACCTTTCCGTATATGACTCTCTGTGGAGGGCCCGAATGTAGGTGGCGATGATGGTCAAATCTGCATTCATGATCATCGGACCGGCTGTGAGCTGCCCCCTTTCCACTGTTCGGCCACAATAGATCGTTCGTTCGGTCAGGTCGTGGTAAAAACGCGAATATCGCGCTCCGTAATTGACCTGCGGCTGATGGTGTACGCCCCTGAATGGGAATTGCGCGGCGCGTGAATTGCGATCGCTCCGTGCCGATGACGTCGGCGACCGTGGTGACTCCCCGCACACCCGGGGAATCCTGCTCGGCCCCGCCGACGTTGCAGGACGAGAGGATCATCCCTGCCCGCACCGCCTCGTCACTCTCTCGTTGACGGCGCGTCCGCACCCGCACAGAGATCGAGATGATGAAGCAACCTGTGGACAAGGCCTCCCCCGACACCGCGATCGACGAGGTCCTGCCCGGCGACCTGATGACCACCCGACAGCGGGTGCAGCTCGTCCTCGTGCTGGGCGCGTTGATCGCGATCGGGCCGTTGACGATCGACATGTACCTGCCCGCGCTGCCCGCCATCACGTCCGGTCTGCAGACCACCGAGACGGCGGTGCAGTTGACGCTGACCGGCACGCTGGTCGGCCTCGCGCTGGGTCAGTTGCTGATCGGGCCGCTCTCCGACGTGGTCGGGCGGCGGGTGCCGCTGCTGGCCGGTCTGGCCGCGCACATCGTGGCATCCGTGCTGTGCGTCTTCGCGCCCAACATCGCAGTGCTCGGTGGACTGCGCGTACTCCAGGGGCTCGGCGTCGCGGCCGCCACCGTGGTCGCGACGGCCGTGGTCCGCGACCTGTTCAGCGGCGCCGCCTTCGCCCGGATCTTCTCCCGGCTGATGCTCGTCATGGGCCTGGCGCCCATCCTCGCGCCGACGCTGGGCAGCGCCCTGCTGAGCTGGACCGACTGGCGGGGCGTCTTCGCGGCGCTGGCGGTGCTGGGCGCGCTGCTGATCGTCGTGGCCGCGCTCCGGCTCCCGGAGACCCTCCCGGTGGCGCGTCGGCGGCACGGCGGGGTGAGCGCCACCCTGCGCGACTATCGGGGTTTGCTCAACGACCGGGCGTTCGTCGGCCTGGTGCTGGTCGCCGGCCTGGCGATGGCGGCCCTGTTCGCGTACGTCTCGGGTTCGTCGTTCGTGCTCCAGCAGGAGTACGGCCTCGACGAGCAGCAGTTCGGCATCGCCTTCGGTGCCGGCGCGGTGGGCCTGATCGGGGGCACCCAGTTCAACGTGCGGCTGCTGCGCCGCTACACCCCGCAGCAGATCCTGGTCAGCGCGCTGATCGCCGGATCGGCGGCGGGCCTGCTGCTGGTCATGTTCGCCGCGACCGGCATCGGTGGCCTGGGCACCCTGCTGGCGTCACTGTGGCTGGTCCTGGCCGCCGCGGGTCTCGCCCTGCCGAACGCGCCGGCGCTGGCCATGACCCGGCACAGCGAGGCCGCTGGCACCGCCGCGGCGCTGCTCGGCGCGGTGCAGTTCGGCATCGGCGCGGTGTCGGCGCCACTGGCCGGCCTGTTCGGCACCGGGAGCGTGCCGATGGCGATCGTCATCGCGGGCGGCATGGCCGCCGCGCTGATCGTCATGCTCTGTGTCGTTCCCCGCGCCAGCCTCGGCACCGTCGACCCGGACCTGGCGGTCGCCCTGCACTAGCCGCCGAGACAGAGGGGCGGGCCGGTGGACCGGCCCGCCCCGACAATCAGCGGATCTCGGTGGTGTCCTCCGGGCGCGGCTGACCGCGCGGCGGAGCGGACCACGGTGACTCGCCACCCACCCGACGGGGCAGCGGCTCGGTCGGCGTCGATTCGGTCGGGTAACCCAGAGTGAGGGGCGCGGTGTCGCGCTCGGCCGGCGCGGGGGGCGGCCAGTCGGTCATCGTGACGTCGTCGGTGCGGGGGCCTCCGTCCGCCGCGGGGGTGGGTGCGGCGACCGGACCGGTCGCCGGGCTCGGCCACTGCCGCCAACGCTGTTGGCTGAAAGTGGCCATCAGCAGCAGCAGGCCGATCAGGAAGAGCGTGCCGTTCTCCACGGGCAGCCGCAGCGGCAGCGGGTCGCCGAACACCTTCCACTCGTGCGGGATGGCGTCGCGCACCGAGAAAGGCGCCACGAACATGCCGATGTACGGGATGACCAGCAGCGCCCCGGCCACCAACGGGCCCAGCGGCGAGAAGCGCAGCGTGCCGAGCAGGCCCAGCAGGACACCGCCGACACCGAGGTACACGGCCGGCTCGATCAGGTTGGCGGTGTTGAACGTGCCGATCTCCACCCAGCGGCCGACCGTCCGGCTCGACCCGTCCTGCCCCAGTGTGACCAGCACCCAGGTGATGGGCGCCACCACCAGCCCGGCGAGGAAGCTCCAGAGATGTCGCATCCGCGCACCGTACCGTTTTCGTCATGACTGAGCACCTCTCCGCCGCTCCGACCGGCAAGCCGACGTCGTATTCGCGCGTCACTCTCAGCAAGATCATGACCGCGGTGGACGTGAACCTCTACGGCACCGTGCACGGCGGAGTTCTGATGAAGTTCGTCGACGACGTGGCCGGGGCCGCTGCCGCCCGACACAGCGGCGGAACCGCGGTGACCGCGGCGATCGACGAGATCGTCTTCTCCGAGGCGGTCCGGGTCGGTGACCTGGTGCACGCGCACGCCCAGGTGAACTGGACCGGCCAGACCTCGATGGAGGTGGGCGTGCGGGTGGTCGCCGAGCGGTGGGACTCGGCCGAGGACGCGCCGGTCCGGGTGGCCACCGCGTACCTGGTGTTCGTCGGCGTGGACGTGGGCGGGGCGCCGCGGGCGGTCCGCCCGGTGCTGCCGGAGACGGCGGAGGACGAGCGCCGGTACAAGGAGGCGGAGATCCGCCGTGCGCACCGCCTCGCCCGCCGCCGCGCCATCCAGGCCCACCGCGCTGGTTGACCCACATGAGATGGCGGGGTGGAGTGTGGGACGGGCACGCGTCGGTTGGCCTACCCGGTGCGCAGAATGGCGCTTCGAGGTAGGGCAAGATGGCGCCACGGCCCAGTCACAGTGTCGTGTCGGGCCAGGGGGAGGGTGGAGCAGTGGGTGACATGCTGTGGGCGCCGCCGGCGGACGTACGGGAGCGGTCCCGGATCGGCGCCTACCTGCGCTGGCTGCGGGAGCACCGCGGGTTGGACTTCGTCGACTACGACGCGCTGTGGCGCTGGTCCACCACCGACCTGGACGGGTTCTGGCGCTCGATCTGGGATCACTTCGAGGTGATCGCGCACACCCCGCCGACCGCCACCCTGGCCGAGCGGGCAATGCCCGGTGCCCGGTGGTTCCCCGGCGCCACGCTCAACTACGCCGAGAACGTGCTGCGGATGCCGGGGCGGGCCGACGACGACCCGGTGGTGATCGCCCACGGGCAGACGCGTGCCCCGGTCACGCTGACCGCTGCGGAGTTGCGCGAGCAGGTCCGCCGGGTGTCGGCCGGGCTGCGCCGGCTCGGCGTCACCGCCGGTGACCGGGTGGCGGCGTACGCCCCGAACATCGCGGAGACGTACGTCCTGCTCCTGGCCACCGCCAGCCTGGGCGCGATCTTCTCGTCCTGCGCGCCCGAGTTCGGCACCCGCAGCGTCACCGACCGTTGGCAGCAGATCGAGCCGACGGTGCTGGTCGCCGTGGACGGCTACCGGTACGGCGACAAGCTGGTGGATCGGCGGGCCGAGGTCGCCGCGATCCGGGCCGCCCTGCCGTCGCTGCGCCACACCGTCAGCATCGGCTACCTCGACCCGACCGGCCCCGCGCCCGAGGGTGCGCTGAGCTGGGCCGAACTGGCCGCGCCCACCGACGAGCCGTTGACGTTCACGCCGGTGCCGTTCGACCACCCGCTCTACGTGCTCTACTCCTCGGGCACCACCGGGCTGCCGAAGCCGATCGTGCACGGCCACGGCGGCATCCTGCTGGAGCACCTGAAGATGCTCGCCCTGCACCACGACCTGGGCCCGACCGACCGGTTCTTCTGGTTCACCACCACCGGTTGGATGATGTGGAACTTCCTGGTCTCCGGCCCGGCGGTGGGCGCGGCCATCGTGCTCTTCGACGGCAACCCCGGGGTCCGGGCGGAGCCCGGCCGGCCGGCGGAGCCCGACCTCGGCGGGCTGTGGCGGCTGGCGGCGCAGACCGGCACCACGTACTTCGGCACCTCCGCGCCGTACCTGTTGGCCTGCCGCAAGGCCGGGTTGGTCCCCCGGGACGTCGCCGACCTGTCCGCGCTGCGCGGCGTGGGTTCCACCGGCGCGCCGCTGCCCGCCGAGGGGTTCCGCTGGGTGTACGAGACCGTCGGCGACCACCTTCAACTCCAGTCGCTCTCCGGTGGCACCGACGTGTGCACCGGTTTCGTCGGCGGGGTGCCGTTGCTACCGGTGTACGCCGGTGAGATCGCCTGCCGGGCGTTGGGCGCCAAGGTGGAGGCCCGTTCCGCCGACGGCACACCGGTCATCGGTGAACTCGGCGAACTGGTGATCACCGAACCGATGCCGAGCATGCCGGTGGGCTTCTGGAACGACCCGGACGGCATCCGCTACTCCGAGGCGTACTTCGGCGTCTACCCGGGCGTCTGGCGGCACGGCGACTGGATCACCATCAACGAGCGGGGTGGCTGCGTGATCACCGGGCGCTCCGACGCCACGCTCAACCGCGGTGGGGTACGGCTCGGCACCGCCGAGTTCTACTCCGTGGTCGAGGGGCTCGACGAGGTGCTCGACTCGGTCGTCGTCCACCTGGAGGACGACGAGGGCGGCGCCGGTGAGCTGCTGCTCTTCGTGGTGCTGGCCGACGGTCTGGAGTTGGACGACCCGATGCGCACGAAGATCTGCCGTGAGCTGCGGACGGCGCTCTCACCCCGGCACGTGCCCGACGAGATCCATCAGGTGCGGTCGGTGCCGCGAACCCTCTCGGCGAAGAAGCTGGAGGTGCCGGTCAAGAAAATCCTCACCGGCACTCCGGTCGACCAGGCCGCGGCGAAGGGGGCCCTGGCCAACCCCGAGTCCCTGACCGCCTTCGCCGCCCTGGCCCAACGCCGCCCCCCAACCAAAACCCCCGCCTAACCCACCCCACCCCGCGCTCCCGCCCGCCCACCCGCGCCGCCCTCCCGCCCTGCCCTCCCGCCCTGCCCTCCCCGCCCGCCCTCCCGCGTCGATCAAGGACTTGTGGTGCCTCGCAAAAGGGGCATAGGCGCATCAGTTGCCCACCACAACTCCATGATCGGCGCGGGAGGGCGGGGCGGGGCGGGGTGCGGGAGGGCGGGGGCGGGCGGTGGGGTTACTGGAGGGTTTGGGTGACCTTTTCGGTGGCTTGGCGGCTGGCCGCCTTCGTTGAGTCGAGATTGGCGCAGAGGACCACGGTGGCGGCTCGGGTCAGGGGGGCCAGGAGCCAGTCGACCGGGTCCGGGTAGCGGGCGGCGTCCACCAGCACCCGTGCGCCGGGCTCGATGCCCAACTCGGTGGCGCGGGCCTCGGCGCGGCTCAGCAGGTGTGCATCGGTCGGGCCCGGGCCGGGTTGCGGGGTGAAGTGGTCACCGTGGCCGCGTACCTCGACGACGAAGTCGGCGAACCCGGGTGGCACCTGCCGAAGTGGGGCGGCGAGCGGGGCCAGCCCGAGGGCGTACCGCTCGTCGGCGGGCCAGGACTGCGCCTCGTCGAACTGGTCGACGGCGGCGAAGAGCACCCCCACGTCGGCCGGCGTGTCGACGACGCTCAGCTTGGCCGACCAGCAGCCCAGCAGCACCGCCGCGGTCTGCCAGTGTGGCGGCAGCAGCACCCCGGCCGGGGTGCCCGGTGCGAGGCCGACCTCGTCGACGAGAAGGTTGGCGGTCTTCGCCACCCAGTTCGCCACGGTGGCGCCGGAGAGTTCGGTGCGGTCGCCGGTGGCGTCGTCGTACCAGGTGAGCAGCGGTCTGGTCGGGTCGTTCGCGATCGCGTCGGCGAACACCCGGGCAATGTTGTCGGCCATCGGCGCGAACGATACGCCCCTGCGGGCCGTACTCGATGACGATGACAAGTCGGCGTACCGTCGGGTCGCAGTCAGCGTCGGCCCCGCGTCCCGGCGTAGGCTTGACCCCCGGAGTGTTGTTCCCCACAGACCCGCCATTTCAAGGAGTCGCCCCGTGACCGCCGGTCGCCCGCCCCGCGTGCTCATCGACGCCACGAGTGTCCCTGCCGACCGTGGTGGTGTCGGTCGATACGTCGACGGTCTGCTCGGTGCCCTCGGCAAGGTGTGCGGTTCGGGGGTGGAGCTGGCAGTGGTCAGTCTCCGCACCGATCAGGAGCGTTACACCCGCATGCTGCCCGGCGCGGAGATCATCCCCGCCCCGGCCGCCGTGGCGCACCGCCCGGCCCGGCTCGCCTGGGAGCAGACCGGCCTGCCCCTGCTCGCCCAGCAGGTGGGCGCCCACGTGCTGCACTCGCCGTTCTACACCTGCCCGCTGCGGGCCGGGTGCCCGGTCACGGTCACCGTGCACGACGCGACGTTCTTCACCGAGCCGGAGCACTACGACAAGTCCCGCCGCACCTTCTTCCGCAGCGCCATCAAGACCTCGCTGCGCCGCGCCGACCGGGTGATCGTGCCCAGCAAGGCCACCCGCGACGAGCTGATCCGGCTGCTCGACGCCGACCCGACGCGGATCGACGTGGCCTATCACGGCGTCGACCAGGCCGCCTTCCACGCCCCCACCGAGGAGGAGAAGGCCCGCGTACGCGCCCGTCTGGGCCTGGGCAACAGCAGCTACGTCGCCTTCCTCGGTGCCAAGGAACCCCGCAAGAACGTGCCCAACCTGATCCGTGGGTGGGCGCGGGCGGTGGCTGACCGGGCCGACCCGCCCGCCCTGGTGATCGCCGGCGGGCAGGGGCACGACGACGACATCGACCGGGCGGTGGCCGAGGTGCCGTCGCACCTGCGTCTGCTGCGTCCCGGCTACCTGCGCTACGGCGACCTGCCGGGTTTCCTCGGTGGTGCCCTGGTTGCCGCGTACCCGTCGTACGGCGAGGGGTTCGGCCTGCCGATCCTGGAGGCGATGGCGTGCGCCGCCCCGGTGCTGACCACGCCCCGGCTCTCGCTGCCCGAGGTGGGCGGCGACGCGGTCGCGTACACCTCCGAGGACCCGGAGCAGATCGGCACCGACCTGGCCGCTCTGCTCGACGACGAACAGCGGCGGTTGTCGCTGGCGAAGGCGGGGTTCGACCGGGCCAAGGAGTTCACCTGGGAGTCCAGCGCCGAGGTGCACATCGCTGCGTGGAGCCGCGCCCGCTCCTGACCCTCGCTGCCGTTGCCGGTGACCCGTGCCACTTCGGGCGGGTCCGTCGGGCATGATGTGCGGATGCTCTATGCGGTCATTCCGGCAGGTGGCAGCGGCACAAGGTTGTGGCCGTTGTCCCGCGCTGGCCATCCCAAGTTTCTCCACCCGCTGACCGGCACCAGCGCCTCGCTGCTCCAGGCGACCGTGGAACGGCTCGCGCCGCTGACCACACCGGATCGGACCCTTGTGGTCACCGGTGCCGCGCACGTCGCAGCGGTGGCACGGCAGCTGACCGTGCTGCCGGAGGAGAACATCCTGGTCGAGCCCTCACCCCGGGATTCCTGCGCGGCTATCGCGTTGGCCGCTGCGGTGATCGCGGCGCGCGACCCGAACGCGGTGATGGGCAGCTTCGCGGCCGACCACCTGATCCGCGACCCGGACAGCTGGGTCTGCACGGTCCAGGAGGCGGTCCGCGGGGCCGAGGAGGGGATGCTGATGACCGTCGGCATCACCCCGACCCGTGCGGAGACCGGCTACGGCTACCTGGAGACCGGCGACCCGACCGAGGGTGTGCCATGGCGGACGGTGGCCGAGTTCAAGGAGAAGCCGGCCGCCGAGGTCGCCGAGGCGTACGTCCGTTCGGGCCGTCACCTGTGGAACGCGAGCATGTTCGTGTGGCGGGTGGACGTCTTCCTCGCCGAGCTGGCCCGCCAGCAGCCGGGGCTGCACGCCGGCGTCGCCGCGATCGCCGCCGCCTGGGGCACCCCCGAGCAGGACGAGGTGCTGGGCGCGATCTGGCCGACCCTGCCGAAGATCTCCGTCGACTACGCGGTGATGGAGGGCGCGGCAACTGCGGGTCGGGTCGCGACGGTGCCGGGCGACTTCGGCTGGAACGACGTCGGCGACTTCCACACCCTGGGCGACGTGCTGCCGAGCGACGACGCGAACAACGTGGTGCTTGGCACGGACGCCAAGCCGGGCGTGCTGCTGCGGGACAGCAGCAACCTCGTGGTCGTACCGCAGTCGGGTCGGTTGGTGGCCGTCCTCGGTCTGCGTGACCTGATCGTGGTGGACACCCCGGACGCGGTGCTGGTCTGCCCGCGCGATCGGGCGCAGGACGTCAAGGCGTTGGTCGACGAGCTCAAGGAGCGAGGCGAAGAGGGCTACGTCTGAGGGCCGCGCGGGCCGGCGCGACCAGTTGCGCGGTCCCGCCGGCCAGCGGCTCGGGTAGCTGGTCCGGTGGGAACCAGCCCAGCTCCTCGGACTCGTCGCTGATCTGTTCCACCGCGCCGGGCGGGGCGAGCACGGCGAACCGGACGTCGTAGTGTGCCGAGCCGCCCTGACACTGCACCTGGTGTACGTCCACGTCGATCGGCACCGGGTCGATGCGCAGGCCGGCGATCCCGGACTCCTCGGTGGCTTCCCGGAGCGCGGCGGCGACCAGGGTCTGGTCGGTCGGCTCGCAGTGACCGCCGAGCTGCACCCACCGCCCGAACTTGCCGTGCAGGCAGAGCAGCACCCGGGAGCCGGTGGCGTCCAGCAGCCACGCGCTGGCGGTGACGTGCCCGGGGCGGTGCTGGCGGCTCATCGCGATCGGGCCGGCGGCGAGCAGGGCGAGGGTGCGGTCCCGTGCGTCGGCGGCATCCGGGCTGGTGGGCTGCCAGCTTGAGAGCACCGCGGTGGCGTCGGCGTGCAGTGCCGCGTACGTCTCGGGGTCGTTGGTCGGCACGGTCGGGTCAGTGATCACGGCGTCGGGCACCCCATCACTGTACGAGCGTGTGCTCCGTACGCTGGCCTGGTGACCCTGCGACTCGTCGAATTCGTGGCGGACCCGGCCCGGAAGCGGGATGACCGGACGGCACCTCCGCGGACCAAGGGCCGCAGACCCTCGTGGTGCCGTCCGATCACCGGGGCCTCCCCGGTCCCGGCGCCCCGGCAGCTCGGGCGTCCAGGACGCGCGGCGCCGTGTTCGGGCACTGGAAGCATGCCTAACCGGCCCCGGGGACGTCGAGGTTTTTCAGTCCAGGCTTAAAGATGGAGATTACTGCCGGCCAGGTAGAGTCGAACGGTCATCCGGCATCCCCCTGCCGGCGACACGGGAGCGCTCCATGCTGAAGATCCACTTTTCTGGGGAGGACATCCTCCGGACCCGGGTGGCACCGGCGGCGGACCCGGTCTGGGAGTTGGTCCTCAGCCTCCACGTGCTGCGTGGCCGCACCCGCGACCCGTTGACGGCCCACTGGCGGCGCAGCGTGGCCCGGGACCTGCGCCAGGACGCCTCCTCCGAGCAGCTCCGCCTGCTCTTCGCGTTGAGCCCCCCGCGCGGTTACTTCCCCGACTTCCTCACCCCGTACGCCAGCGTCGACGGCTTCGAGGCCGGGCTGGACGCGCTCCGCCGTACGCCCACCGCGTCGCTGCACCGCGACCTGAGCGTGCTGGCCGCCGAGAATCAGCTGCCCTCCTCGGCGGCCGCGCTGGCCCGGGGTGAGGTGGCGGTGCTGCACCACCTGGCCGAGTCGATGGAGCAGTACCGGTCGCTGGCGATCAGCCCGTACTGGGGTCGGATCCAGGCGGCGGTGGCGGCGGACCGCGCGCGTCGGGCCCGGGCGCTGCTCGACGGCGGTGTCGAGGGTCTGCTCACCAGCCTCCGTCCGGCGATGCGCTGGGAGAACGGAGTGCTGGAGGTCCGTAACTACCCGCACAGCCGGGAGTTGCACCTGGACGGCCGTGGGCTGCTGCTCGTGCCGTCGTTCTTCTGCGCGGCCACCCCGGTCGCACTACTCGACCCGGCGCTGCCACCGGTGCTGGTCTACCGGGTGGACCGGCTGGGCGGGTTGGTGTCCGCCGAGGTCAACGGTGCGTCCGCGTCCGGGGCTGCCCGCGACTCACTCGCCGCGCTGCTCGGCCGCACCAGGGCGGCGGTGTTGCAGGCCAGCGACGAGGGTTGCACCACCGGCGAGGTCGCCCGCCAACTGAACATCTCACCGGCGGCGGCGAGCCAGCACGCCACGGTGCTGCGCAACGCCGGCCTGCTGGTCAGCCACCGCGAACGCAACAGCGTGCTGCACACGTTGACCCCGCTGGGCCGGGCCATGCTGGACGCGTGACCCGGCCGTCGTGAGCCGGGCTACAGGGCGAGCGCGGCGCTCGCCGGGCTGCCCGGCGGTGGCGGCAGCAGGGTCGACCCGACGCCCTCGGCGGCCAGGGCGACGCGCAGTCGGTGCAGGTCAGCCCCGAAGCGGACCAGGCCCATCGGTTCGATGGGCGTCGGAGCGGAGCCGAGGAGGAGGGCGGCGCCGTCCGGCCACCCGGGCATCTCGGCGACCAGACCGGCGCGTACCTCGGCCTCGTCGACGAGGGTGAAGACCGTGCCGGGGGCGACCACCTCGGCGACCGCGTCGATCGCCCGTCGCACCGCGGTCAGGTCGGCCGGCGTCGGGCCGGGACCGTCGGCCAGGGTGGCGGCGTCGGACAGCCCGGCGGCGCGGGCCTCGGCGGTACCGAGCGAGAACAGATCCTGTTCCGCGTCACGGACCAGCGCCCGCGCGCCACCGGCGTCGTCCGGGTTGGTGGCGGGCAGGTAGCCCCGCACCACCGCGACGGGGACCTGATCGCACTTGCCCTTGATCAGCTCGCCGGCACCCGCCAGCTCGTCCACCACGGCCATCTGGGTCAACTGCAACTCGTTGCCGTACGGGTCGATCTCGCCCCGGTGGTCGCGGATGGCCGGCATCCCGGCCACGCCGAGCGCCACGTCGGTGAGCCCGTTGCGCCAGGGCCGACCCATCGTGTCGCTGATGATCACGGCCAGGTCCAGGTCGAAGCGCTCCCGCAGCGCGTCCCGCAGAGCCCGCGCCGAGGCGTCCGGGTCGACCGGCAGCAGCACCAGTTGGGTCTTGTCCACGTTCGACGCGTCGATCCCCGCCGAGGCCATCACGAAGCCGTGGTGGGTCTGCACGATCCGGGTCGCCCCGCGGCTGGCGACCACCCGGGCGGTCTCACCGGCCAGCACCTCGTCCCGTGCGGCCAGCCGTTCCGGCCCGTCCGCCGGCACGTCGACCAGCCGCCCCTCCGCCTTGGAAACGATTTTGCTGGTCACCACCAACACGTCGCCGTTGCGCAGCCACGGCGCGGCGGTCGCGATCACCGCGGCCAGGTCGTCGCCCTCGGTCACGTGGCCGATGCCGAGCACCGGCAGAATCTCCAACCTCACGTCAACTCCACCGCGGCGCGGACCATGGCCGCCGTCGCCGCCTCGTCGGTCATCCGCAGCGGCACCGCGCGGACCGTCACCTCGGGCACCACCGTGC
This sequence comes from Micromonospora violae, assembly GCF_004217135.1. NCBI lineage: Bacteria > Bacillati > Actinomycetota > Actinomycetes > Micromonosporales > Micromonosporaceae > Micromonospora > Micromonospora violae. The sequence continues at coordinate 6,639,814 of NZ_SHKK01000001.1, forward strand.
CCGCGTCCTCCTCGGCCACCAGCCAACCGTCGAGCAGGCCGCCGCTCGCCCGGCCGCCGTAGAGCCGACCCACCCCCGCCGCGCTGCACTCGACACCGAGCACCGCCAGACACCGGTCGGCCATCCCCCGCACCGGCGCGCCGCCGATGATCGGGGAGACACCCACCACCGGCGCCGGGCCGTCCACCACGGCCTCGCGTAGCCCCGGTACGGCCAGCACCGGCGCGACGCTCACCACCGGGTTGCTGGGCGCGATCAGCACCAGGTCGGCCGAGGCGATCGCGTCCAGCACCCCCGGTGCCGGCTTCGCCGTCTCCGCACCGACAAACACGAAACGCTGAGTCGGGATGTCGGCCCGGTACCGCACCCACCACTCCTGGAAGTGGATCGCCCGCTGACCCTGGTCGTCCTCCACCACCGCATGGGTCTCCAGCCGGTCGTCCGTTGCCGGCAACAGGCGTACGCCCGGCTCCCAGCGGCTGGCCAGCGCCTCGGTGACCGCGCTCAACGGGTAACCGCCGTTGAGCATGGTGCTGCGGACCAGGTGGGTGGCGATGTCCTTGTCGCCGAGGCCGAACCAGGTCGGCTGTGCCCCGTACGCGGCCAGCTCCTGCTTGACCGTCCAGCTCTCACCGACCCGACCCCAACCCCGTTCCGGGTCGGCACCCCCGCCGAGCGTGTACATGACACTGTCCAGGTCGGGGCAGATCTTCAACCCGTGTAGCCACAGATCGTCGCCGACGTTGACCACGGCGGTCACCTCCGCGCCGACGTCCCGGGCGTACGCCCGGACGCCGAGCAGGAACCGGGCGCCGCCGATGCCGCCGGCCAGAACCACGATGCGCATGTCGACCATCCTCGCGCACGTGACGCCTCCGATCCGTCGGTGGCCGGCGAGACTAGGCTCACGTGCGCCATGTCCGTACCTACACGCCCCGAGGGGGAGCTCGTGACCAGCCCCGCCGAGCCCGCGTCCGCTGACGCGTCGCAGGCCCGCCAGCTGACCAAGCCGCTACGGGAGCTCGCGGCGCTCGCGTTGCTTGGCGCCAACGCCGTGTTCCTCTTCGTGGGCCTGCTTCGGCTGATCGCCCCGAACGACTACACCTCCTTCACCGACCGCGCGGGTGGCGCTTTCTTGGCGTTCATCGGGGTGGAGTCGGTGGGTCTCCCTCTGCTGGCGGTGCTGCTGGCCACGCACATCTCGCCGGTGCTGGCGAAGGCCAAGCTGATCACGCAGGTAGCTCTCATTGAGTACGCGGTCAGCGCCCTGTTCGGCACGCTGACCATGCTGATCTGGACGGTGGGTCGGCTGGCCGAGGCCGAGGTGCTCGACGCCCTGCTCGGTGTGCTCACCCGGTTCGCCTGGCTGGTGATCTTCGCGATCGCCGCCTGGGTGGTCTACACCATCTGGCGCGCCCACTACTACGTGCCGCGACCCAAGCCCGAGCCGGGCGTCTACGGCCAGCCCCAGCCCGGTGGCCAGCCCCAGCCCGGCTGGCCGCAGCAGCCGGGCGGCTGGCCGGCTCCGGGTCAGCCCGGTGGCCAGCCGCAGGGTGGGTGGCCCGCTCCCGGCCAGCCGGGCGGCGGTTACCCGCAGGCCGGCCAGTACGGTCAGACGTCGCCGCCGTTCCAGGCTCCGCAGTCGGCCCCGCCGTTCCCGCAGTCCGCGCCGCCGTTCCCGGCCGCGCCGCAGTCCGCGCCCCCGGTGAACCCGGCCCCCCAGTCGGCGCCGCCGGCCCCGGCTGCGCCCCCGTTCGGGCAGCCCCCGTCGGCCGACCCCACCCAGGCCATTCCGCGCCAGTCCGCCGAGCCCACCCAGGCCATCTCGCGTCCCTCCGCGGAGCCCACCCAGGCCATCTCGTACCCCTCCGCGGAACCAACCCAGGCCATCTCGCGCCCCTCCGCCGACCCGACCGAGGTCATCTCCCACCCCGAGACCCCGGACGCCGACCGCACCCAACAGTTGAAGCCAGGCGAAAACCCACCCCGCTAACCCCCCCTGCCCACCCGCCCCCACCCTCAGCTCTCGTCGATCATGAAGTTATTGCCCGGTTGCACGGCGTGTCGGGGCAGTAACTTCATGATCAACCGGGGGTGGCAGGGGTGGGAGCCGGTGGGAGCCCGGGAGGGGAGTGCGGTGGGGTGGGGATGCGTAGCGCATAGGGTGAGCGGATGGTTGATCGCACCCATCCGGTTCCGAGCGACGCGAGCGTGCGGCGGGCCCTCGGCCGGGCCGCGAACGGGCGAGCGCTGGACGTCGACGAGGCGACCGCGCTGTTGTCCGCCCGGGGTGCCGCGCTCGACGAGTTGCTCCGGGTGGCTGGTGGGATCCGCGACGCTGGCCTGCGGGACGCGGGTCGGCCGGGTGTGGTCACGTACTCCAAAAAGGTCTTCATCCCGCTGACCCGGCTCTGTCGGGATCGCTGCCACTACTGCACCTTCGCCACCGTGCCGCACCGGTTGCCGGCGCCGTTCCTGGACCGTGACGAGGTGTTGGCCATCGCCCGGGCGGGTGCCGCGCAGGGTTGCAAGGAAGCGCTGTTCACCCTGGGTGACCGGCCGGAGGAGCGCTGGCCGGCGGCCCGGACCTGGTTGGACGAACGCGGTTACGACTCGACCCTGGACTACCTGCGGGCCTGTGCGGTCGCGGTGTTGGAGGAGACGGGCCTGCTGCCGCACCTCAACCCGGGGGTGCTGTCCTGGTCGGAGCTGCAACGGCTCAAGCCGGTCGCGCCGAGCATGGGCATGATGTTGGAGACGACCGCGACCCGGCTGTGGTCCGAGCCGGGTGGCCCGCACTTCGGTTCACCGGACAAGGAGCCGGCGGTCCGGTTGCGGGTGCTCGACGACGCGGGTCGGGTCGGGGTGCCGTTCACCACGGGCATCCTGATCGGCATCGGGGAGACCCCGGCGGAGCGGGTGGACGCGCTTTTCGCGATCCGCCGGGCCCATCGGGAGTACGGCCACCTCCAGGAGGTGATCGTGCAGAACTTCCGCGCCAAGCCGGACACGGCGATGCGCGGCATGCCCGACGCGGAGTTGCACGACCTGGCCGCCACCGTGGCGGTGGCCCGGCTGCTGCTCGGCCCGAAGGCCCGGATCCAGGCCCCGCCGAATCTCATCGCCGGCGAGTACGACCTGTTGCTGCGTGCCGGCATCGACGACTGGGGCGGCGTCTCCCCGCTCACCCCCGACCACGTCAACCCGGAGCGCCCCTGGCCGCAGATCGAGGAGTTGGCCCGGCACACCGAGTTGGCCGGGTTCACGCTGCGGGAGCGGTTGACGATCTACCCCGAGTACGTGCGCGCGGGCGACCCGTGGCTCGACCCACGGCTACTGCCGCACGTCAGCGCCCTGGCCGACCCGGGGACGGGGATGGCGATCGAGTCGGCGGTGCCGCAGGGACGGCCGTGGCAGGAGCCGGAGGAGGTGTTCGGCGGGCGGGTCGACCTGCACGCCACCATCGACACCACCGGCCGCACCGACGACCGGCGCGGCGACTTCGACAGCGTCTACGGCGACTGGTCGGAGGTTGCCGGCAAGGTCGCACCGGAGGCGACCGCGCGGCGGGTGGGCGTACCCCCGGCACTGGCCGGAAGTGGCGCGGACGGTGACCTGGCCGCCGGATTGCGGCTCGCGGCCGACGACCCTGCGGCGCTGCTCGACCCCCGGCACACCGACGCTGCCCTGGCGCTGTTCGGCGCGGACGGGCCGGCGCTCGACGAGTTGTGCCGCCTCGCCGACGATGTGCGTCGCGCGGCGGTCGGCGACGACGTCACCTACGTGGTCAACCGCAACATCAACTTCACCAACGTCTGCTACGTGGGCTGCCGATTCTGCGCCTTCGCGCAGCGTGAGCGGGACGCCGACGCGTACCGGCTCTCCGTCGAGCAGGTGGCGGACCGTGCCGAGCAGGCGTGGGCGGCCGGTGCCAGCGAGGTGTGCCTGCAGGGCGGCATCGACCCGAAGATGCCGGTCACCGGGTACGCCGACATCGTGCGCGCCATCAAGGCCCGGGTGCCCGAGATGCACGTGCACGCCTTCTCGCCCATGGAGATCGTCACGGCCGCCGCGAAGGCCGGCGTGCCGGTCCGGGAGTGGTTGATCCAGCTGCGGGAGGCCGGGCTGGACACCATCCCGGGCACCGCCGCGGAGATCCTCGACGACGACGTGCGCTGGGTGCTGACCAAGGGCAAACTTCCGGCCGCCGCCTGGGTCGAGGTGGTCAGCACCGCGCACGAGCTGGGCATCCGGTCCAGCTCGACGATGATGTACGGCCACGTCGACCATCCCGGGCAGTGGCTGGCGCACTTCCGGGTGCTGGCCGGGGTGCAGGACCGCACCGGCGGGTTCACCGAGTTCGTGGCACTGCCGTTCGTGCACACCAACGCGCCGATCTATCTGGCGGGTATCGCCCGACCCGGTCCGACCTGGCGGGAGAACCGGGTGGTGCACGCCATGTCCCGGCTGCTGCTGCACGGCCGGATCGACAACATCCAGTGCTCCTGGGTGAAGCTGGGTGACGAGGGCACGGTGGCGATGCTCCAGGGTGGCTGCAACGACCTGGGCGGCACGCTGATGGAGGAGACCATTTCCCGGATGGCCGGCTCCGACAACGGGTCGGCGCGTACCGAGGAGCAGTTGCGGGCCATTGCGAAGGCCGCCGGTCGTCCGGCGCGCAAGCGGTCGACTGCGTACGGTCACGCCCGGCCCTGACGTCGACTCTGGAACGATCGGCGTCTTCGTCAGTGAACGGCGGATCGAGGTGCGCGACGGCTCGTTCCACAGTGCGGTCCATCCCGATCTCCCGAGCGGGATCCATACCGTCTGGTGGGACGAAAATACGCCCGCCGGCACGGTTTCTGTCCATGGTGGAGCGATAGCGCAGTTCGCCTGGCCGAGCAGTGGTTTCGGGGCCGCTGGCTGACCTGGGATCAGTGATTTGCCGCCGCGCCTGTCCACATTATGGACGGGGCGCGAGTGCTGTCTGCGGCTCGACGGGCGGTCTGCGCCGCGTCGCGTTAACCTGTCTCCCACCAAGATCAGCTATAGAAGTGGGGGTGTCTGGCGCCTTCCGGTCGGCGACTCGTCGGGGAAGCGCCACGGCAGAAAAGTTGGGCAACTCGCCGGAGAGGGCGTTACTCGGCCGGGGTCTGAATCGATAGGGCAGGTTGCGAGGCTGGACAGCCCAGGTGGCCGACCGGGGGTGTCGGGAGGGCGACTCCATTATCAAGTTTGGCTTGACGGCGCACGCATTACACGCGTGTAATTTGAATGGGGTTGTTCGCACGGAACGCAACAAAACGGGACCGGACGGACAAGCACGCCTTTCGCGTGGGGGGTTGCAGCGGCGATGACGCCGGTGCGCGACAAGGAGGCATTTGATGGACGGCCAGCTTGAGGTGGCCGACCTGCTCGGAAACGCGCCGGAGTGGCAGGAGCGGGCGTTGTGCTCGCAGACCGACCCCGAGGCGTTCTTTCCCGAGAAGGGCGGCTCGACCCGCGAGGCGAAGCGGATCTGCTCGCGCTGCGAGGTCAAGACCGAGTGCCTCGAATACGCTCTGGGTCACGACGAGCGGTTCGGCATCTGGGGTGGGCTCTCCGAGCGGGAGCGGCGCAAGTTGAAGCGGCGCGCCGCCTGAGCGGTGTGAGGTCGAGGCGGTGGGGGCCGCCCGACTCACCGCTGTCGGCGCGGCGGTTGGTTCAGGCGAGCTCGTCCGGGTCCACCCCGAGAAGGTTCGCCACCTGTTCGATGATCACGTCATGTACGAGGTCGGCGAGGTCCTCACGGTCCATCGCCCGGAACTCCAGGGGCCGTCGGTACAGCACGATCCGTGGCGGCACCTCCTGCCGGCCCGGGCGGCCGGGCAGCAGGCGGGCCAGCGGGACCTCGCCGTCCTCCAGCACGTCGGAGTCGTAGACGTTCAGGTCGGGTGGCACGTCCTCGACCGCGAACTCGACGCCCGCCAACTCCTTGGCGAACCGACGCTCCAGCGTCTCGACGGTGTCCAGGACCAGGTCGTCGAAGACCTCGGCCTTGGTCCGCGCCAGCGGCACGGTCGCCGGCACCAGCCGCCCGCGCAGGCCGCGCCCGTGCCGGTCGCGATGCGCACGCCGGCCGGAGCCGGGGCGGCGGTGTTCCGGGCTCGTCATGAGCCAAAGGGTAGCGCCCGTGCCGGGCTGGCCAGCGGCAGCGCCGCCACCGTGGCGCGGCGCGACCCGCACGGCTGACTGTGATCACCATGACGGGCGTGTCGCAACGCGAACCGATGCGCCGGACCCGGTAATGGAGATACCCTGCCGCACGTGAGGTCACCACGGCGCTGCTCCCGTAACGGCTGCCCCCGGCAAGCGGTCGCCACATTGACCTATGTCTACAACGAGTCGACAGCGGTGGTGGGGCCCCTGGCGGCGTTCGCCGAGCCGCACACGTACGACCTGTGCGAGCCGCACGCCCGCAGCCTGACCGCGCCGCGGGGCTGGGACGTCGTCCGGCACGAGGGCGAGTTCGAGCCGCCGCCGCCGACCACGGACGACCTGGTCGCGCTGGCCGAAGCGGTCCGTGAGGCCGCCCGCCCGGCCCCCCGCCCCCCGGAGCCGGACCAGCACCACCCCGACAACCCGCACCAGACCGGCCGCCGAGGCCACCTTCGGGTAATTCCGCCCAACCACTGACCCCTGCCTGCCTTCGGGGTCACGGAACCCGGGACGGCGCGGACACCCGAGTTGATCAAGGCTCGGCGAGGGGCACCCACGCGTCTACCGCGGGTCTCATGCTGCCGGTTGTCATCGCGCGCTCCCCTGGGGGGTCACCTCAGGTCGGGAGCAGCCGTCCCTGACACTTGACCGTCCCCACATTCCTGCCGGCGCGCCTCCCCGTCGCGCCGGCCGACGATGAGCTCCTAGGAGTCGTCATGCGTACTCCCCTCCGGCCCCTCTCCCGGCGTGGACTGCTCAGCGGCACTCTCGGTTCGGCCGCCCTGCTCACCCTGGGCGGCAGCCTCACGGGCTGCGGCACCAAGGGCGCCCAACAGACCGAAGCTGGCTGCGTCAGCGAGGACCTCTCCGCCACCGAGAAGAAGCTCGCCTTCGCCAACTGGCCGCAGTACCTGGACGTGGACGACAAGGACGAGTCCAGGCGACCGAGCCTCGACGAGTTCATCGCGAAGACCGGCATCCAGGTGACCTACACCGAGGACATCAACGACAACAACGAGTTCTTCGGCAAGGTGCAGAACCAGCTCGCCGCCTGCCAGAGCACCGACCGGGACATCATCGTGCTGTCCGACTGGATGGCGGCCCGGATGATCCGGCTCGGCTGGATTCAGAAGCTGGACCCGGCGAAGATCCCGAACGTGCAGGCCAACCTGCTCCCGTCGCTGCTCGACCGTTCGTTCGACACCGAAAACCGGATCTCCATCCCGTGGCAGGCGGGCCTCGCGGGGTTGGCGTACAACGGCAACGTCACCAAGGAACTGCGGACTGTCGACGAACTGCTCACCCGCCCCGACCTCAAGGGCAGGGTGACCGCGCTCAGCGAGATGCGCGACACCATGGGCCTGCTGCTCGGGTCGAACGGGCACGACCCGGCGAACTTCACCGCCGCCCAGTTCGACGACGCCCTCCACAAGCTCAAGAGGGCCGTCGACTCCGGGCAGATCCGCCGGTTCACCGGCAACGACTACGCGCCCGACCTGGCCAAGGGCGACATCGCGGCGTGCATCGGCTGGTCCGGCGACGTCATCCAACTCGCCAACGAGGACGAGAAGGTGCGCTTCGTCGCTCCGGATTCCGGCGTGATGCTCTACAGCGACAACATGATGGTCCCCAACAAGGCCACCCACCGGGGCAACGCCGAAGCGTTGATCAACTACTACTACGAGCCGGCGGTCGCGGCGAAGCTCGCCGCGTACGTCAACTACATCTGCCCCGTCAACGGCGCCCAGGCCGAGATGGAGAAGATCGACCCCGAGCTGGCCACCAACCCGCTGATCTTCCCCGACGACGCGGTGCTGGCGAAGTCCACGGTGTTCATGACCCTGGACGAGAAGCAGGAGAAAGAGTACGAGGGCAAGTTCCAACAGGTCATCGGGGCGTGACGAGGATGGTGCGCGAGACACCCGGCGGCGACCTGCGCCTGGCCAACCTCACCAAACGGTTCGGCGTCGTCACCGCGGTCGACGAGCTGAACCTGACCATCGAGCAGGGTTCGTTCTTCGCGCTGCTCGGCGCGTCCGGCTGCGGCAAGACCACCACGTTGCGGATGATCGCCGGCCTGGAGGAGCCGACCAGCGGCCAGGTGCTGCTCGGCGACCGGGACATCACCCGGCTGCGACCGTACCGGCGACCGGTCAACACCGTCTTCCAGAGCTACGCGCTCTTCCCGCACCTCAACGTCTTCGAGAACGTGGCCTTCGGGCTGCGCCGACGCGGCATCCGCTCGGTCGACGACGAGGTCACCCGGATGCTGTCGCTCGTGCAGCTCGACGGCTACGGCAACCGCCGTCCCGCCCAGCTCTCCGGCGGTCAGCAGCAGCGGGTCGCACTGGCCCGCGCGCTGATCAACCGACCGCAGGTGCTGCTGCTCGACGAACCGCTGGGCGCTCTCGACCTCACGCTGCGCCGGCAGATGCAGATCGAGCTGAAGCGCATCCAGGCCGAGGTCGGCGTCACCTTCGTCCACGTCACCCACGACCAGGAGGAGGCCATGACCATGGCCGACACCGTCGCGGTGATGAACGCCGGCCGGATCGAACAACTCGGCCCACCGGCCGACCTCTACGAACTGCCGTCCACCGCCTTCGTGGCGACCTTCCTCGGCCAGTCCAACCTGCTCGCCGGCGAGGCCACCGCCGTCGTCGGCGGCGACGTCGCGGTGACGGCGCACGGCACCCGCTTCTCCGTGCCCGCCGGCCGGTCCCGGGCCGACCACGGCCCGGTCCACCTGGGGGTACGCCCGGAGAAGCTGATGCTGGTCGGCTCCGCCGACCAGGTGCCCGCCGGGCATCAACACGTCGCCGGTGTGGTCACCGACGCCTCCTACGTGGGGGTCAGCACGCAGTACCTGCTGCGCACCGGCTGGGGTACCGAGGTGTCGGTCTTCGCCGCCAACAGCGGATCGTCGACGCGGCTGGCGGTCGGCAGCGAGGCCGTCGCGTACTGGGATCCGCAGCACGCGTTCCTGCTGCCCCGCGACACCGTCGACAGTGACCGGACGTCGGCGGGGCGCGACGAACCGGTGGGTGTGTCGCGGTGACCCTCCGGGCTCCGAGCGGGCCGGCGCATCCGACACCGGCAGCCCGGTCCGGGGGGCGCCGGCTCCTGCCGTACCTCCTGTTGTTGCCCGGCGCGGCCTGGCTGTTGCTCTTCTTCGGTGTGCCGCTGGTGCAGTTGGCGGCGGCCAGCCTGTACGACCCCAGCGGTTCGCTCTCCACCGGGTACGCGATGACCTGGGCGTTCGGCAACTACCCGGACGTGGTGCAGGCGTACTGGCCGCAGTTTCTGCGCTCGTTCGGCTATGCCGGATCGGCCCTGGTGCTGGCGCTGCTGCTGGGTTACCCGCTGGCCTACGCCATCGCGCAGCGGGCCGGCCGGTGGAAGAACCTGCTGCTGGTGTGCGTCGTCGCGCCGATGTTCACCAGCTTCCTGGTCCGCACGCTGGCCTGGAAGACGATCCTGTCGGACCACGGCGCGCTGGTAGGTCTGCTGCGTGACGTGCACCTGCTCGGCCCGGACGGCCGGCTGCTGGCCACGCCGTTCGCGGTGGTGCTCGGCCTCACGTACAACTTCCTGCCGTTCCTGGTGCTGCCGCTGTACGTCAGCCTGGAGCGAATGGACCGCCGGGTGCTGGAGGCGGCAGCCGACCTGTACGCGAACCCGGTGCAGGTGTTCCGCCGGGTGACACTGCCGCTGTCCAGGCCCGGCCTGGTCGCCGGCACGCTGCTGTTCTTCATCCCGGCCAGCGGCGACTACATCAACGCGGAACTGCTCGGCACCCCGAACGAATACATGATCGGCAACGTGATCGACTCGGCGTTCCTGGTGCGACTGGACTACCCGCAGGGTGCCGCGCTGTCGTTCCTGCTGATGGCGGCGATCCTCGCGGTGGTCTTCGGTTACCTGCGTCGGGCGGGGACGGAGGACGTGCTGTGAGATTGTCCCGCTGGCTGGCGGACCGCTGGGTGATGATCGTGGCGTTGCTGGTACTCGGCTACCTGGCGCTACCGGTCCTGGTGGTGGCCGCGCTGTCGTTCAACCGGCCGTCGAGCCGGCTGTCGTACGACTTCAACGAGTTCACCCTCGACAACTGGCGGCAGCCGTGCGCCACCTCGGACATGTGCGCCGCCGTGGTCCGCAGCGTGCAGATCGGCTTCCTCGCCACCGTGGTCGCCACCGTGCTCGGCACCCTGATGGCGTTCGCGCTGGTCCGGCACCGCTTCCGCGGCCGGTCCGGGATCAACGTGCTGGTCTTCCTGCCGATGGCCGCCCCCGAGGTGGTGATGGGCACGTCGTTGCTGGCCCTGTTCGTGTCGGCGGGCGTACCGCAGGGATTCTGGACGATTGTGATCGCGCACGTGATGTTCTGCCTGTCGTTCGTGGTGGTCACCGTGAAGGCGCGGCTCGCCGGGATGGATCGGCGGCTGGAGGAGGCGGCCATGGACCTCTACGCCAGCGAGTGGCAGACCTTCCGGCGGATCACCCTGCCGCTGGTGTTCCCCGGCATCGTGGCCGCCGCGTTGCTGGCCTTCTCGTTGAGCTTCGACGACTTCATCATCACGAACTTCAACGCCGGCACCACTGTCACGTTCCCGATGTACGTCTGGGGCGCTGCCCAGCGTGGCATCCCACCGCAGGTCAACGTGATCGGCACCGCGATGTTCGCGGTGGCGCTGCTGCTCGTCGGGCTCAGTTCGCTACGCGGCCGGTGGAGACGCCTGCGGTGACTCGGCCCCGCTGACGGCATCGCGACAGATCCGTCGCCGCCGTGGAGTGTCGACTGTGCATCGGTGCGATGCGGGCGATCCGCGGCTTTTGGTGGTGCTGACACCTGCACGATCGGCCCTACCCCGCCGACCTGGCGGGCCGCCGTGTCTGTCGACTCGTCGCCCGCCAGCGCGCCCACCGCCCGTCCCCGTCGAGCGAAAGGCGCAGGTGACGAGCGCGACGGTGGATATTGCGCGCTGTGTTTGCGACGACACTCATCGCCGTGACGATGCAACCACCACAGAACCCGGGGTCGCCGTACCCGCCACCGTTCGGCCAGGCGCCCCAACCGAACTGGTTCCGCCGGGCCAGCCCCGGCCGCCGGGCCGCCGTGATCCTCGGCTCGGTGACCCTGTCGATCCTGCTGCTCTGCTGCGCCGGCACCGCCATCGTCAGCGCGTTGACCGGCGAGGGGGACCAGGCGCGGCCCGGCACCGCCGCTGAGCCGCCGCCGCAGCAGCCGATCCTGGCGGCCCCCGGCGAGCCGACCGAGGAGGCCCCCGTTCAGGAGGAGTCGCCGCTCGCCGAGCCCTCGTCGGCCGTACCCAGCCCGGCCGACGCGGTAGCCGCGCCCGTGGTGCAGGTGACGACCGTGACGGAGCAGGCCGCGATCAGGTACAGCGAGCGGACCGTCAAGGACTCGTCATTGACCGCAGGCAAGCGGGTCGTCCGGACCAAGGGCGTGAACGGCGTCCGAACCTTGACGTACGAGGTGACCACCACCGACGGGGTGCGGACGGCCAAGAAGTTGGTCAAGTCCGCCGTGACGAAGCAGCCGGTGACCCAGGTCGTCGCCGTAGGCACCAAGAAGCCGACGTCGTCGAAGTGCGACCCGAACTACAGCGGCTGCGTCCCGATCGCCAGCGACGTCGACTGCGCGGGTGGGAGTGGCAACGGCCCCGCCTACGTCAGCGGACCGATCAGAGTGATCGGCAACGACATCTACGACCTGGACCGAGACGGCGACGGCATAGCCTGCGACTAATCCCCCCCGCCCCCCCGCCCTCGCCCCCGCCCCCGCCCCCGCCCCCGCCCCCGCCCCCGCCGGGGTCGATCATGGAGTTGTGGTGGGCGAAAGATGCGACGTCGGTGCTTTTGTCCACCACCATAACTCCATGATCGACCCGGATGATCGGCTTGTCGCTTAGCACGGTCAGGGCGGGCTGCGGGGGTTGTGCACAGGGTGGGTGGTTATCCACAGAACGTGTTGTCGGGGTTGGGGGTTGGTGGCCTGGTGCTGCAGATTTCTGCGGCATGGCAGCGCCTCTGTATCGATACTCGGAGTTACTCGCGGCTGGCCTCAGCCGAGAACAAGTGCGCAGGCTGACCGAGCTGTCCCGTTTGCACCGGCTGACGCGGAGCGTCTACGCGCCATCGGCCGACCAGGCCAGGCGGCTCGCGGCAATCTTCCAGCGGCTGCCCGCGAGCGCCGTCGTCGGCTTTCACACCGGCGCGCAGCTGCATGGCTTCGGCGACGTGCAAAGCCCTGAAGTGCACGTGATTGTGCCAGCAGGGGAGAGGATCCCCCGCATACGAGACGTGGTTATCCACGAGGCGGTGCTGCCGGTGCGCGACCCGGTGCTGCTGGTCGGGGTGCCCTGTGCGCCCGCCGCCAGGTGCGCAGTGGACCTGGCCCGGTCGTTGCATCGGATGGAAGCGATGCCGCTGCTGGACCTTTGCCTTCGCGTAGGCGCCTGTCAGCCCGAGGAACTCAGGGTCGAGGTCGCTCGGCACGACCGGCTGCGTGGAGTCTGTCAGGCACGCGATCTCGTGCCACGCGCCGATCCTCGGGCAGAGTGCCGGCAGGAGAGTCAGCTGCGCCTGGTGCTGATGGACGGCGGTCTGCCAACGCCCGAGCCGCAGGTCTGGGTCCGGGACAGCAGCGGGATACCGCTCTACCGCCTGGATCTTGGATATCGGCGACACCGCGTCGGTGTCGAGTACGACGGGTCGTCCCATCTGGACCGTGCCCGCCTCCGGCGCGATCGGGCTCGAGCGAACTGGCTCGCCGCCAACGGCTGGCAAATGCGCCACTTCACGGACCACGACCTCTACCGCCGCCCCGCCTACATCATCCGAACCCTGATCCCCCTCCTCTGCCCCTAGCCCCGCTCCTATTCTCGGGCCCGCACTCGCCCCTATCCCCGCGTCGATCATGGAGTTGTGGCGCCTCACGAAAGGCGCGAAACGGGATTCAGCGGCCACCACAACTCCATGATCGACGGGGGAGGGTGGGTGCGGCGGCGCGAGGGCACCGTGGGTGGTCCCTGTTGTGGCGCAGCTCACTCTTGACCGGTGACTGCCGGGGCCGCCGGGGATGGATCGTGCAGATGGTGTGTTGGGGGTACGAAACCGACAGGGTCTGGCTTGCGGTGGTTTGCCGGCCGGACGCTCGCGTGGAGGATGGCTGCGGCGGGTGCTTACAGAACCCTTAACCCGGGCCTGCGACCGTATCCCGGGCCAAGCCGAACTCGGGGGAGCGGACAAACGTGCGGGTGCTGGTGGCGGATGACGAGCGGTTGTTGGCGGACACGGTGGCCGAAGGGCTGCGCCGCCTCTCGATGGCCGTGGACGTCTGCTACGACGGTGACGGCGCGTTGGAGCGGGTCGGGGTGAACCGGTACGACGTCGCGGTGCTGGACCGGGACATGCCGGGGCGTACCGGTGACGAGGTGTGCCGCAGCATCGCCGGTTCACAGGTCGGCACCCGGGTGCTGCTGCTCACCGCGGCGGCCGGTATTCGGGACCGGGTGGAAGGTCTCGGCCTCGGCGCGGACGACTATCTGACCAAGCCGTTCGCCTTCGCCGAGTTGGTGGCCCGGGTGCAGGCCCTCGGGCGGCGGTCCACGCCGGCGCTGCCCCCGGTGCTCGCCCAGGATGGCCTGGTGCTGGACGTGGGCCGGCACACGGTCACCCGGGACGGCCGCCCGGTGACGTTGAGCCCGAAGGAGTTCGCGGTGCTGCACGTGCTGCTGCGCGCGGGCGGTCAGGTGGTCAGCGCCGAGGAGCTGCTGGAGCAGGCCTGGGACGAGTTCGCCGACCCGTTCACCAACGCTGTACGGGTCACCGTGATGACCCTGCGCAAGAAGCTTGGCGACCCCGCGATCATCCACACCGTTCCGAAGGCCGGTTACCGCATCGGCGGTACGGCGTGAGCTGGACGCCCCGACGCCGGGTGCTGCTGGTGGGTCTGCTGGCGCTGCTGGCCGGGCCGGTGCTGCCCAGGGTGAGCAGGTGGCTGACGGCGATGACCTGGGTCGGGGTGAAGCAGGTCTGTGGCCTGCCCGTCCCCGGGGTGACGAAGGTGTGCGCCGCCGGCCTCCCATCGGCGTTCGCGCTGCCCCTGGTGGCCGTGCTGCTCGTGACCCTGGTCGCCCTGGTGGCGATCTGGTTCGGCGCGGCCTGGTGCCTGCGCCCGGTCGCTGACCTGGCCGGGCCGGTGGGGCACCTCGGCCCGCAGAATCTCGGTTACCGGATCCGGCCGCGAGGCCACGACGAGGTGGCCCGGCTGTCCCGGGCCATCGACGAGATGATGGAACGCATCTCCGCCGGGTACGACGGGCAACGGCGGTTCGCTGCGAACGCCTCGCACGAGCTGCGTACGCCGCTCGCGGTGCAGCGGACGCTCATCGAGGTCGGCATGGCCCGGGCGCTCACCGGCGAGCAGTTGGAGTTGCTGACCAGTCAGCTGCTGGAGACCAACGAGCGCAACGAACGCCTGATCGAGGGCCTGCTCGCGCTCAGCGAAAGTGACCAGGGCCTACGGTCGCGGATACCGCAGCGGTTGGACACGATCGTCGAGGCGGTGTTGGCCGGGTACCAGGACCGCGCCCGGGAGGCCGGGGTCACCGTCGAGACCCACCTCGGGCACCGGGTCGTCGTCGGCGAGCGGGTGCTGCTGGAACGCCTGGTCAGCAACCTGGTGGAGAACGGCATCAAGTACAACCGGCCGGGCGGCTCACTGACCGTCGTGGTGGGTGGCACGCCGGCGTTGTCAGTGGTCAACACCGGCCAACCCGTGCCGGCCGAGGCGGTGGCCGGCCTGTTCGAGCCGTTCCGCCGGCTCGCCCGGGACCGGACCTCCCAGGGCGGCGGGGCCGGCCTGGGCCTCGCCATCGCCCGCTCGATCACGCAGGCGCATGACGGCATCATCGCGGCCCGGCCCGCCGAGTACGGCGGCCTGCGGGTCGACGTCCAGCTACCCACCTTGAACTGACGCTTCCACCCACCTTTCCCGGGGTCCACGTACCGCTGGACCCCGCCCGTGGTGTGCCCGAGAAGGAGAAACGATGTCACACACCGTTGGCCAGGTCCGGGCCGATGTCGAGGAGGCCAGCCGCTGGCTCACCGGCCGCGTGGTCCGTACCCCCGTGCTGCGGTCCCCGGTGATCGACGAGATCGCCGGGGCGCGGGTCCTGCTCAAGGCGGAGAACCTCCAGAACGGCGGCTCGTACAAGATGCGGGGCGCGCTGCGCGCTGTTGGCCGTCTCGCCGCGGCCGGCCACACCGGGGTGATCGCGCAGAGCACCGGCAACCACGCGGTGGCGGTGGCGTTGGCGGCCCGGCAGCACGGGCTCGCGGCGACCGTCGTGCTGCCGGTCGACGCGGCACCCACGAAGGTCGACCGGGCGCGTGTGGCGGGGGCGCGGGTGGTGTTCGCCGGCACCGGCGTCGAGGAACGGGTAACGGTGGCCAACGGGCTCAGCGCTGAGAGCGGTCACCCTGTCATCGACGCGTACGACCACCCGGACGTGATCGCCGGGCAGGGCACCGCGAGCCTGGAGCTGATCGAGGAGGCCGAGGGGGCGGGAACACCGTTGGACACGCTGGTCGTACCGGTCGGTGGTGGTGGCGGGGTGGCCGGCGCCTGCCTGGCCGCCGCCGGCTCCAACATCGAGGTGTACGGCGTGGAGCCGGTGGGCTGCGACTCGCTCGCCCGCAGCCTGGCGGCGGGTGTCCGCGTGCCGGTCGCACCGGCGCCCACCATCGCGGACGGGCTGCGGCCGTCCTGCGTGGGTGAGCTGCCGTTCGCCATCGTGCGGGACACGCTGCGCGATGTCGTCCGGGTCGACGACGACGAGATCGCCGCCGCGTTCCGGCTGATCCTGACGGAACTCAAGGTGCTCGCCGAGCCGTCCGGGGCGGCGGGCCTGGCCGGCGTGCTTCGGCTCGCGCCGCAGCAGGACCGGCAGCGGACGATCGGTGTGGTGCTGACCGGCGGAAACGTGGAGGCGGCGCTGGTGGCCAGGTTGATGGCCCCGCGCCCCGCCGAATCGACGACCGGGGAAGGGGTGGCGGCGTGAGCGCGCCAACGCGGATCGGAATCCTGTTCGGTGGGCCGTCGGCGGAGCACGAGGTGTCCTGCGCCTCCGCGCTCGGCGTGGCCCGGGCGCTCGCCGGCGGTGGCTACCGCACGGTCGCCATCGGCGTCACCCGCAGCGGCGGGTTCCGGCTGATGCCCGACGCGCTGCTGGCGGAGTTGCGGGACCGGCCGGCCGGTGAGCGGGCCATCGACGACCACCTGGTGGTGACCGGGCCGGCCGTCGAGTTGCGGGCCGGTCCGCGTCCGGGCGTCGTGCAGGTGTCCGCCGCCAACGCCCCCGGCGCGGTGCACGCCGAACTGGACGTGATCTTCCCGGTGCTGCACGGCCCGTACGGTGAGGATGGTGTGGTGCAGGGGCTGCTGGAGTCGCTGACCGTCCCGTATGTGGGGTGCGGCATCCTCGCCTCCGCGGTGGGCATGAACAAGGTGGCGATGAAGCGGGCGCTGCGCGCCGAAGGCATCCCGGTCACCCCGTACGTGGCGTTCGACGCGCACACCTACCGCGCGGTCGACGACCCGGAGAAGCTGGTGACCGGGCTGACCCGGCCACTCTTCGTCAAGCCGGCCAACATGGGTTCGTCGATCGGCATCTCCCGCGTCGGCGAGGGTGACGACCTGGCCGCCGCCGTGCGGGAGGCGTTCCGCCACGACCAGCTCGTCATGGTCGAGCAGGGGGTCGCCGGCCGGGAGTTGGAGTGCGCGGTGCTCGGCGGCTGGCGCCCCGAGGCGTCAGCTGTGGGCGAGGTGCGGGTCACCGGCGGCTGGTTCGACTACCAGCAGAAGTACTTCGGCGACGCCGACCCGATGATCGTCCCCGCCGTGCTGCCGGACGAGGTGACCGCGCGGGTCCGCGAGCTGTCGCTGCGCGCCTTCGCCGCGATCGGCGGTTGGGGTCTGGCCCGGGTCGACTTCTTCTACGACGAGACGGCAGGTGAGCTGTACGTCAACGAGCTGAACACGATGCCCGGCTTCACCGCTCATTCGATGTACCCGAAGGTGTGGGCCGCCGCCGGCGTCAGCTATCGGGAGGTGGTGGACCGACTCGTGGAGCTGGCCCGCGTCCGGCACAACGAGTCCGCGAGCACGCTGGGAGGCGTCCGATGATCCTGCTCTCCGACCCCCGGGTGGCGGCCGTGCCCAGCGCCGACGACGGCGACGAGTTCGTGGACCTGCGTGCCGTGCCGGAGCTGCGGCTCGACGACCGGGCGGCCGACCCGGCCGGGGCGTACGCGCAACTGCGCTCCGGTGTGGTGGATCGCCTGCTGGCCGCGCAGCGGGCCCTGCCGAACGGGATGCGCCTGCTGGTGGTCGAGGGCTACCGGCCGTACCGGGCACAGTTGGCCATCTTCACCGGGTACCGGGACGAGTTGCGTCGCCGGCACCCGGACTGGTCGCCGGAGCGGCTGCACCGGGAGACTACGAAGTTCGTCTCACCGGTCGAGGTGGCCCCGCACAGCACGGGTGGCGCGGTGGACCTGACGCTCTGCACCGACGACGGTGTGGAGTTGGACCTGGGCACCGTCATCGACGCCACCCCGGAGGACAGCGCCGACGCCTGCTTCACCGACGCGCCGGCGATCGTCGGCACCGCCCGTCGGCACCGGCAGATCATGGTGGACGCTCTCGGCGGCGCGGGGATGGTGAACTACCCGACCGAGTGGTGGCACTGGTCGTACGGCGACCGCTACTGGGCGCTGATGACCGGGGCGGCGCACACCCGGTACGGGCCGGTGGACCTGGCCGCCAAGCGTTCGACACCGGTGGCGGCTGAACGGTAGGGCGTTCCGGTCCGTACCAGGGGGCGAAGGACACCACCGAGGACGGGAGCGACGGCGATGAGGGTGCAGCGCAGGCACGTGCTGGCGGCGGGCGTGGCGGTACTCGCCGCAGTGGGTGTGGCGGTGGGGACCAGCTTCGGGTTCGCCGACACGGCCCCGGCGCGATCGTCGGTCTGCTCCGGCTCGGTCACCTTTTCGGCGGAGGGCGGGGCACCGGCGGCGACCAGCGACCGGTTCCCGGTGGGTACCCGGCTGCGGGTGACGAACCTGGACAACAACCGGGCGGCCACGGTGACGGTGACCGGCCCGTCGGGCAGTTGCGTGCTGCTCAACGCGGCGGCCATGGAGCTGGTCCGGGAGCCGGGGAAGAACGTGATCCGCCGCAACGTGGTGGAACGTGTCGACGGCGCGGCACCGCCCGCCGGCGCTCCGGCCCCCGGCACGGTCCGCCCCGGCGTCGCGTCGCCCGGCGTACCCGGCCCGGCGCCCCGGTCGGCCTGCGCGGGAGCGATCACCTTCTTCGAGGAGGCGGCCGGGCCGGCGGCCACCAGCGGGCAGTTCCCGGTGGGCACCCGGCTGCGGGTGACCAACCTGGACAACAACCGGGCGACCACGGTGACGGTGACCGGCCCGTCGGGCAGCTGCGTGCTGCTCAACTCCGCCGCCATGGAGCAGATCCGCGAGCCGGGCAAGAATGTGGTGCGCCGCAACACGGTCGAGGTGCTCCGCTGACCCCGGGGAAGGGGCCCGTACGCTGGGTCCCTTCCCCCGCCCCGACGACCACACCGAGCCGCGGGTAGGGGGGTGACCGGCCCCGCGCGTCAGCCGGGGTCGGCCGGCCAGGTGCCGTCGTCGCGAACGCGGGCGGGGGCGCGGCCGAGCAGCAGAGTGGTCAGCGCGGCGTCGATGGTGTCGCCGAGGAACCACTCGCCGGCCTGATCCAGCGCGAAGATCCGGCCGCGCTCGTCCACCGCCAGGATGCTGTCCTGCTGCTCGGTGCCGATCGGAAAGAGGCGTACGCCGAGCACCGCGCCGAAGTCCGCGAGGGTGTCGGCGGTGTGCGCGACGATGTGCGGGCGGATGTCGAACCGAGAGATCCACACCTGCTCACCCCGGCCGCGCCGCGCCCCGACCAGGCTGGGGAACGCCGTGAGCGCCTCCACGGCGGCGGGAAAGACCTCGTGCTGATGGTTCCGCCCCGGCACTGATGTGACATCCCGTACGGCGGCGGCGGCCATGATCTGGTCGCCGATATGGGGCCGCCACCCGGCCGCGACCAGCGCGTTGGCGACCTCGGCCGGGAAGCGCCCAGGATCGGGGTCGGGTGCCTCCGGCGCGCGCCAGGTCTCGGTGTAGGCGTGCGCCGTCTCCGGGAGGACGTTCGCTCGCACCAGGAAGGAGATGCACGAGTCGCAGGGCCGCTCGGCGGGCCCACCAGCGGGATCACCCGGTTCACGGATCCGGAAGATCTCGAAGCGGGCACCCCCCAGCAGCGCGGCCGCCTCGGCCCGGCCCATCGGCGCGATCCCCTCGGCGGCGCGGCGGTGGTCGTACTCGTGCAGGACGTCGGAGACGACGATCAGCTCCGCGTGCGACTCCCCGCCGCGCACCAGCTCGCCGGGGGGCAGCTGGTCGAGATAGTCGCGGACGAGCGGGTGATGGTGCAGTGGCACGTCGGCCTTCGTGCCCTGGGCCGTCCAGATCCGCCCATCGATGGTCAGATGCGCGGCCGTGTTCGGGGTGGCGCCCCGATGTATCTCCCGGACCAGCAGAGTCGACGGATCGACGGTGCGGGGAGCGGTCGGCCCCACGGGCTGACTGCGCCGGTACATCTCCGCCACCATCGTGCTCGGCACCCGGGGCCAGGTGGTGACCGTGCCGGTCTGCTTGTCGATGACGGTTGTCGGCAGGTCGCCCGGCACCGTGCGTACCTCGGTGGGCACGACGGACGTGATGACGTACCCCAGGTCGAACTCGTCGACCATTGCGGTGCACTCGTGGCCGAGGCGCTGGGAGTCACGGCGGGCCCAGGTGGCGGCGAGCTGCTCGGCCTGTTGACGGTCGATCACGCATTGAAACTACCGGACTACACGGATCGATGGCAGCCGGTATCGTTTCGCTCTACCGACGGTGACGGGAGGGGCGGCGGTGGGCGAACAGGCGGACCGGAGCGTCAATCGCGAGCTACGGGCCCGATTCGACGACGTGTACGGGCAATACCAGCAGCTCAGATCCGGTTTGGACACTCTTCAGACGCGGCTTACCGCGCTCCGGGTGACCCGGCGGTCGGCCGACGGGCAGGTGATCGCGACCGTGGGCGCACAGGGCCAGGTGATCGAGGTTGAGCTGACGTCGGCCATCTACCGCGAGCGGGACGCGGGGGCGTTGGGCCGAAAAATCACCGAAACGATCCGGGCCGCCTCGACCGCCGCCGCCGAGGCCACCCGCGATCTGGTCGCCGAGAGCATGCCGGCCGGCTCCGGGACGATGGACTTCCTCAAGACCGGCGACTACGCCGCACTGCTCGGTCGGGCCGACGCCGTACTCGGCAAAGGCGAGGCGGAGAGATGACCGACGGGCAGCTCTGGCTCGATCCGTCCCGCGCCCGCCGGGGTGGCGCCGACCTGGCGCTCGCCGGTGAGGCGGTGACGGCGCGTCGGGCGGCCGAGGGGGGCGCGATCGAGGCCGCCAGCGGTGCCCGGCCGTGGGGTCGCGACGACATCGGCGCCGCCTTCGAGCGCAACTACCGCGGGTTCGAGCAGACCGTGCTGCGCGCCTGGGCCGGCGTCGGGCATCGGCTCGCCGAGCTGGGCAGCGACGTGGTCGAGGCGGTCGATGCGAGCGTGCAGACCGACGGGGCCAACGCCGCCCGGGTCGGTCGGGCCGCCGACCGGCGCTGACGGCCGACCCCGATGAGCATGCTGCCGAGTCCCATCCCGCACCCACTGGACTACGCGCCGTGGGACGTGCCCGGCTGGATCTACGAGGCCCTCGACTGGGTGGTCGGCGTGCAGTGGCCGGAGGGCAACGAGCGGGCCGTCTGGGACGTCGCCGACCAGTGGTACGCGGTCGCCTCCGTGCTCGCCGGGCCGCACGCCGATGCGGCCGCGGCCGCCGCCGAGGTGCACAGCGGGTACGGCGGGGTCGGGGCGGTCGACGCGGCGTTCGAGGCGGCCTGGCGCGGGATCGCCGAGGGTGCCGACGCTCCGCTGCCCGTGCTGCTCGCGGTCACGGCCGACCTGGGCCGACTGGTCGAGGAGTGCGGCTGCGACATCGAGGGCGCCAAGCTGGAAGTCTGGATCGAGCTGGGCATCCTGGTCATCGAACTGCTCACTGTGGCGGTGGCGGCCGTGTTGACCGCCGGCGCCGCCACCCCGGCGGCCGGCGCGGCGATCACCGCCACTCGGCTGCTGGTGCACCAGATCTTCAAGCGGCTGATGGGTCAACTCGCCAGTAAGGCCCTCCGGCACGGGCTCAAGGAGGCCAGCGAACGGGCCGCCAAGGAGGTCGCCCGAGGCGGTGCCCGCGGGTTCGCCAAGCGGGCCGCTCGGGAAGGGCTGGAGGAGGCCACCGAGGAGGCCGGAGTCACCCTGGCCACCCAGGCGTACCAGAACTCCACCGGGCGGGCACACGGCCTGGACCTGACCGATCTGGGCGCCTCGGCGGTCGGTGGGCTCGCCGGCGGGGCGGTGGCGCCGGTGGCCGGCCTGGGCCGGCACGCCACCGGGCGAGCCGCGAAAGTCGGGGAGCACCTGGGGCGGGAGATGACCGGCGAGGTGCTCGCCGAGAACGCGGCGAGCCTGGCCACCGGTCAGGGTCTGTCCTCCATGGACGACCTGGCGCGGGCCGCCGCGTCCGGGGTCACCGGCTCGGCGACCGCCCAGACCGACCATGCGCTGCGCGCCCGGCTCGACGCGCAGGCCAACGCCCTCGCCGGGGCATCGTTCGCCGGCCCGTCGCTTCCGCCGGTGCTGCCTGGGGCGGGCGATCCGACAGCTGCGGGAACGCCGCCCTCCCTCGGGGCCGCTTCGGTGACGGTATCGCCTGCGGCCGGGTCGTCGACGGCGGTCCCGTCAGCTGGGGACTCGCCTGTGGTCGAAGGTTCGGCGGCGGCCTCGTCAGCCGGGGACTGGCCTGCTGTCGGCACCTCGGCGGCGGGGGGCGTGGCTTCGGACGCTCCGGTCACCTCTGGCGGCGTTCCGGCGCAGGCTACGGATGCTGGTGGTGTGTCCTCGCCGAACCACCTGGACGCGCCAACGTCGCCGGGCCTCGGACAGCCACGAGCCGAGCTGGAGGCTGCTGTGGCGGCCGACGTGCACACGTCAGCACCGATGCCGGTCATCACGCCGTCCGATGTGGATCCAACGGT
Source organism: Micromonospora violae (assembly GCF_004217135.1). NCBI lineage: Bacteria > Bacillati > Actinomycetota > Actinomycetes > Micromonosporales > Micromonosporaceae > Micromonospora > Micromonospora violae. The sequence goes on from NZ_SHKK01000001.1 coordinate 6,662,267, forward strand.
CCATCCGGTAACCGGGTCCGTGGCGGGGCCGGTCGGGGAGAGCACGGGCGCGCCGCACCCGGCGCCGGCTCAACCCCACCTCTCGGCCGTGGCCGCCCCCTCGGCCGGTCCCCTCGAATCGAGCAGTGGGTCGACCGCTACCGGTGCACCGCCGGCCCACCCCGGCAGCGTGCCGCACGCCACCACCTCCGGACCGACCACCTGGGCCTCGGCGACTGGCCCCACCGCACCGACGATCACGCCCGGTCCGGCGACGCCGGTCACCTTCGGCGCGCCAACCACCCCCAACGGGCAGCCGCCGGTCGCCCCCACGCCACCGGCGGTGGGTCGATTCGCCCTGCCGTCGCAAACACCGGCGCGGCAGCGACCCGCATCAGTGCGAGCGCATGACCATCCGGCCCGGGGCACAGCGTCGGTCCCCGTCGACGTGGCCGCGTTCGGTGCCCCGCCGGTGCGCGAGCCCGAGATGAACGACGCGTACGCGGCGCAGTGGGCCGCCGCAGCGGAAGCCGCCGAGCGGCGGCGCTACCAGGACCACTACGAATCGCTGCGGATCGGGTTGGAGACCAACCGCCGGCAGGCCGAGGCCGCCCGACTGCGCACCCGTGCCGTCGAGCACGATCGCCGCGCCGTCGAGTACGCCAGCTACGCCCGACAGCTGCACCACGCCGGCAACCAGCAGTGGGCCGACGGCTGGCAGCGCGCCGCGAACGAGGAGGCGCGCGCGTACTCCGAATGGCGTGACCTGGCAGACGCGGTGCTGGCCGGCACCACCGCCCCGCCGGTGGTGGACATCAGTGCCACCTTCGAGCACGCCAACCGGGACGTGGGCGCACTCGCGCTCGGCGCGGTCGAGACCGCCGGCCCGTCCAAGCTCACCGGCGACGACGATCCGCCGCCGATCGACGACTCCCGGCCGTACGGGCAGCCCGGCGGACTCCGCCCGCCGCTCGCCCTGCACCAGGTCGACGTCGAACGGCAGATGCCCCGCGAGCCGGACGGCAGCATCACCCGCACCGCCGACCCCCGCCGGGGTGGCTGGTTCCGGCTGCTCAACGACGGCGGCCCGGCGGCCGACGCCACCCGGGGCATCAACTGCCTGGACTGCACGCTGTCGCTCTTCGAAACCTGGGTGCACGGGCGGCCCCGCGTGTCCGCGCCCCGCACCTTCGACGGCTACCTGGACGGTGACATCCGGCGTCCCATCCGTGGCGAGGCAGGCGGCCCCGGCCGGGTGGAGGACGTGACCGGCGGGCGCTTCCAGCAACTCCTCGCCCCGGCGGCCGGCCAACGCGGCGACGCCGAGCAGGCACGGCAGGCCGCCGATCGGGGCTACCGCAACCTGCACGACCAACTGCTGCTGGGCGGCCACGGCAGCTACTCGTTCCTGGTCACCGAGTGGGCGCACGGAGGTTCGCACGCCTGGGTGGCGCTCAACCAGAACGGCACGGTTCTCTTCGTGGACCCGCAGAGCGGTGTGGTCCGGGACCGTCCGCTCTACCCCGACGTGGTCGGCATCGACGCGCTGGTGCTCAGTGGAGACGGCCGACCGATGCCGCTCGGCGGGCTGCCCCGGGGCCGGTTCAGCGAACGGCCCGACCTGCCGGATCACCCACCGACGCACGACAACGGCAGCGACGGTGACCCGTACATCAACCGGATGTACCTGCTCCTCGACGGCCCAGGCTCGGCCCCCTGGCCACCCGACGCCGACAATGCATCGAGCGCTGAGTCCGACCAGCCCACACCAGCCAGCGGCCCTGCCCGCGCCGTCGCGGCGGCCCGCAGTGTGGATGATGTCTTCGCGGCCGGGGTGACTACCGTTGAGTTCGCGACGACTGTCGACCCGCCCACCCTTCGCCGGCTGGTGCCGGATCTGGACGACGCGTCGGCCCAGGATCTGGTACGACTGTTCGCCGACGACCGGGTCCGGGACATGCTCGACACCGCCCGGCGAGAGCCGCCCCCGAACGAGCCGGACCTGGCCGAGCGTCTGGTACGGCAGTTGGTACAGCATCCGGACCTGGCGCGCATGATCCAGTCCACGCCTGAGCTCGCGGAGTCGCTGACTGCCCGTCCACTGACCCTGTATCACCTGGCCAGCCATCAACAGGCCATCGACGTCCTCGCCGAGGTGCTCGACGACGTCGCCCAACAGGAGGCGACGCGACAGCATTCGGACCGCCCGCAAGTGCCCCAACCCGAGCCGACCCCCCTCACCAGCGACCAGTTGAGAATTAGCGCAGGTATCCAGGTGCGGCGGGGGCCGGTCGCACAGGCAGGTTTCGACGAGGTCCGACGCGGCGACGCTTCCTACCGGAAGGGCTACCTCGACGATCTCTATTTGGCGGCGATAGAGGCGCAGGCAGACCTGAATCAGCTTGCAGTGTCCCTCGCCCAAGTTGATGGTCATCGAGTCGGTGAGCCCGGCTGGCGTCCCCAGCCCAAGGACCGTCGTCGTGCCGAGGACAAGGTGGCCAAACACCAGGGCGATGTCTCCAAGCTACTTGACCTGGCCGCCGCGAAGGTCGAGTTCCGCAACCTCGACGACCTGTACGCCGCACTCGGACGACTCAAGGAACGCCCGGGCATCGTCGTTGTGAGCTGTGAAGATCGGTTTGTGTCCCCGATGAGTAGTGGTTATCGGGACGTTCAAATGGTGCTTCGGATGCGGAACGGCCACCTGGCCGAATTCCGCCTCCACCTGGCCGCGCTTGACGCTGTCGCGGTCTGGGAGCATGTGCTTTATGAGGTCCGACGTGACGTGGAGGCCCTTGCCGAGGAGGAGGGCAGAGCCTTGACACCTCGAGAGCGAGCAATCACGGACGGCATCCGTCTTCGCGAGCAGCAGTTGTTCTGGACCGCACTGCAGTCAACTTTTGAGGAGAAGTCTGAATGACCGAGGTGCCGGGTCTAGTGCTTCCCTCCTACTACCTCTACTACCAGTCGCCGGTGAAGATCGTCCAAACTCCGGACGGCGGGGCCAGGGTCTGGCGACTGTCCATTGACTCAGGAGGCTGGCACGAGAAGAACGATATTTTTGTGGAGATAACGCTAGGCGTCGGCGGCGACATATTCCGTCGTTCCGCAGAGGACTTTGTTCAGGAGGTGGAGGCGTTCCGAGCCCACCATCTCAGGGGCGATGGGCCAATCTTCGCGCTCTACGAGACGGTGCGCTCGATTGAGCTCCTGGCGGACGCCGAGGCGCGGCATGAGACGCCGAAGGAGCAGGCGCTCATTCGTGGGATTCGGCAGCGGACGTTCGTCATGTTCGAGGAGCAGCTCCGCGCGGCTGGTGATCCTGGCGCGGACCCCGACATAGCGAGAGCGGCGTAGGCGTGCGTCGCAGTCAGACAGACGGAGGGACAGCCAGTGATGACCGAAGTACTGGACGGGCGGCTGTTCGGGCACGGGTGCGGTACGAGCAGGCGGTCTTCGGTGGCGACGCGAAGTCGTTGGACGAGGCGGCGCGGGATCTCACCGCGCTGGACGCGGACCCGCGACGAGTGAGGGCTTGCCTGAGGGAGGGTCGGCCTGTCGTGAACGGCACGCGCGTGAGCTCGGCCGAGACGTGGTGCCGGCAATTTTTCCTGGTTCCGGTCCGCCGAATCGAGCCGAGGCTGGAGTGTCGTCCCACTTCCGAGATACGGACTGGATCGTTGGGGAAGCGAATGTCAGCTAGTTGGGTGATTGATCTACGTGGGCACCTGGACGGGGCCTCGTTGGGTCGTTTGCGGGCAGCGCTCGGGCTCAATGGGGTTGGGCGTCTCGGCGACGACTGGGACGAGTTGTTCGGCGAAGTCTACCGAACGATCGCGGGGGTCGCTGCGAGCGTTGAGCTCTGGCGCGACGTGGACAGCCGAGGATGGCGCCTCGACATCGAACTGCCTGGGGACCCGGATGACTCGGACGTGCAGGATCTGCTGGCTGCGGTCCGGGCGGAGGTTGAAGCGGCAGGCGTGCAGGTCGCCTCGATCGCCCGTCGCCGCTAGGCGTCAAACTCGACGGTCGGTGGGGCGCTGGCGGCGCCGATTAAGATCGACGCATGGCGAGATCTGACAAGCAGGGCATCAGGTCCACTGTCTGGGCCTGGCCGGTTGGCATCCTGGTCGGCCTGGCGATCGGCCTTCCCGTGTTTGGGGCGAAGGGTGGCGTCGCCTTCGGGGTTGCCCTTGGCATTGCCTTCGCGCTCGGCCTGGGTGCGATCAGGGGCCGGGCCGAAGGCCGGGGTGGCCCGGGCGGCAGGGCCGCCGGAGATGGCGCCGACGCCGCAGGCCGAGGGTGATCGACTCGGGTTTGTTGAAGTCGGGGCATCCCAGCCTGGGGGATGGCCCGACTTTCATGAAGTCGAGTGGATCACCGCGGAAGTCGGGGCATCCCGGCCCGGGGATGGCGCGACTTTCATGAAGTCGAGTGGATCATGGCGGACCGCGCACGGAGCGGGAGTGGGGGCCGTGGGGCCGGGCAGTGTTGCGGAGGCAGTGAACGTACAGGAGGAGTTGCGGCCGCTGGTGGACCTGGTCGGGCCGGGGCCGAGCGCGCCCGCGACGGTGGCCGGCCTGGATGTCGCGTACGCCGAAGGTGGTGACCTTCTGGCGGCGGCCGTGACGGTCCTGGATGCCCGGACGTTGGCCGTGGTGGACTCCGCGGTCGGGGTGGGGCGGCCCGCGTTCGACTACGTGCCGGGGTTGTTCGCGTTCCGTGAGGTGCCCGCGTTGCTCGCGGCGCTTGAGCGTCTGACCACCGTCCCGGACCTGCTGGTCTGTGACGGGCACGGGCTGGCTCACCCGCGCCGGTTCGGGCTCGCGTGCCATCTCGGGGTGGTCACCGGGTTGCCCACGATCGGGGTGGGGAAGACGCCTCTGGTCGGGACGTGGGATCCGCCGTCCGCCGAGCGGGGTTCGTGGTCGTCGTTGCGTGACGGTGGGGACGTGGTCGGTCGGGTGTTGCGGACCCGGGACGGGGTGAAGCCGGTCTTCGTCAGCGTCGGCCATCGGATGAGCCTGGAGAACGCGACCGGGCAGGTGCTGGCGTTGACTCCGCGTTACCGCCTGCCGGAGACCACCCGCACCGCCGACCGGCTGTGCCGCGACGCCCTCGCCGAGGCGGAGCAGCCCGGTTGACGGGCAGAGCAGCACGGCTGATCGGCTGCTCAGACCGGTCCGCCGCAGGTCGGCGGGTCGGGCGGTAAACCGTAACGCCGCACACATCCGGGCCGCTCTATGGGCGGTGGGGTGGGTGGGCCGGTAGTAGCCTGACCGGCGGACCCCACCCGGGGAGAACGGCGAGGTGATCATGACAGTGCGTCGACGCGTGGCACGGCTCGCGGCGGTCTGCGGTCTGGCGGGCGGCCTGGTGATGCTCGGTGCGTCGCCGGCGCTGGCCGACGAGGACTCGGTCCGGGTGGGCGCATCCAGCAGCTTCGCCGCCGGTGGTTCCGCCGAGGGGGTGAACGTCGCGGTGCGCAAGCGCACCGAGGGGTGTGTCCTGCTACGTACCGCGCTGGGTTTCCGCCTGGAGGGTCTCCAGCCGAACCAGGTGACGGTCGAGGTCAGTGCTGGCGGGCGCTGGTTCCCCGTCGCCGTCACCGGCGGTGCCGGCAGTGTGGCGACCGCGCAGACGTCGCCGGTGAAGCCGAACCTGTGCAAGGGCAAGGGCATGACCGTGCGCTACCGGGTGGCGTTCGCCGCCGGCGCACCGGGCGGCCGCCTGGTCGTCACGGGCGTGGGGGTCAGCGCCGCGGGTCAGGAGTTGGGTCGGGGCACCGACGCGGCACGGCTGACCGGAGCGCGGGTCACCACGTCGCCGACGCCGTCGAAGAAGCCGACGCCCACCCCGAGCCCGACCGAGGTCGCGACCGTCGAGGAGGCGGTGAACCCGGCGGCCCAGCCCACCGGGCTGAACACCACGCCGACCGCCGCCGAGTCGTCCGGCGGAGGATCCCCGGTGATGTACTTCGGCATTGTGCTGGTGGCGGTCGGTCTGCTGCTCATCGTGCTGCTGGTCCGTCGCTCGCGGCAGGACCGGCAGCCGTCCGACGACGCGCCCGGCGCGCTGCCGGGCAACCCCGGCGGCACCACCTACCGGGCCGGGGGTGGGTTGCCGCCCGCGCCAGGTCGCCCCGGTCAGGTGTACGGCCAGCAGCCGCCGGCCGCCGGTTGGGGCGGGGTGCCGTCCCCGCGCCCGCCCGCCGGTGGGGTCTACGGCGCCCGGCCGAGCACCAGTGCTCCGGTGCCGGAGGCGACGCAACCGATGCCGGGTCGGCCCGACGGTCGGCGGTTGCCCGGTGACCCGCCCACCGACGGCGGCGGCCACACCGTGTTCATTCCCCGGCTCCCCGGCTGAGCGGAGTACGAGCGGGCCCCTCCGTTAGGCTCAGGATCGGTGTCTAACCTGCGGCCAAGGAGTGGAAAACGTGACTGATCTGTCCCAGATTGTGAAGGCGTACGACGTCCGTGGGACGGTGCCGGACCAGTGGGACGAGCGGGTCGCGGAGGCACTGGGAGCCGCCTTCACCCAGCTGCTCAACTCCACCGACGAGCCCGGCGACGCGGTCGTCGTCGGGTACGACATGCGGGCCACCTCACCCGGCCTGGCCGCCGCGTTCGCCGCCGGCGTACGCGCCGAGGGGCGCTCGGTGATCGAGGTCGGCCTCGCCTCCACCGACCTGCTCTACTACGCGTCGGGTTCGCTGGACCTGCCCGGCGCCATGTTCACCGCGAGCCACAACCCCGCGCAGTACAACGGCATCAAGATGTGCCGCTCCGGTGCCCGCCCGATCGGGCAGGAGAGCGGCCTGGCCGAGATCCGGGACCGGGCCCAGGCCCTCCTGGACTCGGGCGACGCGCGTCCCGCCGGTGCGCCGACCCGACCGGCCGAGCGGCGCGACCTGCTCCCCGACTATGCCGGCTACCTGCGCAAGCTGGTCGACCTTTCGGGCATCCGGCCGTTGAAGGTGGTCGTCGACGCCGGCAACGGCATGGGTGGCTTCACCGTTCCGACCGTGCTGGGCGACGCGGCCCTGTCGCCGTTGCCGCTGGAGATCGTGCCGCTCTACTTCGAGCTGGACGGCAGCTTCCCCAACCACGAGGCCAACCCACTGGACCCGGCGAACCTGGTCGACCTCCAGCGTGCGGTGGTCGAGCACGGGGCTGACATCGGGTTGGCCTTCGACGGTGACGCCGACCGGTGCTTCGTGGTGGACGAGCGCGGCGAGCCGGTCTCGCCCTCGGCGATCACCGCACTCGTCGCCGCCCGTGAGCTGGCCAAGCACCCGGGTTCCACGGTGATCCACGGCCTGATCACCTCCAGCGCGGTTGCGGAGATCATCCGGGAGCACGGTGGGCAACCGGTCGTCGCCCGGGTCGGGCACTCCTTCATCAAGGCGGAGATGGCCCGTACCAACGCCGTTTTCGGTGGCGAGCACTCCGCGCACTACTACTTCCGGGACTTCTGGTTCGCCGACACCGGGATGCTCGCCGCGATGCACACCTTGGCGGCGCTGGGTGAGCAGTCGCTGCCGCTGTCCGTGTTGGCCGGTGAGTACGAGCGCTACATCGCCTCCGGTGAGATCAACTCGACGGTGGTCGACCAGGCGGCGGCGGTGGCCGAGGTGCGCGCCGCGTACCCCGACGCGGTGGCCGACGAGATGGACGGGCTCACCCTGCGTTTCCCCGATGGCGCCTGGTTCAACCTGCGCGCCTCCAACACGGAGCCGCTGCTGCGGCTCAACGTCGAGGCGTCCACCCGGGATCGGATGGTCTCGCTCCGGGACGACGTGCTCGACCGCGTTCGCCGATAAGATCGCCTGCGCCGGTCGGCACCGCCGTCGGTCAAGCCGCACACGTGGAAGGAGCCGTGCCATGGCCCTGGATCCGCAGTTGCTCGAGATCCTCGCCTGTCCGGACACGCACCACGCCCCGCTCACCTACGACGCCGAGGCGCAGACGCTGACCTGCACGGAGTGCGGCCGGATCTTCGAGGTCCGCGACGACGTGCCGGTGCTGCTGCTCGACGAAGCGCGCGGTGGCCCCGGGCAGTCCTCATGATCGACGGTACGGCCGGGGTCAGCGGGCGTCGCGACGCCGACGAGACCCTGCTCGACGACCCGCAGGCGTTGGCCGAGGCCGACCCGGGTGGCATGCTGCGGCACACGGCCTCCGCCGGTGCGCAGGTTCGGGAGAGCGCCGCGCTGGCGGCCGAGGCGAATCTCGCCGTGCTCGCCGACGACGGGCGGCCCCGAGCCGTGGTCATCGCCGGCATCGGCACGGCGGGGCGTACCGGCGATGTGCTGGCCACGGTCGCCGGGCCGCGCTGCCCGGTCCCGATCATCGGGCACCGCAGTGCCGGCGTCCCCGGTTGGGTGGGCGCGGCCGACGTGGTGATCGCGGTGAGCGCGTCCGGTCGCAGCCCGGAGGCGCTCGGCGCCGCCGAGGCGGCCCACCGGCGTGGTGCCCGACTCGTCGCCGTGGGCGCCCCGGACTCGCAGTTGCAGTCGATCGCCGAGCAGGCCCGGGCGCCGTTCATCCCGGTGCCCCGGCGTGCCCCGGCCCGGGCCAGCCTCTGGGCGCTCACCGTGCCGGTCCTGCTCGCCGCCCGTTCCCTCGGGCTCGTGAAGGTCAACGAGGCCGACCTGGCGGAAACCGCGGCCCGCCTCGACGCGGACGCCGACCGCTGCCGGTCCGCCGCGGAGTCCTTCGTCAACCCGGCGAAGTCACTGGCCCTGGGTCTGGCCGGCTCGATCCCGATCGTCTGGGGCTCGTCCCCGCTGGCCACGGTGGCGGCCCGCCGGTTCGGTGACACGCTGTCGGCCAACGCCCGCTACCCGGTGGTGACCGGCGCGTTGGGTGAGGCCGGGCGGGGCCGCGTCGGGCTGCTCGACGGCGTGTTCGGCGGCCTGGCCGAGGGGGAGCGGGACATCTTCGCCGACCCGACCGACGACGACGGCGAGGGCACCCGGCTGCGGCTGGTGCTGCTGCGTGACGGCGGCCTCAACGCCGAGGACGACACCGACGAGCCTCTCGCCGTCGAGGAGCGTCGGGCGGACGCGGTGCAGACCCTCGCGGAGCGCCGTGGCGTGCGGTGCGACGTGGTGACCGCCGAGGGTGGCTCCGCCCTGGAGCGGCTGGCCTCGCTGATCGCCGTTCCGGATTTCGCCTCGATCTACCTTGCGCTGGCCCACGGGCTGGATCCGATGGCCGTTCCGGCCATCACCGAGATGAAGGAGCTGTCGAACCAGTGAACCAACGTAGGGGGCGGTGCGTCATGCGCGGACCGGTCGGCTTCGCGCGGCGAAGCGGAGCGGTGGCATGAGCGCCAACGGTGGGACGAAGGCGATTGTCGCCGCCCTGCTGGCCAACATCGGCATCGCCGTCACCAAGTTCATTGCGTTCCTGCTCTCCGGCTCGTCGTCGATGCTGGCCGAGGCGGTCCACTCGGTGGCCGACTCCGGCAACCAGGGGCTCCTGCTGCTCGGCGGTAAGCGGGCGAAGCGCGCGGCCACCCCGGAACACCCCTTCGGGTACGGCCGGGAGCGTTACATCTACGCGTTCATCGTGTCCATCGTGCTGTTCAGCATCGGTGGCCTGTTCGCGCTCTACGAGGCGTACCACAAGTGGCACGATCCGCACGGGATCACCGAGTGGCAGTGGTTGCCGGTGGCGGTGCTGGTAGCGGCGATCATCATGGAGTCGATCTCCTTCCGGACCGCCATCAAGGAGTCCAACCACATCCGGGGCAAGCAGTCCTGGGTGCGTTTCATCCGGCGGGCCAAGGCGCCGGAGCTGCCGGTGGTGCTGCTGGAGGACTTCGGCGCGCTGGTCGGTCTGGTGTTCGCGCTGTTCGGCGTCACCATGACGCTGATCACCGGCAAGGGCGAGTGGGACGCCGCCGGCACCGCGATGATCGGCATCCTGCTGGTCGTCATCGCCGTCGTCCTGGCCATCGAGACGAAGAGTCTGCTGCTCGGTGAGGGCGCTGAGGCATCCGACGTGGCGGCCATCGAGCGGGCCGTCACCGACGGCCCCGAGGTGGAGCGGATTATCCACATGAAGACGCTCTACCTGGGCCCGGAAGAGCTGATGGTGGCCGCCAAGATCGCCGTTCCGGAGTGGGAGAGCGCCCACGACCTGGCGCGCGGCATCAACGCCGTGGAGGCGCGGATCCGCGCCGCGGTGCCGATCGCCCGGGTGATCTATCTTGAGCCGGACGTCTACAGTGTCGCCGCCGCAGAGGCCGGCACCGGCGCCGCCGCCGACACCGCCGTGCCGCAGCCGCAGGACGCGTCGGGCGAGGCAGCCGGTCGGCCCGGGGGCTGACGGGTGGAGCCACTGTACGGGCCGATCCGGGACTACGCCTGGGGCTCCCGGTCGGCCATCGCCCTCCTCCAGGGGCGCTCGGTGCCCAGTGCCGGCCCGGAAGCGGAGCTGTGGTTGGGGGCCCATCCGGGCGCCCCGGCCCACGTGGAGCGCGCCGGTCTGCGGGTGAGCCTCTGTGACCTGGTGCGGGACGAGCCAGGGCAGTGGCTCGGCCAGCGGGTGTCCGAGCGGTTCGGTAGTCGGTTGCCGTTCCTGCTCAAGGTGCTCGCGGCCGACGCCCCGCTGAGCCTGCAGGCGCACCCGGACGCCGCGCAGGCGCAGGCCGGCTACGCGGCGGAGGTGGGGCGTGCCGAGGAGCAGCGCAACTATTCCGACCCGCACCACAAGCCGGAGTTGCTGGTCGCGCTCACCCCGTTCGAGGCGCTGTGCGGTTTCCGGGACCCGGCGGAGTCGGCCGAGGCGCTCGCCGCGTTCGGCGTACCGGCGTTGACGCCGGTGGTCGCCGCGTTGCGGGCCGGGCCGGCGGGGCTGCGGACGGCGGTGCGGACGCTGCTCGGCTGGCCGGTCGCGAAGCGTCACGAGCTGCTGACTGCCGTGCTGGCCGCGCCGGTCGACGGCCCGGACGCGGAGCTGACCCGCCGGCTGGCCACGGCGTACCCGGGGGATCCGGGTGCGCTGGTGGCGTTGCTGCTGCACCACGTGCGACTGGTGCCGGGGGAGGGGATCTGGATGCCCGCCGGCAACCTGCACGCCTACCTGAGCGGCTGCGGGGTGGAGATCATGGCGGCCAGTGACAACGTGTTGCGCGGCGGTCTGACTCCGAAGCGGGTGGACGTCGACGAGTTGTTGCGGGTGCTGCGCTTCGAGGTGCTCGACGATCCGGTACGGGCCCCGGAGCCGGTCGGTCCGGGCGTGGACTGGTGGCCCGTGCCGGTGGATGATTTCGCGCTGCACCGGGTGCGGGTCGATGCGGCGGTGCCCTCGGTGACGCTGTCGCTGCCCGGCCCCCGGGTGGTGCTCTGCGCTGGTGGCGCGATCACCGTGGATGACGGTGCCGGCGCGTTGACGCTGGTGTCCGGCGAGGCGGCGATCGGTACGGCGTCCGGAGCGCCGCTGCGCGTGCACGGTGCGGGTGTGGCGTACGTGGCGACGTCCGGGCTGCGCTGACCCCCGCGAGCGAACGACACAAGTCCGACTTTCCCGGAATAGCTTGACGGCTGCTTGGCTGAGTGTGACTCTATGAGTACGCAGCGTTATCGCGACGACGGTCCGAGAACGTGCGGGGGAACCAAACCGGGGGGATGCACGGGGCGGGCGGGACGTGGGCGGGTAATTCCGTCCATTACCGACCGCCCCGTGCGCTGTCTGTGGACCGTGCCCGATGCCCGTCGCCGACGCGCGTAAGGTGGAGGGTCGGCGCAGACATCGTTCGACAGGAGCTTTCATGACCAGCACCCTCCCGGCGTCCGCCAGCGGCACGCCGTCCGAGGCCCGGCCGAGCACGCTCGCCGACGGCGACTTCAAGGTGGCGGATCTCTCGCTCGCCGAGTTCGGGCGTAAAGAGATTCAGCTCGCCGAGCACGAGATGCCCGGCCTGATGGCGATCCGTCGGGAGTTCGCCGAGGCGCAGCCGCTCGCCGGCGCGCGGATCACCGGCTCGCTGCACATGACCATCCAGACCGCCGTCCTGATCGAGACGCTGGTCGCGCTCGGCGCGCAGGTGCGCTGGGCGTCCTGCAACATCTTCTCCACCCAGGACCACGCTGCCGCGGCGATCGTCGTCGGCCCGAACGGCACCCCCGAGGCTCCCGCCGGCGTCCCGGTGTACGCCTGGAAGGGCGAGACCCTGCCGGAGTACTGGTGGTGCACCGAGCAGGTGCTCGCCTGGCCGGACGGGCAGGGCCCGAACATGATCCTCGACGACGGCGGCGACGCCACCCTCCTCGTACACAAGGGTGCCGAGTTCGAGAAGGCCGGTGCGGTCCCGCCGGTCGAGTCCGCCGACTCCGAGGAGTACGCGGTCATCCTCGAGCTGCTGCACCGCTCGCTGGGCGAGGACGGCCAGCGCTGGACCCGGATCGCCGCCGGCATCAAGGGCGTGACCGAGGAGACCACCACCGGCGTGCACCGGCTCTACGAGATGCACAGGGCGGGCACCCTGCTCTTCCCGGCCATCAACGTGAACGACTCGGTGACCAAGAGCAAGTTCGACAACAAGTACGGCTGCCGCCACTCGCTCATCGACGGCATCAACCGCGCCACCGACGTGCTGATCGGCGGCAAGATGGCGGTCGTCATGGGCTACGGCGACGTGGGCAAGGGCTGCGCCGAGTCGCTGCGCGGCCAGGGCGCCCGGGTCGTGGTGACCGAGGTGGACCCGATCTGCGCGTTGCAGGCCGCCATGGACGGTTACCAGGTCGCCACCCTGGACGACGTGGTCGAGCAGGCTGACATCTTCATCACCGCCACCGGCTGCTTCGACGTCATCACCAACGAGCACATGGCCCGGATGAAGCACCAGGCCATCGTCGGCAACATCGGTCACTTCGACAACGAGATCGACATGGCCGGGCTGGCCAAGCGTTCCGACGTCGAGCGGGTCAACATCAAGCCGCAGGTCGACCTGTGGCGCTTCGCCGACGGGCACGCCATCATCGTGCTCTCCGAGGGCCGCCTGCTGAACCTGGGCAACGCGACCGGGCACCCGAGCTTCGTGATGTCGAACTCGTTCGCCAACCAGACCATCGCCCAGATCGAGCTCTTCACCAAGACCGAGGAGTACCCGATCGGCGTCTACGTGCTGCCCAAGCACCTGGACGAGAAGGTGGCCCGGCTGCACCTCGGTGCGCTCGGCGCCAAGCTGAGCACGCTGACCAAGGAGCAGGCCGCCTACCTCGGCGTCTCCACGGAGGGTCCGTTCAAGCCGGATCACTACCGCTACTGATCGACAGTGTGGAAACGGGCCGGCTGCCTCGCAGCCGGCCCGTTTCGTCGTCTCTACCGCCGGTTCGGCGGGGTGAGCGGCTCGGCCGCCGGCTCGGCGGTGTCAGCCGGAACGGGTGCCGCGCCGGGTGGGCCGGAACCACGTCCAGACGCACCAGACCAGCCAGCCGATCGACACGACGGTGGCCAGCGCCCGCAGGCGGAGTGCGCTGAGCAGCAGCACCACGGCCAGCACCGTCAACCACGGCAGGAATCCCCTCACGGCGGGGATCCTTCCACAGCCGATCGGAGACAGTCCGGCTGCCGGGAGACCGTTCGCCCTCGGCGCGGCGTAGTGAGCTTGCCGTGAACGACTTGACGAGGGCCCTGAGCAGGGAGGAAGGTATGCCTGCCCTAAGTTAGCCAAGGCGTGCCTAACCTCATCGGAGCTCGGATGTTCGCCACCTACCTGATCGGCCTGCGGGAAGGGCTGGAAGCCACCCTGGTGGTCAGCATCCTGGTCGCCTTCCTGGTGAAGTCGCAGCGCCGGGACCGACTGCCGCAGGTCTGGGCGGGCGTCGGCCTGGCCGTGGCGCTCTCGGTGCTCTTCGGCTGGCTGATCGAGTACACGTCGACCTCGCTGCTGTCCCGTTCCGAGGATCGAGAGTTGTTCGAGGCGATCACCTCGGTCGCCGCCGTGGTCTTCGTGACCTGGATGATTTTCTGGATGCGGCGAGCCGCTCGGACCATCGCCGGTGAACTGCGGGGCAAGCTCACCGAGGCGCTGGCTGTCGGGTCCCTCGCGGTGGCCGGAATGGCCTTCCTCGCGGTGATCCGCGAGGGCCTGGAGACCGCGCTGATCTTCTACTCGGCCGCCCAGGGCGCGGCCGGCGACAGCGGGCCGTTGCTCGCGTTGATCGGCGGCATCGTCACCGCTGTGGTCCTCGGCGTGCTGCTCTACGCGAGTGCCCTGCGAATCAACCTCAGCAAGTTCTTCACCTGGACCGGCGCGCTGCTGATCCTGGTCGCCGCCGGCATCCTCAAGTACGGCGTGCACGACTTCCAGGAGGCCGGCGTCCTGCCCGGCCTGAACGACCTGGCCTTCGACATCACCAGCGCGCTCGACCCGAGCACGTGGTACGCGGCCCTGCTCGCCGGCATGTTCAACGTGACTCCCGCGCCCACCGTGCTGGAGACGATCGCCTGGGTCGGGTACGCCGTACCGGTGCTCCTGCTCTTCCTGCGACCGGCCCGACGTAAGCCGGCACCCACCGCGACCATCACCACCGTCACCGAGCGCGGGGCCGACACCGGCGCCGAGGCCGAGGCGGCGTCCACGCCGCAGCGCGCCTGACCCACGAGGAGAGACAGCCCAGATGCGTACCACCCAGTTCTTCGCGCTGGCCGCCGCCGGCGTGCTGGCGACGGCCGGTCTGGCCGCCTGCTCCGACTCCGGCAAGGGTGACCAGGCCGCCGCCGGTGGCCCGATCGTGGTCAAGGCCAGCGAAACCGCCTGTGAGGTCGGCTCGACCGACCTGAGTGCCGGAACCGCCACCTTCAAGATCACCAACTCGGGCGCCAAGGTTACCGAGTTCTACGTGTACGCCGACGGCGACCGCGTGATGGGCGAGGTGGAGAACATCGCCCCCGGACTGAGCCGCGAGTTGCATGTGGAGCTGCCGGCCGGCACCTACCAGACGGCCTGCAAGCCAGGGATGAGTGGCAAGGGCATCCGGGGTGCGCTCAAGGTCAGCGGGTCGGCACAGCCGCTCACCGCCGACGCCGCGCTGGGTGACGCCACCGACAACTACCAGCGCTACGTCAAGAGCCAGACCGCCGCGCTGCTGGCCAAGACCGAGGAGTTCGTCGCCGCGGTCAAGGCCGGCGATGTCGCGAAGTCCAAGGCGCTCTACCCGGTCGCCCGGACCTACTGGGAGCGGATCGAGCCGGTTGCCGAGATCTTCGGCGACCTCGACCCCAAAATCGACGGCCGCGAGGAGGTCATCGAGGAGGGGATGGAGTTCACCGGCTTCCACCGGATCGAGAAGGACCTCTGGCAGTCCGGTGACATCAGCAGGGACGGCCCGATCGCCGATCGCCTGCTGGTCGACGTCAAGGAGATCGTGGCCAAGGCGAACGCCGAGAAGCTCTCCCCGCTCCAGCTCGCCAACGGTGCCAAGGAACTGCTCGACGAGGTCGCCAGCGGCAAGATCACCGGCGAGGAGGACCGCTACTCGCACACCGACCTGTGGGACTTCGCCGCCAACCTCGACGGTTCCAAGGCTGCCGTGTCCGCCCTGCGACCGGCGTTGCAGCAGCGCTCGCCGGAGCTGGTCACCCAGCTGGACAGCGAGTTCGCCAACGTCGAGGCCCTGCTCGGCAAGCACCGCGACGGCGACGGGTGGAAGCTGCACACCGCGCTGAGCAAGGCCGAGCTCAAGGAGCTTTCGGACGGGATCAACGCGCTCGCCGAGCCGATCAGCAAGGTCGCCGCGGCCGTCGCGAAATGACCGGACGACAGAGAGAGTCGAGTCGATGAGCGGGAGCAGGTTGACCCGGCGCCGGGCGATCACCCTGGCCGGCGCCGGCGTGGCCGGGGTCGCCGGCGTGGCGGCCGGCGCCGGGGCGCTGCTGAACGGCGCCCGTGGCCCGGCCGCGGCGAGCGACCACCCGGCCGGGGCGGTGCCGTTCCACGGTGAGCACCAGGCCGGGATCGTCACCCCGGCGCAGGACCGGCTGCACTTCGTGGCCTTCGACGTGATCACGAAGGACCGGGCCCGACTTGTCGAACTGCTCGAAGAGTGGACGGCCGCCGCCGCCCGGATGACCGCCGGGCGCGACGCCGGGGTGCTGGGCGCGGTCGGCGGGGTGCCGGAGGCGCCACCGGACGACACTGGCGAAGCGCTCGGCCTGCCCCCCTCACAGCTCACCCTCACGATCGGCTTCGGGCCGACGCTGTTTCGCGACACCGACGGGCGGGACCGTTTCGGCCTCGCCGACCGGCGGCCCGCCGCCCTGGCCGAGCTGCCGAAGTTCCCCGGCGACGCGTTGCAGCCGCAGCTCTCCGGCGGCGACCTCTGCGTCCAGGCCTGCGCCAACGACCCGCAGGTGGCGGTGCACGCAATCCGCAACCTGGCCCGGCTCGGGATGGGCGTGGTGAGCGTCCGCTGGTCGCAGCTCGGCTTCGGCCGCACCTCGTCGACCTCGCGGGACCAGGCCACCGCGCGCAACCTCTTCGGGTTCAAGGACGGCACGGCCAACCTCAAGGCCGAGGACACCGCCCTGCTGCGTGACCAGCTGTGGGTGCAGCCGGAGGACGGACCAGAATGGATGGTCGGAGGGTCGTACCTGGTCACCCGCAAGATCCGGATGCTGGTGGAGACCTGGGATCGGACCTCCCTCGCCGAGCAGGAGGAGATCGTCGGCCGGACCAAGGGCAGCGGTGCGCCACTGGGTCGCGGCGACGAGTTCGACGAGCCCGACTTCGCCGCCCGGGGCGCGGACGGGAAGCCGGTGATCGCCGAGCACGCCCATGTCGCGCTCGCTCACCCGAGCCGCAACGGCGGTGCCCAACTGCTGCGCCGGGGCTACAACTTCGTCGACGGCTCGGACGGCCTCGGCCGGCTCGACGCGGGCCTCTTCTTCATCGCCTACCAGCGTGATCCACGGCGTCAGTTCGTGCCGATCCAGACCCAGCTGGCGCGGCACGACGTGATGAACGAGTATCTGCGGCACGTCTCCAGCGGGCTGTTCGCCTGCCCGCCCGGGGTGCGCGACGGCGGGGATCACTGGGGGCGTGGGCTGTTCGGTTGACCGTCGTCCGGATGGCGACACCCGGATCGGCCCAACCTGTGGTGGCGCCGGGTGGTGCCAAAGGGGGATCATGGGGCGGCGCGACGCGTTACCGGCGGACGCCGGTCCCACCGAACTGAATGAGGATGCAATATTAATCCCATGAGAGCCCGCGTACTGGTGGTCGACGACGACCCCGCGCTCGCCGAGATGCTCGGCATCGTGCTGCGCAGTGAGGGTTTCCTGCCCTCTTTTGTGGCGGACGGCGAGCGGGCGTTGGCCGCTTTTCGCGACAGTCGTCCCGATATCGTGCTGCTTGACCTGATGCTTCCCGGCATGAGTGGTATCGACGTGGCCCGGTCGATCCGGGCGGAGTCCGGCGTGCCCATCGTCATGCTGACTGCCAAGAGCGACACCGTGGACGTCGTGCTCGGCCTGGAGTCGGGCGCCGACGACTACGTGGTCAAGCCGTTCAAGCCCAAGGAGTTGGTGGCCCGGATGCGGGCCCGGCTGCGTCGAGGTGAGGACGTGGCCCCCGAGATGCTCACCATCGGGCCGCCCGACAACCAGATCACCATCGACGTGCCCGCGCACACGGTGAGCCGCAACGACGAGGAGGTGAAGCTGACTCCGCTGGAGTTCGACCTGCTGGTCGCGCTCGCCCGTAAGCCGCGTCAGGTCTTCACCCGCGAGGTGCTGCTCGAGCAGGTCTGGGGCTACCGGCACGCGGCCGACACCCGGCTGGTCAACGTGCACGTCCAGCGGCTGCGGGCCAAGATCGAGCCGGACCCGGAGCGCCCGGAAATCATCCTCACCGTGCGGGGCGTGGGCTACAAGGCGGGGACCGGATAGCCTGGTCGCACTGTGTCGACCTCGTCGCCCCCACCCTCCCCGAGTACGACTGCCCGCCGGCTCAGCGCCGGCGGGGAGTTCTGGCGTGCGGTGAGCGGCCGGGTCGCCCGGATGGTGGGCCGGGCGCACCAGACCTGGCGCCGCTCGCTCCAGGTCCGGGTGGTGACCATCACGTTGGTCGCGTCCAGCCTGCTGGTCGGTGGATTCGCGTTCCTGATCGCTGACAAGATCACCACCATCCTGCTGGACAGCGCGCGCAGCGACGTCCGGCAGCGGGTGACCAGCGGTGCCAGCTACGCGGCCAAGCAGGTCTCCTTCTACGGGCAGGCGCAGGAGGCGCAGCTTCAGGAGACCATCGACGGCACGGTCAACTACCTGGCCGGCGGCGACCCCCAGCAGACCAGCGGCGTGGTGGTGGCGATCACCGCCGACGACTATCCCACCGACATCCAGACGCGCACCTCCCCGTCCGTGAACGTCCAGCCGCTGATCAGCCCCGAGCTGCGGGCCGCGATCGCCGACGGCAAGGTGGCCAGCCAGATCCGCACCGGGCGGCTCACCGGCGAGACCACCAAATACCTGGTGTACGGCTCGCCGGTGCCCACCCGGTTCGGCCAGATCGAGCTCTACTATCTGGTGCCGCTGGGCCGGCAGGACGTCACCGCCGCCGACGCCCGAGCCACAGTGGTGGCCACCGGGGTCGCGCTGGTGATCCTGCTCGGGTTGCTCGCGGCGCTGGTCACCCGACTGGTGGTCAACCCGGTCCGGGTCGCCGCACGGACCGCCCAGCGGCTCTCCGCGGGCCTGCTCGACCAGCGGATGGTGGTCAACGGCGAGGACGACCTCGCCCTGCTCGCCGCGTCGTTCAACCAGATGGCCACCAACCTGCAACGGCAGATTCTGCGCCTGGAAGAGATGTCCCGCTTGCAGCGCCGCTTCACCTCCGACGTCTCCCACGAGCTGCGTACCCCGCTGACCACGGTCCGGATGGCCGCCGACCTGATCTTCGCCGAGCGCGACGAGTTCGACCCGGCGGTGGCCCGCAGCGCCGAACTGCTCCAGGCCGAGCTGGATCGATTCGAGGAGCTGCTCACCGACCTGCTGGAGATCAGTCGGTTCGACGCGGGTTTCGCCATGCTCGATTCGGAGCCGACCGACCTGGTGCCGGTGGTGCACCGGGTGGTCGACCGGCTGGCTGGCCTGGCCGAGCGGGTGGGCGTACCGATCGAACTCGACCTGCCGGGCACGCCGGTGATCGCCGAGGTCGACCCGCGCCGGGTCGAGCGGGTGCTGCGCAACCTGGTCGGCAACGCCGTCGAACACGGTGAGGCCCGCCCGGTGCTGATCACCCTCGGCATCGACGAGACGGCCGTGGCGATCACCGTCCGCGATCACGGTGTGGGGTTGAAGCCGGGCGAGGAGAAGTTGGTGTTCAACCGGTTCTGGCGGGCGGACCCGTCCCGGGCCCGGCAGACCGGGGGCACCGGGCTGGGCCTGTCGATCAGCCTGGAGGACGCCCGGTTGCACGGCGGCTGGCTGGAGGCGTGGGGCGCACCCGGGCAGGGCGCGCAGTTCCGGCTCACCCTGCCGGCCCGGGCGGGCGATCGGCTGACCACCTCGCCGCTGCGGCTGGTGCCGGCCGACGCCGCGCTGCCCTTCGGCGGCCCCCGCGACAATGGCCCACTGGCCATCGGTCCCGGCACCGGCGGGGCATTGGCGATCGGCCCGGCCCCGGCCGGGGACGGGCAGCGGACGGAGGTGCGCTCGTGAGACGGCCCCCCTTGCTCGGAACCCTCGCCGTGATGGTGCTGCTCGGCGCCGGCTGCGGCATCCCGGCGGCATCCGACGTGCGGGTGGACGGAAAGGGCGGTGCCGCGGCCGAGGCCGGCGTGATCAGCCGGGGCAGCGAGCCACCGACGCGGACGGCCAGCGGCAGCGTCAACGAGGCGTTCGTCCGCAACTTCCTGTCCGCCGCAGCCGGTGAGCCGGATCGGGCGTACGAGCGGGTCAAGGCGTTCATCGCCCCGGAGGACAAGACCCGCCTACAGGAGAAGAAGGGCAGCGAGGTCGCGTTGAACGTGATCCGGCTGCGCTTGGCGGTCTACACCCTCAACAGCGACTCGACCACGACCGTGAAGATCGCCGTGCAGCAGATCGGTGTGCTGCGGGCCAACGGCACCCTGGCTCCGCCCGTGGCGACCGAGACGGAGTACGAGTTCGGTCTGCGCAGCGCGTCGTTCAACGGCGGCGTCAACGATGATCGGGCCGGCCTGTACGTCATCAACCCACCCAACGTGCTGCTGCTCACTGACACCGCCCTTCGCCAGTACTACCAGGACGAGACGGTCTACTTCTGGAGTTCGGACCGCACCCGCCTGGTGCCCGACCAGCGGTACCGGCCGCAGGCGGTGCCGGTCGAGCGACAGGTCAACGAGGTGCTGAAGTGGCTGGTCGGCGGCCCCTCCGAGTGGCTGCGCCCGGCAGTCGTCGGGCTGCCGGACCGCACCGAGTTGATCAACAACGCCACCGGCGGGAACGGTCGGTGGGAGGTCAACCTGGACATGTCCGGTGACGACCAGAACGGGATCGACCAGCTGATCACGCAGATCGCCTGGTCGCTGGGTGATCTGCCCGGCAAGCTGGAGTTGAAGATCCGCAACAACGCGCAACCCGTTGTGGACCTGAGCGAGCGGCGAGCCTCCGCGGTGCTCTACCCGTATGTCGCCAACCCACAGCGGTTCGGCGTGTACGACGGCGCGATCCACCCACTCGACTTCGACGGCGAGCTCAGCGGCACGGTGCCGTTGGCCCCCGAGGTCAACCGCAACGTCGTCTCCGCCGGCCTCGGGCTGGCCAAGGACCGGCGGATCCTCGCCGCGTTGGTGGTCACCGGCAGCAGCAAGAACCGGTACCGACTCGCCGTGGGCGCGGGTGCCGACCCGGTCTCCGTGCTCAGCCGCAGCGGCACCGAGTACTCCTCGATCAGCCGGCCGGTCTGGCTGCGTACCGCCGACTCCCGCCCCGGCCGCGGCCTCGTGGTGGCCGACGGGCGGCTCTACCGGTTCGATGAGCAGGCCCGGATGTTTCCGGTGCCGCTCAACCTGCCCTCCACCGAGGTCACCGCGGTGGCCGCCGCGTTGGACGGCCAGCGGGTCGCGCTGATCGCCGGCGGCCGTCTCTACGTCGCCGCGGTCAACCTCGACGGCAGCGGGGTCTCCATCGGCCCGTCCCGGGAGTTGGTCACCTCGCTGACCCACCCCACGGCGGTCGACTGGGGCAGAGAGGACCAGCTGGTGGTGGCGGGGTCGGTCGGCCAGCCGGCGATCTACGAGATCAGTGTCGACGGCGCCCTGGAGACGCCGCTGAGGACCGACCTCGGCGCCAAGGTCAACCACCTGGCCGCGTACCCGACCAACCGCAGCGTGCGGGCGCCCAGCGGGGCCTACATGTACGAGGCGAACGGTGTGGCCTACCGCAGCAGCCCGTTCGAACGGATCGAGCCCAAGCGGGTACGCGACATCGCCCCGGTGCCGGCCGGCGTGCGCCCGAGTAACCCGTCTGCGCCGTTCTTCCTCTACTGATCCGGTGAGCGGGCTCTGGGCGGATCTCGCCGACCTGGTGCTGCCCGCCGACTGCGCCGGTTGTCGGGAGCGCCGACCCGGCCTACGGCACGGGGTCTGCCCCGCCTGCGTCGCGGCGCTGGACGAATTGCGGCCCCGGGCGGTCCGCCCCAGTCCCGCCCCGCCGGGCCTGCCGTCCTGCGTCGCACTCGGCCCGTACGCGGGTCCGCTGCGTGCGGCGCTGCTGGCGTACAAGGAAGACGGCCGGCACGGGTTGGCCCGCCCGCTCGGCGCCCTGCTGGCCGAGGTCGTCGCGGCCGCCGTCGGCGAGGCGCGTCCGCTGGCGCTGGTTCCGGTCCCGGACACCGCGGCGGCGGCCCGGTCCCGGTACGGGGACCACCTCGACCGGCTGGCCCGGCACTGCGCGGCCCGGCTCAACCGGGGCGGTTGGTCGGTACGGGTGCGCCGCCCGCTGCGGGCGCTGCCCCGGCCCGACTCGCTCACCCTGGACAGTGCCGGGCGGGCGGCGGCGGCCGAGGCGGCCTTCCAGCCCCGCTCGACCGGGCCGAACCGGGGCCGTGGCGCGAGCGCGGCACCGGTCGTGGTGCTGCTCGACGACATCGTCACCACCGGCGTGACCCTCGCCGCCGCGAGCCGGGTGCTGACCACTGCGGGATGGGCGCCGGGTGTTGCCGCGGTGCTCGCGGCGACCGAGAAAAGACGCCAGTTGTAACCGACTGTGTTTCCGTTTCACCCGTTGGTGTATGAGCTGCGAAAAATTCTGGGCCGTCTCGGCAACTTGGGGTGACTGCCGGGCGAACAGGAGTTAGCGTTTCGCTGTCGGGGGTAGGAGGTTCGTTCCACCCGCCCCCGGCGGTGAGAGGAGGCGTAGCCGTACCAACCGGTCGACGCCAGCGGGTCTCCCCAGGGCGCGCGACCGGGCTAACCGGATCGAAGACCGTCCGAAAAAGGGAGGTCACGTGGACATCGTGGTCAAGGGCCGAAACGTCGAAGTGCCGGACCATTACCGGGTGCACGTAGCCGAGAAACTCGCAAAGATCGAACGCTACGATCACAAACTCATTCGTGTCGATGTCGAGCTGTTTCACGAGCGCAATCCGCGCCAGGCCGACCACTGCCAGCGGGTGGAGATCACCTGCGTTTCCCGGGGTCCGGTGATCCGGGCCGAGGCCTGCACAAACGACTTCTACAGCGCGCTCGACGCGGCCATCGCGAAGCTCGACACCCGGCTGCGCCGCGCGGCCGACCGCCGTCGCGTACACCGGGGCCGGCACGCCCCGATCTCCGTCGCCGAGGCCACCGCGGGCCTGCCCGTCGCGGACCTGGTGTCTCCCGCGCTGAGCGCGCCGGGCGACGGCGCCCGCGCCGGCACCGCCATCGCGGAACGGGTCGAAGAGGAGCACGACGACCAGCCGTGGCACATCGCCCGGGAGAAGGTGCACCCGGCGGAGCCGATGACGATCGACGACGCGCTGTTCGAGATGGAACTGGTCGGCCACGACTTCTACCTGTTCCAGGACAAGGAGTCCGGCCGTCCCAGCGTCGTCTACCGACGCCACGCCTACGACTACGGCATCATCTCCCTCGCCACCTGACCGGTAGCCCTCGCATCGATCATGGAGTTGTGGTGGGAACGCCCACCACAACTCCATGATCTGTCAACGGAGGTCGGCGGGGAGCAGCGCGAACGTCAGGTCGTCCAGCCGGACGCCGGCCAGCCCGGGCAGCCGGCCCCGTTGCAGGCCCTCGCGCTGGAACCCGACCCGTTCCAGCACCCGGTGCGACGCGGTGTTCTCCGGCACCGTGCCGGCGGTCAGCCGAGCCACGCCGACCGGCCCGAACGCCCAGTCGACGAGCAGCCGCAGCGCACGGGTGGCGTACCCCCGGCCGCGCCACTCGGGCAGCAGCGCGTAGCCCACCGACGCCTCACCGGCGGCCACATCGGTGTACGACAGCCCGCAACTACCCGCCCGCTCGCCCGTGGCCGCGTCGATGATCAGGAGCCCGGCAAGGTCACCGGTCAGCCAGGCGCTCTCGGCGAGCCGGCAGCGCCGTGCGATGGACTCCCGCGTCGGGGGTACCGGCGGCGCCTGGTTCGCCACCGTCTCCGGCCGGCTGTGCAGCGCGTACATCATCTCCGCGTCGTCCGGGCCGCGCCGACGCAGCGTCACCACCTCGTCGGTGAGCACGCCGTCGGGCAGGTCGGGCAGCAGCCGGGCGGCCGGGCCGGGCGGATCACCGGCGAGTCGTACCCAGGCCAGCAGGTCATGGCGCTCCGCTTTCCGGTCCGCAGTGGCCGATCGGCGCAGCCCTTCGTAGCGGAAGCCGGCGGCGAGCGCGACCCGCTGGCTGGGCGTGTTCTCCGGGTGGGTCAGCAACTCCAGTCGGGCGGTCCCGTTCGCGAGGACGTGATCGCTCAGCGCGCGGGTGCCCGCCGTGGCGACCCCAAGTCCGCGCGCCGCAGGGCGTACCCAATAGCCGATTCCGGCCTGACCTCGGGCGGGCGCCAGATTGTTGAGAGCCACCATGCCCAGCAGTCGGTCCGTGGCTGGGTCCGCGATGGCGTACGCGGCCCCGCCGCCGGTCCAGGCCGCCGGGGCGCCGACGTCGATCCACCAGCGGGCGTCGTTCTCGGTGTACGGCGTCGGCGGGCCTGTCATGAAGCGTTGGCTGACCGGGTCGGCCAACCCGTCGACCACGTCCGCGGTGTCGTCGGCGCGGAACGGGCGCAGCCGCACCCCGTAAGCCTCGATCACCTGCGGGAGGCTCACCGCAGGTCTCCGGCGAGCAGAGCGGCCACCCACGCGTCGGCTCGTTCGCCCCGGTGCTGCACCCCACCGCGGGCGGTTCCCTCGAACGAGAAGCCGGCCTTCTCCGCCACCCGACGGGAGGCGTCGTTGCCGACGTTCGCCTTCCACTCGACCCGGGCCAGGCCCAGCGCGGTGAAACCCCAGGCGCTCAGCGCGAGCAGCGCGGCCGTCATGTAGCCGCGACCACGGGTGTCGGGCGTGGTCATGAACCCCACGTCGGCCAGCAGCGGGTCGGCCGGGGAGAGCCGCAGGTCGATGGTGCCCGCGTAGCTGTCGTCGGGGTCGGCGATCACGAAGCAGGCGGCGTCCCCCCGAGCCCAGGCGTCCCGGCCGTACGACTGGTAGCCCTGCGCGTCGGCGCGGGTGTACGGGTCCGGCACGTTCGTCCAGCGGATGGTCTCCGGGTCCTGGCAGGTCTGCACCACGGCGTCCAGGTCCTGCGCCTCCATGGGCCGCAGCCGCAGCTCGCCCACCTCGGTCGTGGCGAACAGGACGGGCTGCGGGCGGCCGAAGACGGCGGCCCGCCGTGCGACGAGGGTGCCTGGTCCGGCCGGACCGGTCGACCCGGCGGGCGGCACCTCGCCGGGCAACAGCGAGCCGATCCAGCCGTCCGCGCTGCCGGGCGACGCCGGGTTGGCCAGCCGCAACCGGCCGTCGACCCGGAAACCGGCCCGCAGGGCCACCAGCCGGGAGGCGTGATTGCCCACCTCGGCCTGCCAGATGAGCCGACGAAGCCCGAGGCTGTCGAAGGACCAGCGGGCCACCGCCCGGGTGGCCCGGACCATCACGCCCCGACCACGCGCCCAGGGAGCCGTCCAGTAGCCGACCTCACCGGTGCCGTCCTCGTCGATCGAGATCAGCCCGCAGGAACCCAGCAGCTCCCCGGTGCCCGGGTCGCACACCGCGAACGGGGCGCCGGTGCCCTCGGCCCAGGACTTCCGGCTCATCCCGGTGACAAATCCGTGCGCGTGTTCCGGCCGGTATGGGCGCGGTACGGTGGTCCAGCGCTGAATGTCGGGGTCCTGGCAGGCACGGTGTACGGCCTCGGCATCCGCCTCTCGCCAGGGCCGCAGCAGGACGCCGTCCTCGATGATCTCCACGGGCTCCACTCGTGCATCCTGCCGTAGCGTTCGCCTACGGCGTAACCGGATAACGTCTGGGGCGTGTGTAGGACGTGAATTATGTCGGGTTCGGCGGGGTCGGGCACCGCCACCAGTGACCATCGCGCCGATGGAGCGCCTACGATGGTTCGAGACTGTCTAGGGGAGCGTTGATCCGTGTCGATTCTGGAAAAGGTCCTTAACGCGGGCGAGGGCCGAATGGTGCGCCGGCTCAAGGCCATCGCCGCCGCCGTTAGCTCGATCGAGGACGACTACGTCAACCTCACCGACGAGGAACTGGCGGGCATGACCGAACAGTTCCGGGAGCGGCTCGACGAGGGCGAAACCCTCGATGATCTGCTGCCGGAGGCGTTCGCGGTGGCCCGCGAGGCGGCGGCCCGCGTGCTGGGCCAGCGCCCGTACGACGTCCAGGTGATGGGCGGCGCGGCGCTGCACTTCGGCAACATCGCCGAGATGAAGACCGGTGAGGGCAAGACGCTGACCTCGGTCATGGCCGTCTACCTCAACGCGCTCTCCGGCAAGGGCGTCCACGTGATCACGGTCAACGACTACCTCGCCCAACGTGACGCGGCGTGGATGGGCCGGGTGCACCAGTTCCTCGGGCTGACCGTCGGCGTGGTGCTGCCCAACCGGCCGGCCAGCGAGCACAAGGCCGCCTACGAGTGCGACATCACCTACGGCACCAACAACGAGTTCGGCTTCGACTACCTGCGCGACAACATGGCGTGGTCGAAGGACGAGCTGGTGCAGCGTGGGCACAACTTCGCGGTGGTCGACGAGGTCGACTCCATCCTGATCGACGAGGCCCGCACCCCGCTGATCATCTCCGGCCCGGCCGAGCACTCCGCCCGCTGGTACGGCGAGTTCGCCGGCGTGGTGGCCCGGCTCCAGCCCGGCACCGACGGCGAGGGCGACTACGAGGTCGACCACTCCAAGCGCACCATCGCGGTGACCGAGCGGGGCGTCGCCAAGGTCGAGGACCGGCTCGGCATCGACAACCTCTACGAGTCGGTGAACACTCCGCTGGTCGGCTACCTCAACAACGCCATCAAGGCCAAGGAGCTCTACAAGCGCGACAAGGACTACATCGTCAGCGACGGCGAGGTCCTGATCGTCGACGAGTTCACCGGTCGCATCCTGCACGGCCGCCGCTACAACGAGGGCATGCACCAGGCGATCGAGGCCAAGGAGGGGGTGGAGATCAAGCAGGAGAACCAGACCCTGGCCACCATCACCCTCCAGAACTACTTCCGCCTCTACGAGAAGCTGTCCGGGATGACCGGTACGGCGCAGACCGAGGCGAGCGAGTTCAACAAGGTCTACAAGGTCGGTGTCGTGACGATCCCGACCCACCGCCCGATGGTTCGCGAGGACCGGCCGGACGTCATCTACAAGACGGAAAAGGCCAAGTTCAACGCCGTCATCGAGGACATCGCCGAGCGGCACCAGATGGGCCAGCCGGTGCTGGTGGGCACCGTGTCGGTGGAAAACTCCGAGATCCTCTCCCAGCTGCTGCGCCGCCGCGGCATCCCGCACAACGTGCTGAACGCCAAGTTCCACGCGCGGGAAGCCGAGATCGTCGCCCAGGCCGGGCGTAAGGGCGCGGTCACCGTGGCGACCAACATGGCCGGCCGCGGCACCGACATCCTGCTCGGCGGCAACGCCGAGTTCCTCGCCGCGAACGAGCTGCGCCAGCGCGGCCTCGACCCGCTGGAGAACGAGGAAGAGTACGCCAAGGCGATGGAGGAGGTCCTGCCCACCTGGAAGCAGGCCTGCGACGCCGAAGCGGACGAGGTCGCCGCCGCCGGTGGCCTCTACGTGCTGGGCACCGAACGGCACGAGTCCCGGCGGATCGACAACCAGCTGCGCGGTCGCGCCGGCCGGCAGGGTGACCCGGGCGAGTCCCGTTTCTACCTGTCCCTGCAGGACGAGCTGATGCGGCGCTTCCGGGCCGGCGCCGTCGAGGCGGTGATGGAGCGCTTCAACATCCCGGAGGACGTGCCCATCGAGTCGAAGATGGTCACCCGGCAGATCAAGAGCGCCCAGGCCCAGATCGAGGGTCAGAACGCCGAGATCCGTAAGAACGTGCTCAAGTACGACGAGGTGCTCAACAAGCAGCGCCAGGTCATCTACGCCGAGCGGCTCCGCGTGCTCAACGGTGAAGACCTCTCCGACCAGGTCCGCAACATGATCGACGACACCGTCGAGGCGTACGTGCGGGGGGCCACCTCCGAAGGCTACGGCGAAGACTGGGACCTTGAGCAGCTCTGGTCCAGCCTCAAGCAGCTCTACCCGGTCGGCGTGACGATCGAGGAGTTGGAGGAGGAGGCCGGCGGCTCCCGGGCCGGCATGGACGCCGACTTCCTGGTCGCCCGGCTCAAGGAGGACGCCAACGCCGCGTACGACCGGCGCGAGGAGCAACTCGGCACCGAGGGCGTACGCCAACTCGAGCGGATGGTGCTGCTCCAGGTCATCGACCGCAAGTGGCGTGAGCACCTCTACGAGATGGACTACCTCCAGGAGGGCATCAACCTCCGGGCGTACGCCCAGCGCGACCCGGTGGTGGAATACCAGCGCGAGGGCTTCGACATGTTCGCCACCATGATGGACGGCATCAAGGAGGAGACCGTCGGTTTCCTCTACAACATTGACGTCCAGGTGACCGAGCCGGAGCCGGAGGCGGGGGCCGACGAGGTCACGCTGCTCGACAAGCCGGTGGAGATCCGGGCCAAGGGCCTCAACCAGGCACCGCAGCGGCAGGGCCTGCAATACTCCGCGCCGACCATCGACGGAGAGTCCAGCCCCGGCGCGATCGCGGTGGAGCAGGCCGAGCAGCAGGCGCCAGCGCTCGGTGTGGGCCGCCCGGCTCCGGGTGCCCCGGCGGCACCGGGGCAGAGCGCGCCGTCCGCCCCGCAGCGGCCGGCGACCGGGCTGCGCGGCCCGGCTGTCGCGTCGGCCGCCCGTCGACCGGCAGCGAACCAGGCGGACGCGAGCAACGGGCCGTCCCGCAACGCGCCGTGCCCGTGCGGCTCGGGCCGCAAGTACAAGCGCTGCCACGGCGCCCCCAACGGCGGCAACTGAGCGACAGCCTCTGAGCGACGGGTCCCGGCCGACCAGGCCGGGGCCCGTCGCTGTCTTCCAGCCCTGCCCGGCGGACAAACCGCCCACCTCGGCGCGTTTCCCGCGGCCCACCCCGATGATCCACTCGCCTTTCAGGAAAGCGGGCCATCCCCGCCGGCCGGACAACCCGGTTTCCTGAAACCCGAGTGGATCACCCTATCCAGCCCGGTGTGGCCCTGCCCGGTCGTTGTCTGGCTCAGTTCGGCGTCGGCCGGTCCGGCCCGGCCTTGGTCCGGTCCGGTTTGGTCCTGGCCCCGGCGTGGTTGCCCCGGCGTGGCCGGGCCGGTGTGGCCCGGCGTGGGCCGCCCCTGGCTCGGCGTGCTCTGGGTGGTTCGGCGTCGGCCGGGCTGGCCCGGCCCGGCGGGTGCTCGCGTTTGCCTGGTCTGGCTCGGGTCGGGGTGCGTGCCCTGGCCTTGTTCGGGGGGTGCTCGCCCTAACCTGGCCTGGCCCGGGTGCTCGCCTCGGGGCCGGCCGGTGTGGGCGGGGTTGGGGATCGACCGGGGTGGTCAGAGCACGTGTAGGGCGGTGCAGAGCCAACGGCCCCGGCGATGCTCAATGCGTAACGCCATTGCCCAGCTTCGGCCGCCCGCGCCGGTGAGGACGGCTGCCGCCTCCACCGCGGTCTCCCGGGGTTCGCAGACTCGCAGGCGTAGCAACCGGACCTGTGGCCGGCCGCTGCGGCGGCGAGATGTCCCGGCCCGGCCGGATGCGCGGGCGAGTTCGGAAAGCAGGTCGCCCGCTCGGGCCGGGTCGAGCAGCGCTCGTACCTGGGTTGGTGAGCGGTAACCGTTGATCACTTCCAGGCAGGTGCCGACGAAGCGGTGCGCGGCTCGGGTGGTTTCCGGGGCGGTCGCCAGCGGCAACGACGCGACCGGGTGGGTGGCGGTGGACCGGGTGGGCACCGGGCGCAGGGCTGCTCGCCGCTCCGGCGGTCGGACGGGGTTGGGTCGGACGGGGCTGGGTCGGGTGGAGGCGAACAGGTCGAGGGCGAGCTGACCGTCGGTCGGTGCCTGCCAGTACGACTCGTCGGTCTCGTCGACGTACGGCGGGTCAAAGGGCGGGACGGGGCGCAGCCGCACGGGTGGTCGGGAAGGACCGGGTCGCGCTCCGCTCATCATTGCCCCCAGGATCTTGCGTTTACCTTCGTTTGCCTCCGGCAGGCTCGATTCTGGACGACAGAATTGCCTCGGTCAATGGCTTCGTGGCAGCCGTCGCCCGACAAGCAGGTGATCCACTCGGGTTTCTTGATAACGCGGTATCCCGGCGAGCTTGATACCCCGACTTCCGTAAAGCCGAGTGGATCATGCTCGTGCGCGCCCCTCGCCGGGCCGGACGGGCCGTACAGGGTGGGCCGGGCAGGACGGGCCGGACAGGACGGGCCGTGCAGGACGGGCTGCGCGGGACCTCTACTCCGGGTCGCGGTCGATCAGCGGGTTGCTCTGCACCCAGTCGGCGGTCTCGTCGTACTTGCGCGCTATGTACTCTTCCAGCCGGGCGCGTTCGACGCGCCACTGGCCGCGCCCGCCGATCTTGATCGCCGGCAGTTCGCCGCTGCGCACCATGTGGTAGACCTGCGAATCCGACACGTTGAGCTCGGTCGCCACGTCGGAGAGCAGCAGGAACCTCGGCTCCACAGAAACTCCCGGGGTTGACGTCGTTTGGCTCAGTTTGCCACCGACAGCCCTGTCCGCCCAGCGCCGGACCGGGCCGGTGGCGGGTTGACCGTGCGGGACACACCGGCTGGGAACTTCCTCCGACCGGAGGTGGGGTGTATGACGGTCACGGCGTGCGGCATGATCTGCGCCCGTGCCGGCGGCCGCCGGTGGAGGACGATGCGGGGGAGACAACCGGTGACCGACGAGCTTGTCCGGGTGTACGTGCCGGCGACCGTACCGATGCTGGCCCGGCTGCGGGAGGAGGGCCTCGCCGCCGGTGAGGCGCACGCCGTGACCCCGGCGCTGCGCGAGTGGTACGCCGAGGGCGATGAGGAGGAGTTGGAGTACGTGGCGTTCACCCGGGCTGCCCAGGACGCCCTGCACCTGCTCCGGGCCGACCCGACCGCTCCCCGCCGTCGCGTCGTCGTCTCCGTCGACCTGCCGTCGGGCGCGATCGGACGCGGCGACGGTGAGCTGGGCTCCAGCACCGTGATGTTGACCGACGCTGTGCCGGTGGGCGCTGTCGCGGCCATCCATGTGGACGGCGCGGACGCGGCCGAGGAGGTTGGCGCGGCGGCGGACGTGGTGGCCGAGGCGGCCGCTGGTGACCCCGACGCCCAGTTCACCGTCGATGGCGCCGAGGACCACGAGCTGGAGTGGTACGACGTGACGGAGCTGGACCAGGTGCTCCGCGCGGCCGACTGAGCCGAACCTTGACACCGCCGACTGAGCCGGCCACCCGCCCCGGCCACCGGCCGCAGCGAGACACCGCCCTGGCGGCAGCCGGACACCGGCAGCCGGAGCCGGACACCACTCGGCGTCAGCGGGCCGGGTCCGCCTTCGTCGAGTCGGCGTTGGCGGTCTCAGCTGCGCCGCCGTCGAACGCCTCGGCCGGGTCCGCGTCGAACGCCTCGGCGTAGCCCGGCTTGTCGTCCTCCGGGTCGACCTGGTCGGCGGCTGGGCGGGGGTCGGCGGCTGGCTCGTCGTCGTCGCTCTGGGCGGGGCTGAGCGTGCGGCCGAACGCGATGAGCGCGGTCAACGCCCCCACGAAGAGCACCCAGATGCCGTTGTCCACCCGCGAGGTGCCCAGCGAGGTCTGCGCCACCGCGTCCGCCTCGCTGAGCGCGCTGGCGAGGTCGAGCAGCGACCGGCCACCGATCCGGATGATCACCTCGGCGAGCAGCAGGAGGAGCCCCGGGCCGGCCCCGGCGAGCAGGTACGCCGGCCAGCGCAACGCCGGGGTTCCGGGGTCGCGGCGGACGGCTCGACGCCGGGCCCAGGTCAGGTAGCCGAAGGCCAGGAGCCCGGCCAGCAGCCCGGCGACGAGCGATTCGGTACGGGACACCCACTTGGCCGCGTTGATCAACGATTCTTGGCTGTCGCCGGCGCCGAAGAGGTCGAAGAGCGGGTCCCGGGCGCGGCTGAACGCGACCACGAAGATCAGCGTGCCCAGCGCGGCGGTGACCACCGCACCGATCGCCGGTGCGGTCCGCGCGGCGGCCAGCGCGCCCCCGATGATCGCGGCGGCGGCCGTGGTGCCGGCGATCACGTTGGTGGTGGACGTGTCGAAGTAGGTGAGGTTGATGGCCACCGCGGCAGCGAGCCCGACCAGCATTCCGCCGCCGATCGCGCCGGCGAAGCGCAGGGTGGCCCAGTCGCCGTAACGGCGGGCCAGCAGGTTGCCGCCGGCCAGCGCGACGGCCGCCCCGGCCACCAGCGCGGCTGAGATCACGCCGGGCAGGGCGAACGCGGAGAGACTGATCGCGGTGACGCCGGCCGCCGCCGAGGCGATCGCCTCCCGGGTGGACCAGAGCATGGCGGCCAGCCACCCGAGCGCCAGCAGTGCGAGCACTGCCGCGCCGGGCGCGGGCAGCGGTCGGCTGTCGGTGCTGGCCGTGTCGACCGCCGGCTCGTCCGACTCGGCGGCCGGGACGCGGCCTGGCTGCTTGGTCATCGTCTCCCCTTCGAGGCGGCAGGTCACCGACCATTCAGGGTACGCGGGCCCGTTGGGCCGTCCGCCGCCCCGGGACGGCCGGGTGGGACACGGCTCAGCCGGGCTCGACGGGCAGCTTCCCCGCATGGCGGCGCCCAGGGGTGCCATACCGGGGGCGAGGTGTCGGCCCGACCTGCGGGGGATCGTCGGATCGAGACCGGTCGGTAAGGGGAGGAGGGGTGGGGCGGTCCTTGGCGTAGGGCGGTGGCGGAGGCGGGTCGTGCGGGGTGTCGTGGGAGAATCACGGGAGGTCCCGCCGCTGCTCGGTCTCCCGGGCGGCGTCCGGTGTCCGGCCGTCCGGTCGGTGCCCGCGGGTCCGGTTTCGCCACCGCTGTCGAGATCGCCAGGAGCCTTGATGGATGCCGTGTTCTCCGTTCCCGAGCCGCGCAACGAGCCGGTTCGCAACTACGAGCCGGGCAGCCCCGACCGGGACCGGCTCCAGCGGCGGCTGACCGAGCTCGCCGCCGAGCGCATCGACCTGCCGATGACCATCGGCGGTGAGCAGCGGATGGCCGGTGGCGACCCGATCAACGTGGTGCAGCCGCACAAGCACGCCCACGTGCTGGGGGTGACCGCGCACGCCACCCACGACGACGCGCGTGCCGCGACCAAGGCGGCGAAGGACGCCGCGCCGATGTGGCGGGCGCTGCCCTTCGAGGAGCGTGCCGCGATCTTCCTGCGCGCCGCCGAGCTGCTCGCCGGGCCCTGGCGCGACACCCTCAACGCCGCCACCATGCTCGGCCAGTCGAAGACCGCGATCCAGGCGGAGATCGACGCGGCGTGCGAGTTCATCGACTTCCTGCGGTTCAACGTGCACTTCGCGCGTCGTCTGCTCGAGGAGCAGCCGGCGTCCTCGCCCGGCGTCTGGAACCGCTTCGACCACCGCCCGCTGGAGGGCTTCGTCTACGCGGTCACCCCGTTCAACTTCACCGCCATCGCCGGTAACCTGCCGTCGGCGCCCGCTCTGCTGGGCAACACGGTGGTCTGGAAGCCGGGCCCGACCCAGCAGTTCGCCGCGCACTTCACCATGCGGCTGTTCGAGGCCGCCGGCCTGCCGCCCGGTGTGATCAACATGGTCACCGGCCGGGGCGAGGAGGTCTCCGATGTCGTGCTCGCCGACCCGGATCTGGCCGGCATCCACTTCACCGGTTCGACGAAGGTCTTCCAGCAGTTGTGGCGGACCGTGGGCGACAACATCGCCCGTTACCGGGGCTACCCGCGTCTGGTCGGCGAGACCGGCGGCAAGGACTTCGTCGTCGCGCACACCAGCGCCGACGTGGACGCCCTGCACACCGCGCTGATCCGCGGCGCGTACGAGTACCAGGGTCAGAAGTGCTCGGCGGCCTCCCGGGCGTACGTGCCGCGCTCGATCTGGGAGGGTGGCCTGCGGGACCGCCTGGCCGCGACCGTCGAGTCGCTGACCTACGGTGACGTGGCCGACTTCAGCAACTTCGGTGGCGCCGTGATCGACGACAAGGCGTTCGCCCGGCACACTGCGGCGCTGGAGCTGATCGCCGGCGACGACAGCTGCCGGGTGCTGGCCGGTGGCACCGCCGACGACTCGGTCGGCTACTTCGTGCGACCGACGCTCTTCGAGTGCGGCGACGCCGCCCACGAGACCTTCACCACCGAGTACTTCGGGCCGATCCTGGGCGTGCACGTGTTCGACGACGCCCGTTTCGACGAGGTGGTCGCACAGGCCGAGTCGATCGCCCCGTACGCGCTGACCGGCTCGGTGTTCGCCACCGATCGCCGGGTCGTCGAGTCGGTCGGCGAGCGGATGCGGTACGCGGCTGGCAACTTCTACATCAACGACAAGCCGACCGGCGCGGTGGTCGGGCAGCAGCCCTTCGGTGGCGCCCGCGCCAGCGGCACCAACGACAAGGCGGGCTCCTGGCTCAACCTGGTCCGCTGGATCTCCCCGCGGACGATCAAGGAGACCTTCGTGCCGCCGACCGACCACACGTACCCCCACATGGGCTGACCGGCGAGGACCGCCGGCGGCGCGCGTGACGCCGCCGGCGGGTGCCCGGATGTCGCAATCCATCGATAGTCCTCAACGGACAGTCTGTGGCCGACAGTGCACTTAGGAAGTCCTGTCGGGTGGCAAACCGGCAAATCCTGGACGCCGCGTGCGCAAAGTGGCAGCGTAGTGGGCATGGCGGATTCCGGAGTCAACCCTACGGCGGCGGCCCTGCTCGGCCTCCTCCACGAGGGCCCGATGACAGGCGGTCAGTTGATGGCCGCCGCTGAGCGCCGTCTGGCGCCGTACTGGTCGATGACCCGCAGTCAGGTGTACCGCGAGTTGCCGGTGCTGGCTGAGCGAGGTTTTGTGCGGCTCGGCAAGCCGGGCCCGCGGATGAGCCAGCCGTACGCACTGACTGCCAGCGGAAAGCGGACGTTCTCCCGCTGGCTCGCGGAGAACCCGGGGCGGGACACCATCCGCAACCCGATAGCGCTCCGCATGGCCTTCGGCAACCTGCACTCCGCCAGCCAGCTCAAGGGCCTGTACGCCTCGGCCAATGAATATCACACCGAGGCCCTCGCCCAGGTCCGGGAGCAGGTGAAGAACGCCAAACGGGAAGGCGACACGTACGACGCCAGCGCGTTGGAGTTCGCCGTCGCCTACCACAAGGCGGCCCTGTCCTGGCTGAAGTCCGCCCCCGTCGGGTGATCTTCGGCGGGTTCGCGCATAGGGAACGAGCTGCTCCGCTCCCGGCACAGTACGCTTGTCTGTCGTGACCGCTGCCGATTACGCCGAACAGCTCAAGGAACTCGACGCGACCCTGCGAAACATCGAGGCCGTCCTCAACATCGACCGGCTCCACGAGGACAAGGCCCGCCTTGAGCAGGAGGCCTCCGCCCCCGACCTGTGGGACGACCAGGCCAAGGCCCAACAGGTGACCTCGCAGCTGTCGTACGTCAACGGCGAGATCAGCAAGCTGGGCAGCCTGCGTTCCGGCCTCGACGACGCCCAGGTGTTGCTGGAGCTGGCCGAGGCCGAGGCCGACCCGGGTGTGTTGACCGAGGTCGAGTCGGAGATCACCGGGCTGACCAAGGCCATCCAGGAGATGGAGGTCCGCACCCTGCTCTCCGGCGAGTACGACTCCCGGGAGGCGCTGGTCGCCATCCGGGCCGGCGCGGGTGGCGTGGACGCGGCGGACTTCGCCGAGATGTTGCTGCGGATGTACCTGCGCTGGGCGGAGCGGCACGGCTACCCGACCGAGGTCTACGAAACGTCGTACGCCGAGGAGGCGGGCCTGAAGTCGGCCACCTTCGCGGTCAAGGTCCCGTACGCGTACGGCACGCTCAGTGTCGAGTCGGGCACGCACCGGCTGGTCCGGATCAGCCCGTTCGACAACCAGGGTCGTCGGCAGACCAGCTTCGCGGGCGTCGAGGTCCTGCCGGTCACCGAGCAGACCGACCACATCGACATTCCGGAGAACGAGGTCCGGGTCGACGTCTACCGTTCCTCCGGGCCGGGTGGGCAGAGTGTCAACACCACCGACTCGGCGGTGCGGCTCACGCACATCCCGACCGGCATCGTGGTGACCTGCCAGAACGAGAAGTCCCAGCTGCAGAACAAGGCCTCGGCGCTGCGAGTGCTCCAGGCTCGACTGCTGGAGCGCAAGCGCCAGGAGGAGCAGGCCAAGCTGGAGGGGCTCAAGGAGAACGCGGCGGGTTCGTGGGGCGATCAGATGCGCTCCTACGTCCTGCACCCCTATCAGATGGTGAAGGATCTCCGAACTGAGCAGGAGACCGGCAATCCGAGCGCGGTCTTCGATGGCGAGTTGGACGGTTTCATCGAGGCCGGTATCCGTTGGCGCAAGCAGCGGCAGCTCGCCAACGACGGTGCGTGACGGTGCGCGGGCGGAGCGCGTCATCGATCTCCAGGTAGAGGCCTGATTCGACGACTCGCGCCGGTTCGGCGGGGCGTGGGGCTTGGCTCAGTTGTTACACCGCGTAGACTCACCACCCGTGATTCAGCTTGAGCAAGTGACGAAGACGTACCCGAAGGCGTCCCGGCCTTCGCTCGACAACGTGTCCGTCTCGATCGAGAAGGGCGAGTTCGTCTTCTTCATCGGTCCATCCGGCTCCGGCAAGTCCACGATCATCAAGATGCTGCTGCACGAGGTGGCCCCCAACAAGGGACGCGTCGTCGTCAACGGCAAGGACGTCACGTCGATGCGCTCCTGGAAGCGACCCCACTTCCGGCGTTCGATCGGCTGTGTCTTCCAGGACTTCCGGCTGCTGCCCAACCGCACCGCGTACGAGAACGTGGCGTTCGCCCTCGAGGTGATCGGCAAGACGAAGGCGGTGGCCCGCCGTGTCGTGCCGGAGGTGCTGGAGCTGGTCGGTCTCGGTGGCAAGGAGCACCGCTACCCGCACGAGCTCTCCGGTGGTGAGCAGCAGCGGGTCGCCGTCGCCCGGGCGTTCGTGAACCGTCCGCTCATCCTGCTGGCGGACGAGCCCACCGGAAACCTGGACCCGGACACCTCGATCGAGATCATGCGTCTGCTGGACCGGATCAATCGCACCGGCACGACCGTCGTGATGGTCACCCACGACTCCAACATCGTGAACCAGATGCGCCGCCGCGTCGTTGAGATCGAGAGCGGTCGCATCGTGCGTGACCAGGCCCGCGGCGTCTACGGGTGAGCCGGCGCTCCACCCCTGCGCAGCCTGACGACGAACACCTCATGCCGGAGACCCGGAGGAAATCCCGATGCGCGTGAAATACGTCCTGTCCGAGGTACTGGTCGGACTGTGGCGCAACGTGACCATGTCCATCGCGATGATCATCACGATGGCGGTCTCGCTGACCATGCTCGGCGCCAGCGGTCTCATGTACCGCCAGGTCGACGACATGAAGGACCTCTACTACAAGAACATCGAAGTCTCGATCTTCTTGACCCAGGAGGTGACCGAGCAGGAACGCACTGAGCTGCAGACCAAGCTCGACAGCGACCCCCTGGTGAAGGATGTCCTCTACGTCGACAAGGACGAGGCGTACAAGCGCTTCAAGGAGATGTACCAGGACGCGCCGGACCTGGTGAACGCGGTCAAGCCCGACCAGTTGCCCGAGGCGTTCCGGCTCAAGCTGAACAACCCGGAGCAGTACAAGGACGTCTACGACCAGTACAAGGACACGGCGGGCGTCGAGGAGATCATCGACCAGAGTCGACTGCTCGACAAGATCTTCAACATCCTCACCTCGATCCAGAACATCGCCCTGGCCGCCGCCATCGTGATGGCGATCGCGGCCCTGCTGCTCGTCGCGAACACCATTCAGGTGGCCGCGTACAGCAAGCGGCGTGAGGTGGCGGTCATGAAGCTGGTCGGCGCGTCCAACTGGTTCATCCAGGCGCCGTTCGTGCTGGAGGCCGTGGTGGCCGGCCTGATCGGTTCACTGCTGGGTCTGGTCGCCCTGGTCGCGGCGAAGTATCTGCTCTTCGACGGGTCGTTGAGCGCGTTGCAGGGTCTGCTCTCGCCGATCACCTGGGGCGACATCCTGTTCATCTTCCCGCTGATGGCCGGCGTCGGTGGTCTGGTCAGCGCGGGCACCGCCTGGATCACCCTGCGCTTCTACCTGCGGGTCTAGGCACCGTACGGGTCGTCCCGTCGCCTCTCGGGGACCCTCCCGCAGCCGGAAATAAACGGCGCGGGAGGGTCCTTGTCATTCGGGTAGCATGATCGGTTGTCCGGCCGGGGTGAACCCGGCCGCGGGCGACGGAGAGGGGGTGGCACCGATGCCACGGGAAAAGGGGCGCAAGGTGGTCGCCTCCAACAAGAAGGCGCGCCACGACTACGCCATCCTCGACACGTACGAGGCGGGCATGGCGCTGACCGGCACCGAGGTCAAGTCGCTGCGGGCCGGGCGTGCGTCGCTTGTTGACGCGTTCGCGCAGGAACGTGACGGCGAGTTGTACCTGCATGCGATGCACATCCCGGAGTACACCCAGGGCACCTGGACCAACCATGAGCCCCGGCGTACCCGCAAGTTGCTGCTCAACCGGGGCGAGATCGACAAGCTCGTCGGCAAGACCCGCGAGGGTGGTTTCACCATCGTTCCGTTGCAGGTCTACTTCTCCGACGGCTGGGCCAAGGTCGAGATTGCCCTGGCCAAGGGCAAGAAGTCGTACGACAAGCGTCAGGACCTCGCCAAGCGCGACGCGGACCGGGAGATCGCCCGGGTGTCCGGTCGGCGAGGCAAGGGAATGGACGACTAGTTCATCCTGTTTGTCCGGGTCGGCGTGCCGGGCCGGGGCTCGGGATGAAAGCGGTTGCGGCAGGCGTTAGTCTTGTCAGTGCCGCCACATCGGTGGCCTGTCGAGGGGGTGACTGGTTTCGACTTCGTACGCAGCGACAGGGGAAGCGAGCCGAGGAAGCCGACGTCGTCTCGAGAATCGGTCGTCGGAAACTTATAAGCGCCAAGAACAATCGCGCTGACTTCGCTCTCGCCGCCTGAGGCGAGTAGCTAAGTCTGTCGGCCTGGGAACGCCTTCGTCCCAGTAGCCGGCATCAGCTAGGAGGCTGGCCAATCGGACCCGGTCGCGGGGTCCGTGCGGCGAGATTAATCAGCGACTGGGCCCGTCACACCAACTTGCTCGCGTGAGCGGTGGGGCCGAGTAGAGGCACAGCGAGCTGCGCTCGGAGAAGCCCTGACAAACCGGCGAAGGACCCGGGTTCGATTCCCGGCACCTCCACCACCTCGAACGAAGCGCCCCGGCCCACCAGCCGGGGCGCTTTGTTGTGCGCACCAGGACACCAGTGCGACTCCTGGGGTCAGTGGGGCCAATGGGGCAGAAGAGGCAGCCCACGGCCCTGGACAGGGCGGGCCGGGCAGGCTCACCATCGCGATATGGGGTAGCAGCGTCGCGCGGGAGGTGCCATGGTCACCGGTCCGGTCCAGCAGCCGTCACTCGTCGCCCGATCGCGCGTCCCGCATCCGACCGGGCCCGCCGCCGATCCACCTCCCGTCGGTCTACCCGGCGAGCCGCGCCCGGCCGGTCTCGCCGGTGACGTACACGCCCTCGGCCGGGCGGTCGCCGTCACCAGCACCGGGCCACGCTGGCGCGAAGACGTCCTCCTGCGGCTGGGTCCGGTGCGCCAGGGCTTCGCCGAACACGTCCGGGCCACCGAAGGACCCACCGGCCTCTACCGGGAACTGCTCGCGCAGTCACCGCGACTGGACCACGG
Source organism: Micromonospora violae (assembly GCF_004217135.1). Classification (NCBI taxonomy): domain Bacteria; kingdom Bacillati; phylum Actinomycetota; class Actinomycetes; order Micromonosporales; family Micromonosporaceae; genus Micromonospora; species Micromonospora violae. The sequence goes on from NZ_SHKK01000001.1 coordinate 6,701,629, forward strand.
CGTGCGGCTGCTGACCCGGGAGCACGCGGTGATCGTCGCCGCGATCCTGGCGGCCCAGCAGATCGCCGAGCGGCCCGGGACGCACCCCGACGAGCTGCGGCATCGGGTCGGGCACCTGCTGCGGAGGTTGGCCCGGCACCGCCGGCGCGGCGCCGACCTGCTGTGGGAGGCGTACCAGACGGATCTGGGTGGCGAGACCTGAGCCCAGGTCCGGAACCGGCCGGTCGGCGGACGCGTCGAACCGTACATGCGTCGACTTGCCTCGCTGTTCGTACTCCCGTTACTGCTCGCGGCGGGTTGCGCCGCGACCGACGCCGGTCCGGCCGGCGACCAGCGCCGCCCGACGCCCGGGGCGGAGGCGTTCGACCAGCGGGCCGCTCAGGTCGCCGAGGGGTGGCGGCCCGGCCCGGAATGGAGCACCGGGTACGTGCCGCTGGAGGGGCCGACCCTGCTCACCGGTGACCCGGGCTTCACCCCCGAGACCGAGGCGGCCTTCCGGTCCGGGTGGTACCGGGCCGAGGTCGCGATACCGCCCACCCGGGTCGGCGCCGAGATCCGCTTCCCGGACGGCCGGCTGACGTTGCCGTTGGTCAGCGCGGTCGAGGCGTACCGACAGCTCGATCAGGGTGATCCGCTGCCCTGCCCGGGGCGACCGAAGCGGCCCGGCCGGCCCACCCCCGGCGGCCCCACCGTCGAACCGGGGCCGGACGGCTGGACCACCAGCGCCACGCAGACGGCCTGCCTCCCGCTCACCGTCACCGGGGTGACGTTGGACGCCGTGCCGGTCCGCACGAGCCGGGGCGTGGCGCAGGTGCCGGCCTGGCTGTTCACCATCAGGGAACTGGCCACCCCGGTGGCCCAGCTCGCGGTCGCGCCGACGGCGGTCACACCCGTACCCACGCCCACTGCGCCGGCCGGCCCGCTGCCGGACGGGTTCGTGGCGGCCCAGGACCTGGCCGCTGTCGACGACGCCCGGTTGACCGTGCGGCTCGGCGTAGGCGCGTGTGACACCGGGATCACGCCGTTGGTGTGGGAAGGGCCGGACGTCGTGGTGGTCGGTGGCCGGGTCACCCCGGCCACCGGCCAGTGCATCGCCGTGCTGAAGCTGGAGCCGGTCACCGCCACCCTCGCGGCGCCGCTGGGCGCCCGGCCGGTGCTGGACGTCGTCACCGGTGCCGTCCTGTCGATCCGGGCGCGCTGACCGGGTCAGAGGATGCTGGGCACGTCGGTGCTGATCGGCACCGCCAACACGGTGGGCCGGTCGGTGTGCAGTCCGACGGCGAGCGCCGCGCCGAGCTGGTCGGGGGTCTCCACCACCTCCGTGGCGCAGCCGTAGCCGGCCGCGATCGCGACGATGTCCAACCCCGGCAGGTCCAGGCCGGGCACCCCGGGGGTGTGCTTCAGCTCGGCGAACGCCTTGAGGATCGCGTACTGCTGGTTCACCGGGACGACGACCACCACCGGCAGTGCCAGCCGTGCGGCCGTCCAGAGCGCCTGCACCGAGTAGTGGAAGGAGCCGTCGCCAATCACCGCCACCACCGGGCGACCGCGCCCGGTGTCCCGCTCGGCCAGCGCGATGCCGACCGCCGCCGGCAGGCCGTAGCCGAGGCCTCCGCTGGCCATCGTGAAGTACGACGCCGGCTGGGTGATCCGCAGCTGACGACGCAGCGCGGACAGATTCGACGGCGACTCCTGAACCAGCACACCGTCGGTCGGCCAGTGGTCGGCCAGCGCGGCGAACAGGGCGTCGGCGCTCAGCGGGGTGCCGACCTCGGGCGGTGGCAGGGCGTCGCGTCGCGCGGGCGCCGGCCGGCCGCTCGGTGGCACCCGTTCGACCAGCGCGGTCAGGGCCAGCCCCGGGTCGCTGAGCAGGCTGTCACCGACCGGGGCGCGCGCTGCCTCGTCGGGGTCGTCCGTGACGTGCAGCAGGCGGGCGCCGTCGGGCAGGTGCCCGCCCGGCACGTACGGGTAGTAGCGGAACACCGGGGCGCCGACGACCAGCACCGTGTCGTGTCCGCGCAGCGCCTCGGCGAGTGGTCCGATCGCGTACGGCAGCACGCCGCGGAAGTGCGGGTGGTCCTCGGGGAACACGGCCCGCTCGGTGGCGGGAGCCGACCAGACCGGCGCGGCGAGTCGTTCGGCCAGCGCCACGGCGGGCGACCAGCTCGCGGCGCGGTCCACCCCCGGCCCGTACACGAGCACCGGGTTGCGGCTGCCGGCCAGCACCCGAACGAACTCCGTCAACCGCTCGGGGTCCGGCGCGAACCGGGTGGCCACCGTTCGCGGCGCGGGCGGCGGGTCGGCGGTCTGGGCCCAGTCGTCCATCGGCAGGGAGAGGAAGACCGGCCCGGCCGGTGGTTGCACCGCCGTCGCGTACGCCCGCAGCACCGCCGCGGGAATGTCCTGCGCCCGGGCCGGCTCGTAGGCCCACTTCACGTACGGCTGTGGTAGCTCGGTGGGCCGGCGGTTGGCCAGCCGGGGTTCGAGGAGCAACATTTCCCGCGTCTGTTGGCCGGCGGTGACGATCAGCGGGGTCTTGTTGTGCCAGGCGGTGACCAGGTTGCCCATGCCGTTGCCGGTGCCCGGGGCGGTGTGCAGGTTGACGTGGGCGGGTGCTCCGCTGGCCTGGGCGTAGCCGTCGGCCATCGCGACGGCCGTCGCCTCGTGCAGCGCGTGGACGTAGTGGAAGTCGGCGGGGAAGTCCTGGAGGAACGGCTCTTCGGTGGAGCCGGGATTGCCGAAGACGGTGGTCATGCCGAGGGTGCGGAGCACGTCGTACGTCGCGTCCCGGACAGTTGCCATCGCCACCCGCCTCCGTGTCGCGGGCAGGGGCAGCCGCCTTCACCCTCCCGATCAGCCGAATCTATCGGGATGTGACGGACCTTTCGGGCGTTTCTCGGCCGCCGGTCGCCCGGATCCGTCGATCACCGGAAGGTCTGTCGACGGATGTATCAACTCTTCGACTCAACTGTCTGATCACCCGCCGGTCAGACCTTAGCCAGCACCCGGGACGCAGGCTATGGTGCCAGGCATGGCGTTGACAGCGCGGCTGAACCCGATGCGTCGGGTGGATCCGGTCGAGGACCGGCCCCCGGCGCGGGCTCACGGTTGACGGGTGTGTGGGGCATGCAGGGAGAGGGCCAGGCGATCGGCGGACGAGCGATGGAGTCGATGACCGGACGGCTGCTGGTCGCGACTCCGGCGCTCAAGGACCCCAACTTCGACCGTACGGTGGTGCTCCTGGTCGCCCACGAGCCGGGCGGCGCGCTCGGCGTGGTGCTGAACCGGGCCACCGAGGTGCCGGTCGCCGAGGTGCTCGGTGACTGGAGCGACCTGGCCCGCCATCCGGCGGTGCTCTTCGAGGGTGGTCCGGTGCAACCCGACTCGGCCATCTGCCTCGCCCGGATGCGGCACCCGATGCGCCGGCTGAAGGGCTTCCACCAGGTGTCCGGGGCGGTCGGCACGATCGACCTCTCGGTGGACCCGGAGCGGCTGCGGGAGAGCATCGGGGGCATCCGGGTCTTCGCCGGGTACTCCGGCTGGGGCAGCGGCCAGTTGGAGCAGGAGATCGCCGACGGGTCCTGGTTCGTGCTGGACGGGCTGCCCGGGGACGCCTTCGTCGACCGGCCCGACGATCTCTGGCCGATGGTGCTGCGCCGGCAGGGCGGGATGATGGCCGCCGTCGCGCACTTCCCGCCGGACGTGGCGCTCAACTGAGGCCGGCTCGGCAGGGGACCCCCGCGAGATGACCATGCGAGCCGGTCTGTGTATAGTTTCCCAGTGCCCGGGCGACCGGGACAACAGCAAGGGGCCGTGGCGCAGCTGGTAGCGCACCACACTGGCAGTGTGGGGGTCAGGGGTTCGAGTCCCCTCGGCTCCACCCTTGAGAAACGCCCTGGTCGGGATAACCCGGCCAGGGCGTTTCGCTTGCTACCGGCAGGTGCTACCGGACGATCGGGGACCACTCCCGCTGGCTGGTGATCGTCACCCCGGGGGTGCGGTAGTAGGGGTCGGCCGCGACGATCTCGGCGAACGCCTCGGCGTCCGGGACGTCGAAGATCAGCAGTGCGCCGGAGTCGTCGGCGAACGGCCCGGCCATGACCAGCCGGCCCTCCTGGTGCAGGGCCTGGAGACGCTCCCGGTGCGCCGGTCGGGCGGCGAGCCGGTCGGGTTCGTCGCCGAAGGACAGCTCCAAGATGAACACCGGTTCCTCCTCATCGGGGCGATCTCTCGAAGCACCCTAGTCGATCCGGTGCGCCACCGTCGTCTGGTCACGGGCACCCGTCAGTGGTGGTCAGGGATCGACGATGACGTCGATCGCCGCGCTCACCTGCCGCTCCAGGTCGTCGAGGTCGTCGAGGGTCGGGGCGTCGATCAGGAACGTCACCGCACGGTCACCGGACTCGCGCAGCTCACCGAGGCGCGTGCCGCGTTCCTTGAGCACGATGACGTGCCGCAGGGCGGGCGGTTCGTCGGCCTCGCCCGGCGCGATCACCGGCCACGGTTGCCCCTCCGGCACCCACTGCGGCTCCACGCCCGGCCAGCGCAGCTTCACGTCCTGCAACACTCCGGTCGGCTGGGGGAGGTAGACCTGGCGGGCGTACCGCCGGGGCGGGGGGTGCGCCGCCGGCTCGTCGAGCGCCACCTCCATGATCGTCTGCTCCAGCGCGCGACCGGTCGCCAGGTGGTAGAGCGGCATGATGCCGTCGCCGGGCGTACGGGCCGCCACCTCCATCAGGACCGGCCGACCGTCCCGGTCGAGGCGGAGTTCGGTGTGGACGATGCCGGCGACCAGACCGAGCCGGCCCACGATGTCGCGGTTGGCGGCGAGCAGGGTCTCGTGTTCCGTGCCGGGAGGCGCCGGCACGGTGTGGGCCATCTCGACGAACCAGTCGGAGCCGTCCTCGGTGGTCCGTTTCTGGGTCGCCGACTCGAAGACGATCCGACCGTGTTGGACGACCGCCTCCACCGAATACTCCGCGCCGGTGACGTACTCCTCGACCAGCAGGGTCTCCGCTTGCGGGTACTCGGTGAGCAGGTCGGGCAGGGCCTCGGGGTCGTGCACCGCCCGGACCCCGGAACTCGACCTCCGGCCCGAGGGCTTCAGCACCGCCGGAAACCGCACCGAACTCACGTCGAGCCCGGCGCGCCCCTGCGGTGGGACGACGACCAGCCGGGGACTCCACTGCGGCAGGTAGAACCGTTGCAGGTACTTGTTGCGACACACCCGCGCCGCGCGGACCCCCGGCCCGGGTAGGCCGAGCGCATCCGCCACGATCCCGGTCTGCTCGACGAGCATCTCGCCCGCGGCGTAGACCCCGACGATGTCGTACTCCTGCTGCCAGCGCTGGACGTGGGCGACCACACCAGAGGTGAAACTCCCCTCGATGCCGACCTCGCCGGTGACGAAGGCCGCGTCCGCGAGGTACGTCCCGGGACCCTCGCCCCGGGCCATGGCGGCCGTGGTGTCGGCCCGCCACTGTTCCGAGGTGATCAGCAGGATCCGCAGCCCTCGACCGGCGAGGTCGGCCAGGAAGCCCCAGTTGCGGGCGATGACCCGGTAGCCGCCGAGCAACAGGAAGGCGCGGGCCTCACTCATAGCCGTACTGCTCCAGGATGTCGCCGAACAGTTCGGTGAAACGGGCCTCGTTCCGCTTGGTGAACCGCTCCCGCCAGGTGCCCGTGGTGCCCCGGAAGAAGCTCCAGGAGCCCTGGTCGTAGACCTTGCCGGCGACCTCCTCGGCGTCGGCGTTGGACCCGACGTGGTGCAGCAACCGGTCCACGGCCTCGATCTGGCGTTGCCGGGACCCGCCGCCGCGCTCTCCCACGAGATCCTCGTAGCTGACCTTGCACACGTCGGGGTGCCGCAGCAGCCACAGCCCTCTCTCGAACTGGTCGCGGCCGAGGAAGGACGTGTCCCGCATCGCGTAGTCGAGCTTCTCCTCCCAGGTCGGCAGGGAGGTCAGGATGCGGTGAAAGATGTCGAACTCGTAGAAGTTGCCGTACCCCTCGCGGGTGCGCCCCTCCAGGAAGTTGACCATGGACACCAGGGCGTCCCGGGGGTCGCGGTAGTTGTAGATCAGCGGCGGTGTGGCGGTCTCCACCCACTCGGCGAAGAAGGACCCGTCCACCTTGCTGATGTCCAGCTCATGGAAGATCCAGCAGAGCCCGGCCGGGGTGTCCGCGAACCGGGAGTACGGCAGGTGCGGGTTGGTGATCACCGAGTCGGCGAAGTCGAACCGGGTCTGCCCGTACCGGTTGACGACGTGCTGGCCCAGCCGGCGTTGCCAATGCCAGCCCAGCGCGGACCAGGCCTCCTGGGTGCGGAGCAGGTACTCCTCCGTGCCCTCCAGTTCCAGCAGCTCGTCGTAGTCGGACTTCGACAGGGTGAGCGCGGCGATCTGACGCCGCTGCGCGTCGGTGAACTCTGGCGTGTTGCGGGGGGTCGGCCGGGGCACCCCGGCCATCTTGTACCCCAGATTGGTCATCAGACCCTGCATGAGGTGAGTGCCGGTCTTCTGCAGCGAGATCACCATGGCACGAGGGGCCAGCGGCATGTCGGTCTCCCGGTGGGTCGTGCGTCGGATGCGACGCGGAACGAGGGGATCAGCGGACGTAGGCGGCCAGGTGGCCGGTGGTGCGCTCGTCGAGGAATCGAAGGAGCCGGGCGAACGACTCCCGCCGGCGCTCATCGGGTGTCCACAGCCAGAACTCCCGTTTGGCGACCCGGGCGCCCCGGCGGAACTTCGGCGCGAACGCCTCGAACCCCAGGCGGTACCGGGGTACGCCGGCCCGGATGCACGACTCGACCGGCTGACCGAACACCAGATGGTGGTAGGCGACGCTGGTACCCGTGACGTCGTAGTCGCTGCCGTAGCCGAGCGTGCAGCAGCCGTGCCGGCCGTACATCTGCACGGTGCACGCGAGGACCTCGGCGTCGGAACGGCCCGCCACGGCCACCCGGATGGCGTCGGGGAGCACCGCCGCCAGGTACGCGCGGGCCGCCCGCAGTTGCGGCCGGTTCGGTGCCGCGCCGTTGCGCTCGCCGGTACGCGCCTCCAGGTCCACGATCCGGTCGACGTGATCGGCGAGGGGCACCTCGCGGACCTGGAGCCCGGCCCGGGTCACCTCCCGCTCGGCCAGCCGGTAGTTGCGGCGGATCTCGGCGTTCTGCCCGTCCAGGAACGCCTGGTAGGTGGGGTAGCCGGCCAGGTGCAACGCGGACGCAGCGGTGACCGAACCCCGGACGAAGCCGGCGGTTTCCAGGAGTTCGGGCAGCAGTTCGTCGTCGGCGGCCACGTACGGGAGGACCACCGCTCCCGCTCGCCCCTGCCGGACCAACTCCTGAAGGGCCGCCACGACCTCCCGGCCGGCCTGCCGCCGGCGGGCGATGTCGACGTCGGCGGCGGTGAACAGCGGGCTGCGGTCGTAGGTGCGGACGACGAGGGGCTCTCCGAGGGTGGTGGTGAGCCACTCCGCGAGATCGCCCGACTCCGGTGCGTCCGAGCCGAGCGCGCCGAGCAGGGCCCGGTGCTCGGCGCGGATCCGGGTCGCGTCGTCGTCCGGGGTGAGTCGGAGGAACTGCTCCTCGGTGAGGAGCTTCCACGGGTGGCTGAACAGGCCCGTCCCGGCCACGGCGGTGACCGCGTGGATCGCGGCCACCGGCCCCCGGTCGTCGTCAGCGGTGACCAGCAACGCGTCGCCGGGCTCCAGTCGTTCGCGAAAGCGCAGGTAACCGTGGGCCGCGTCGGGCTCGGCGTCGGCGGCCAGCCGGGCCCAGGTCTCCTCGTCGACGGCGGAGATGCCGCCGGTCACGTCAGTCGCCATGCCGGATGGACCGTTCCTTCCGAGTCGTCGTGTCCGCGAGGGCCTGCACCTCGGCTATCTGGGCCGCCGTGCGCAGCGGGGAGGCGTACAGCAGCAGCGACGAGACGGTGAGCGAGACGGCCACCACCCAGACCGCCGTGGTCGCCCCGGCCAGGTCGGCCAACACCCCGCCGAGCAGTGCCCCGACCGGCAGCGAACCGAAGGCCGCGATGCGGTAGCTGGCGGTCACCGCGCCGAGCAGGACGGGAGGGGGGACCTGCTGCCGCACGGTGACCGCCAGGACGTTGTAGACCGCCAGCGCCGCCCCGTTGATCACGAAGCCCGCCCCGATCAGCACGGTCGCCGTGCCGGCCGCGGCGAGCCCGGGCACCAGCAGCAGCCCGAGCGCGGCGACCGTGATCGAGACGGTCAGCGCGCGTCCGAGGTGCAGTCGGGCCCCGATCCGCCCGGCGACGAGGGAACCGACCAGCGCCCCGACGCTGCCGAGCCCGATGACCAGGCCGATCAGGCCGCCGGAGAGCCCGAGGGTTCGCACGCCGTACACCAGGAAGACCGTCGCGAAGGCCTGCTCGTGCAGGTTGAAGAGGGCCGACTGTACGCACAGGTCCCGGATCGGTCGGCTCCGCCAGACGTAGGCCAGCCCGGCGCGGATCGTGGGCGCGTCGCCCCGGTCGGCCGCCGGACCCAGGGCGCGAGCCGGGAGGGCCGCCATCGCCATCGCCGCCGCGCAGAACAGCGCCCCGGTGACCACCGCGGCCCAGGAGGCGCCGGCGGACTGGACGATGAACCCGGCCGCCGCCGGCCCGGCCATCTGGGTCACCGAGGTGGTCGCCTGCAACAGGCCGTTGCCGGCCACCAGCCGGTCGCCGTCCAGCAGCCGGGGTGCGGTGACCTGGGACCCGATGTCGTGCAGCACCGCCGCCGAGCCGATGAGGAACGCGCCCACCAGCAGTGCAGTGAAGACCAGGCGGTCGGTGGCGGCCAGGGCCCCGATGCCGAACAGCACGACGCCGCGCGCCGCGTTGCCGGTGACCAGGATCCAGCGCAACGAGGTACGGGCGGTCCAGGTGCCCACCAGCAGGGAGAACGCCAGCACCGGCACGAACTGGGCCGCGCCGACCAGCCCCACCTGGGTGCCGCTGCCGGCCAGCAACGTCACGACCAGCAGGGAGAGCCCGAAGGCGGTGATCTGGTGTGCCGACCGGGCGGCCAGGTCGCCCAGCCAGAGGGTACGGAAGGCCGGCTCCCGCAGCGGGGGGCGCGGTGGCGCGCCGACGTCCGTACCCTCTGGCAGGCGCCGGATGTCAGCTGACACCGGTGCCGGTGACGCTCGCTGACGCGTCCGACGAGGTGACCCTGCGGTACAGCGCGTTCTCGCTCCAGATGAGGTCGACCTGGCCCCACTCCATCGCCGACACCACGTCGGGGAAGAAGCTGCGGCCGTTGTAGTTCGCGCTGGTGTTGCAGAGCACCGGGATGCCGCTCCACTTGTGGTACTCGCGCAGGACGGCCGCGAGCATCGGGTTGTCCTCGGCGCTGACCGTCTGCAACCGGGCCGTCCCGTCGAGGTGGATCGCCGCCGGGATCCGGTCCACCCAGTCGGGGCGTACCCGGTGGTCGAAGAGCATGTACGGGTCCGGGGTGCCCGGGTCGAAGACCGTCGGAGCCTGATCGGTCAGGCAGATCGGCGCGACCGGCCGGAAGCTCTCCCGACGCTTCATCCGGTTGAGTTCGTCCTTCATCGCCGGGTCCACCGCCGGGGCGAGGATGCTGCGCGCCCCGAGTGCGCGGGGGCCCAGCTCGGCGCGGCCGTGCAGGACCACCACCGGCTTCCCGGTGCGGTGCAGCAGCCGGGCCAGCTCCTCCGGTCGACATGGTGCCACCGTCCAGCCCGCCGGTACGTGTGAGTTGTGCACGAGGTCGGGGCCGGCGAAGACGTTCCACGAGATCGGCGTCAGGCGCTGCTCTCCGCTGATCAGGATGGCGCCGGTGCCGATGGCCGAACCGGAGTCGTCCGGGAAGGGGGGCACCCACATCTCCCGGATGGCCTTGTGTGCCCGCATGGCGCTGTTCCACTTGATGTTCAGGGCGCAGCCGCCGGCGAAGCAGAGGTTCCAGGGGCCGTCGCCCTTCCAGGATTCGGCCTTGGCCACGAGCCGCTCGACGAGCAGCTCCTCGATGAACTCGTGCACGCTGGCGAGCACGTCGTCGTCGGAGACGCCCAGTTGGTCCGTGCGCCGACGGACGTCCTCAAGATAGGCGTGCACGTAGGCGTGGGAGGGCTCGCCGGTGCTGCCGCAGCCGATGATCTCCTCCCGGTATTTGCGGACGGCCGGGCTGTCGGCCTCGAAGTGCTCGTGAAACAGCTCCCCGAGGACCTGCTTGATCGGTTCCCGGGCGGTGCCGAGGGCGATGTAGGCCATCAGCTTCCCGGCCACCGAGAGGTCGTCGACGTTGCGGGACAGCTTGTCGCGCCGGTACGGCCCGAAGTGCTGCGAGGCCATCGAGTAGAAGTGCCCGATCAGGGGAAAGACCTCGCCGCCGGGCTCGATGCGGCCGTCCTTGTCCACGGAGTAGAGCCGGGGGAAACACCCGCCGTCCCAGACCAGGACGAGGCTCGGCTCGCCCCGGCGGGCGAAGGGGCTGGTGCTGTACGCGGCCGCGAGGTGGCTCGCCACATGCACGTGACTGACGTACGGCACGGTGGCGTCGCCGATGGGCAACTCGCCCCGGTGGCCCGGCTGCGCCGGATTCGGCACCCGCTCGGTCTCCCGGTAGGGGGCCAGGTGAACGTCGACCGGGCTGCCGTTGTTGAGCCGGTGCGCCTGCCCGTGGATGGCGCCGTCCCAGCCGTCCAGTGCCCACTGGTCGACGTCGGAGATCTTGTAGCCGAAGTCGCCCAGGATCCGGGCGATCAGCGTGAGGTCGTCCACGTCGCTGTATCGGCGGTTGTTCTCCAGTTTCTGCGCCTCGACGTTGAACTCCAACACGTCGTCGTGGAAGAGGGCGACGCCTCCGCTCTGTGTGAGCTTTACTCCGCAGGTAATACGCATAGCTGTCTCTCCCCGTTATCGGCGACCTCAAATTCCTATCGATGTTCCACCGGCAAGTCAACCCCTAGACCCATTGCCTAAGCCGATCGGCAACCCTTGAGCTGCGCGAACATGAGTGACGCTGCTCGATGTTGTGCGTCACCTGCGTCAGGCCAGGAAGATGTCGGTGAGAGCCCTCTCCGAGATGCCGCAATGCCTATGGGTCTAATAGGATTTAGATTTTCCGTCATCTGAAATTCGCGCGTCACGAGTTGGTAACGCCGCGTTGTCAGCTGACAGGGTTGGGGGCGTACCGGATCACCCGGACGGCGTTCCAGTTGACGTATTAGCAGCTCAGCAGGGCTGCGATCGGCATGGGGGATCAATGAGTGGCAATGAGGCCAGTCGGCGGCTATCTTCGACCAGGGGTCCGGCGCGGTCCGGCGGCCCTCCGGTCGACGAAGCGGATCTTGAGCGATGGATACGCGATATCCTGCAATCGACGCATCCACTCCGACTCGGCTCAGAATTGCGTCGAGCGGAACGCGCCGCGAGAGCCAGATTCTCTGACCCGACAATTGCGCAAGCGGTCCACCGCGCCGTCACCGCCACAATGAACAGGCGTGATTGAGCGCCCATCAGTAAGTTCACGACACCTGCTGGTTTCGGTCCGGAATGGTGTTGGCGAAAACATTGTTCGCCAGGGCGACCTTTCCTTGTCCGGCGACCGGTGTCCGTGTCGTCCGGTCAGGGGCGTACGCAAAAACGCCCCGACCGGATGACCCGGTCAGGGCGTTGGTGACGATATGTCCGGTAAGGGCTACATCAGCCCTGCCGGCTCTTCCACTGCGGGTTGGCGCGGTTCACCACGACCACCCGGCCGCGACGGCGGACCACCACCGAACCCGGCTTCTGCTTCAGTGCACGCAACGAGCTACGTACCTTCATCTCTGCCTCCTCGGTGCAAGCGGTTCCGAGTATCGAAACGCCGCACCCACCCGCCAGATTCCCGCGACCTGGGCGTACCGGTGGCGTCGGTGACCGACCTCGGCGGCCGGCAGTGCGAGGTCCGCAACCACCGGGCCGGGCGGCGTCGGATCTGGTGACCCGACCCGCCCGCGACCGGTGCGGTGCTCAGCTCAGCTGCTGCTCGATCTCGGCCAACTCGTCGGCGGTGAAGTCGAGGTTGTCGAGTGCGGCGATGTTCGTCTCCAACTGCTCGACGCTGCTCGCCCCGATGATCAGGCTGGTCATCCGTGGGTCGCGCAGCGCCCAGGCCAGCGCGAGCTGCGCCAGGGACTGGCCGCGCCGCTCCGCGATCGCGCCGAGCCCACGGATGGTGGACATCTTCTCCTCGCTGAGGTCGCTCTCGTTGAGGAAGACGCTGGTGCGGACCCGCGAGTCGGCCGGGATGCCGCCCAGATAACGGTCGGTCAGCAGACCCTGGGCCAGCGGGCTGTACGCGATGCAGCCCGCACCGACCTGCTCCAGCGTGTCGAGCAGGCCGTCGGACTCGGTCCAGCGGTTGAGCATCGAGTACGAGGGCTGGTTGATCAGCAGCGGCGTACCCAGGTCGCGCAGGATCGCGGCAGCCCGCGCGGTCTGCTCGGAGGTGTAGTTGGAGATGCCGACGTAGAGCGCCTTGCCGGAGCGGACGACGGCGTCCAACGCCCCCATCGTCTCCTCAAGCGGAGTGTCCGGGTCGAAGCGGTGCGAGTAGAAGATGTCGACGTAGTCCAGCCCCATCCGGCTCAGCGACTGGTCCAGCGACGAGATCAGGTACTTGCGCGAGCCCCACTCGCCGTACGGGCCGGGCCACATCAGATACCCGGCCTTGCTGGAGATGACCAGCTCGTCCCGGTACGGCTTCAGGTCGGTGGCGAGCATCCGACCGAAGTTCTCCTCCGCCGAGCCGGGCGGTGGGCCGTAGTTGTTGGCCAGGTCGAAGTGGGTGACCCCCAGGTCGAAGGCGCGCCGCACGATGTCGCGCTGCCGTTCGAACGGGCGGTCCGGACCGAAGTTGTGCCACAGGCCGAGCGAGACGGCGGGCAGTCGCAGGCCACTGCGTCCGCTGCGCCGGTAGGTCATGGTGTCGTAGCGGTCATCCGCGGCGAGATAGGTCACGATCATGAGCCTAGTGCGGGCGCAGCGTGGCGGGGATCGGGCGTGCGAACCGGGACATCGGGGTAGTTTCGACGCCATGCGGTTCATTGCGCTCGACACCCCCAAACCGCTGTCCAAGATCGGGTTGGGCACCTGGCAGTTCGGTTCCCGGGAATGGGGGTACGGCCCGGACTTCGAGCGGCAGGCGGCGCAGATCGTCCGGCGGGCCGTCGAGCTGGGCGTGACGGTCTTCGACAGCGCGGAGGTCTACGGCTTCGGGCGCAGCGAACGCATCCTCGGCGCGGCCCTCGGCGACGACCGGCCGAAAGTGGTGGTCGCCAGCAAGATCCTGCCCGTGCTGCCGGTGGCCGCGGTGGTGCAGCAACGGGCGGTCGCCTCGGCGGCCCGGCTCGGCGTCACCCGCCTCGACCTCTACCAGGTGCACCAGCCCAACCCGCTGGTCGCCGACCACAGCACCATGCGTGGCATGCGGACCCTGCAGGACGTCGGGCTGGTCGACGAGGTGGGCGTGAGCAACTACGGGCTGCGCCGCTGGCAGGTCGCCGAAGCGGCGCTCGGCCGGCGGGTGCTCAGCAACCAGGTGCGCTACAGCCTGCTGGACCGCGCACCCGAACGGGACCTGCTGCCGTACGCGCGGCAGGCCGGCCGGGTGGTCATCGCGTACAGCCCGCTCGCGCAGGGCTTCCTCTCCGGCCGCTACGACGCCGCGAACCCGCCGACCGGCGCGGTCCGGCGCGCCAACCCGCACTTCCTGCCGGAGAACCTCGAACGTGGCGCCCCGCTGATCGACACCCTGCGCCAGGTCGCCGACGCCCACGACGCCACTCCCAGCCAGATCGCCCTGGCCTACCTGCTGCGCCACCCGAACGTGCTCGCCATCCCCGGGGCGTCCGGGGTCGAGCAGATGGAACGCAACGCCGCCGCGGCCGACATCGACCTCGCCGACGACGAGTACGCGGCGCTGGCCGAGGCCGCGAAACGCTTCCGCCCGATCACCGGACTCGCCGCGATGCCCGCGATGCTGCGCGCCCGGTTCGGCAACCCAACCGGAAAGTGAGCACAGTGGACGACATCACCGCACTGATCCTGGACGACCACGCCGCCTTCCGGCGCGGCTTCGCCCGCCTCGACGACGCCCGCGACGAGCAGGAGATGCTCGCCATCTGGGACGCCCTCGCCCTGCACCTGGACATCCACGCCGAGGCCGAGGAGGCGATCCTCTACCCGCACCTGGTCAAACACGGCGACGACGGCGAGGACGAGACCGCCGACGCGATCGGCGACCACAACAAGATCCGCGACGCCATCGCCGAGGCGAAACTGCACCCGGTCGGCTCGGATCAGTGGTGGGCGGCGGTCGGCACGGCCCGCCGGGAGAACAGCGAGCACCTGGCCGAGGAGGAGGACGAGGCGCTGCCCGACTTCCGCCGGCACGCCAGCACCGACCTCCGCGCCGAACTGGGCCGACGCTGGCTGACCTTCTACGGCGAGCACAAGAACGGCCGCAACCTTCCGTTCCGCGACAAGGACCCGCAGCAGTACGTCGCCGACCACCGCTGACATCTCCCCGGCACGGGGGAGTCGCCGGGGCCGGCCCCGACCGCAGAATGGCGGGGTGACCCTCCGCGCGGCGCTGGCCCCGCTGGTCGCCGGCACCACCTGGCGACGCGGCGTGTTCCTGCTGCTCGGCGGCGTGCTGGCGCTGCCGTACGGGATCCTCGCGGTGATCTTCGCCCAGATGCTCGCCGACTCGGCGATCCCGCGCCCGCTGGTCTACATCCTGCTGGTCATCGCGGTGCTGATCGCCGTGGTCCCGTTGCTGCTCGACGGCAGCCGGGTGTTGGAGATCGCCGCCGTCCGGGCTCTGCTCGGTGTCGACCTGCCCGAACCCGCGCCCGGGCACCACGGCGACCGGGAGACCCGGCTGCGCAGCGCGCTCTGGATCGCCACCCACCTCATCGTCGGCGCGCTGGTGATGATCGCGCTGATCAGCGCCCTGCCGATGGCGCTGGCGTTCATCGCCCAGCAGTTCGGCATCGGCGTCGAGGTGACCAGCCGGGGAGGGCTCGGGCCGCTGGACGGACAGGACAGCGGCTGGTTGGCCCTGACCGGGGTGCTCCTGCTGGTCGGTCTCGGCTACGCCGTCGCCGGGCTCGGCGCGCTCGCCGGATCCATGGCGCCCGTGCTGCTCGGCCCGGCCCCGGCGGAGCGGATCGCCGCCCTCGAAGCGCAGGCCACCCGGCTCGCCGAACGCAACCGGCTGGCCCGGGAGCTGCACGACTCGGTCGGTCACGCGCTGACCGTGGCCACCCTCCAGGCCGGGGCCGCCCGCGAGGTCCTCGACACCGACCCGGAGTTCGTCCGGCGGGCGCTCACCGCCATCGAGGACGTCGGGCGGACCGCCATGGACGACCTCGACCACGTGCTCGGGCTGCTCCGGGAGAACAGACGCGACCGGCCGGTGGTGGCGCCGCAGCGTACCCTCGCCGACCTGGACCGGTTGGTCACCGACGCCCGCGCGACCGGCCTGGCGGTGCACGCTCACCGCGCCGGCGACCCGACGCGGGTGCCCGCGGCCGTCTCCCGGGAGGGTTACCGGATCGTTCAGGAGGGACTGACGAACGCCGCCCGGCACGGCCACGGACCCGTGACGGTACGCCTGGACCTGCACCCGGACGCGCTGGAGCTGGAGTTGGTCAACGCGGTGCGCCACCCCGACCGGGCCGGGCCGGGGCGGGGCGGTCGAGGTCTGGACGGCATGCGGGAGCGGGTGCTGCTGCTCGGCGGCCGGCTCACCGTCGGTCCGGACGGCGACCGGTGGCTGATCCGGGCCCGCCTGCCCTACCAGGAGACCCGATGACCACCGGCGTGCTCATCGTCGACGACGACGAACTGATCCGGGTCGGGCTGCGGGCCATCATCGACGCCCAACCCGACCTGCGCGTGCTCGCCGAAGCCGCCGACGGGGCCGAGGTGCCACCGCTGGTCGCCCGGCACCGGCCCGACGTGGTGCTGATGGACGTGCGGATGCCCGGCATCGACGGCATCCAGGCCACCCGGCACCTGCTGGCCACCTCCGCCGACCCGCCCCGGGTGCTGGTGGTCACCACGTTCGCCAACGACGAGTACGTCTACGAGGCGCTGCGCGCCGGCGCCTCGGGTTTCCTGCTCAAACGGGCCCGGCCCGCCGAGGTGGTGGAGGCGGTCCGGGTGGTCGCGGCCGGCGAGTCGCTGCTCTTCCCGGCCGCGATCCGCCAGCTCGTCGGGGCGTACGGGCCGGCGGGCGGGGACCGGTTGAGCGCCGCCCGGCTCACCGAACGGGAAGCCGAGGTGCTGCGGTTGATGACCACCGGCCGGTCCAACCCGGAGATCGCCGCGCACCTGGTGGTCGGGGTCGAGACGGTCAAGACGCACGTCGGCAACGTGCTGGCCAAGCTGGGCGTCCGCGACCGTACGCAGGCGGTCATCGCCGCCTACGAGTCCGGTTTCGTCACCCCGTCCGGCCCAGCTTAGCCCCGGGTTGCCGCGCAAAATGTGAGCTAGCGTGGGTCGGGTGACTGCGCCTACCCCGGTAATCCCGGTTCCACCGGCCGACCTGCCCGGCACGCTCGGCGCGCTTCGGGCGGCCGGTCACCAGTACCGCACCGTCAAGCAGGAACTCCGCGACAACCTCCTCGCCCGGATGCGCTCCGGCGAGACCCGTTTCCCCGGCATCGTCGGCTACGACGACACGGTGCTGCCCGAGGTCGAGCGGGCCCTGCTCGCCGGGCACGACCTGGTGCTGCTCGGCGAGCGCGGCCAGGGCAAGACCCGGCTGATCCGCTCGCTGGGCGCGCTGCTCGACGAGTGGACCCCGGTCCTGCCCGGCTCGGTGCTCAACGAGCACCCGATGCACCCGCTCACCCCGGCGTCCCGCGCCCAGGTCGCCGAGGCCGGCGACGATCTGCCGATCGGCTGGCTGCACCGCTCGATGCGGTACGGCGAGAAGTTGGCCACCCCGGACACCAGCGTCGGCGACCTGATCGGTGACGTCGACCCGATCCGCATCGCCCAGGGTCGTACCCTCGGCGACCCGGAAACCATCCACTTCGGGTTCGTGCCGCGCACCAACCGGGGCATCTTCGCCGTCAACGAACTGCCCGACCTGGCCGAGCGCATCCAGGTGGCGTTGCTCAACGTGTTGGAGGAGCGGGACATCCAGGTTCGCGGCTACCAGCTGCGGCTGCCCCTGGACCTGCTCCTGGTGGCCAGCGCCAACCCGGAGGACTACACCAACCGGGGCCGGATCATCACCCCGCTCAAGGACCGGTTCGGCGCGGAGATCCGCACCCACTACCCGGTCGACCTGGAGTTGGAGCTGGCGCTGATCCGGCAGGAGGCCGACCTGGTCGCCGAGGTGCCGGAGCACGTCCTGGAGGTCCTGGCCCGGTTCGCCCGTGCCGTCCGCGAGTCGCCGTCGGTGGACCCGCGCTCCGGTGTCTCCGCCCGATTCGCCATCGCCGCCGCCGAGACGGTCGCCGGTGCCGCGCTGCGCCGCGCCGGTCTGCTCGCCGCCGGTACCCCGCAGGGGCGCCCCGAGGCCGCCGTCGCCCGCGTCGGTGACGCGGTGTCTGTGACCAGCACCCTGCGCGGCAAGGTCGAGTTCGAGAGCGGCGAGGAGGGCCGGGAGACCGAGGTCCTCGCGCATCTGCTGCGTACCGCGACCGCCGAGACGTTCCGGGCGCACCTCGCCGGGCTGGACCTGTCCGGGTTCACCGCCCTGGTCTCCGACGGTGCCGCGATCGAGACCGGCGAGTTGGTCAGCGCCGCTGAGCTGCTGCGCCAGGTCGGCACCGTGCCCGGGTTGGCGAAGGTCCTGGACCGGCTCGGCCTGGGCGACTCGCCCACCTCGGAGGAGGCCGCCGCCGCCGTCGAGTTCGTGCTGGAGGGGTTGCACCTGACCCGCCGGCTCGGCAAGGACGTCGCCGACTCGGGGCGCACCGTCTACGGCGGCCGGGGCTGACCGTGGCCGGCAACCGGTTCCGGTACGGGCAGTGGACCGGCGGGCCCGACCCGCTCGCACCCCCGTACGACGTGCGCGAGGCCGTTGACGCGGTCGGTGCCGAGGTGCTGGCCGGCGGCAGCCTGCGGGAGGCGCTGCGCGACCTGTTGCGCCGTGGCCCGCAGGGGCGCGGTGGGCTGGACGACCTGGCCGCCCGGGCTCGGCGGCTGCGCCGGGAGGCGCTGCGCAGGGGCGACCTGGACGGCGCGGTGACCCGGGCCCAGGCGTTGCTCGACCAGGCCCTCGCCGCCGAGCGGGACGAGCTGCGGGGCCGCGACGACGACGCCGCGCGGTTCGCCGAGACGGTGTTGGACAATCTGCCCCGCTCGACCGCGCGGGCGGTGGAGGAGCTGTCCGGCTACCAGTGGGCCAGCGACGACGCCCGCCGTTCGTACCAGCAGATTCTCGACCAACTCCGCGACGACGTGCTCGGTCAACGCTTCGCCGGGCTGCGCGACGCGGTACGCGCCTCCGCCGACCCGGCCGCCCAGCAGCGGCTCGCCGAGATGATGGCCGACCTGAACGACCTGCTCGCCCGGCACGGTCGCGCGGAGGACACCACCGACGCGTTCGCCGAGTTCATGCGCCGGCACGGTGACTTCTTCCCGGAGAAGCCGGCGACCGTCGACGAGTTGATCGACGTGCTGGCCCGCCGGGCCGCGGCCGGGGAGCGGCTGATGAACTCGCTCTCCGAGCGGCAGCGCGCCGAGCTGGCCGGCCTCATGCAGCAGTCGCTCGGCGACCGCCTCGCGGGCGAGCTGTCCGCGCTCGACGCGAACCTGCGGACGCTGCGACCCGATCTGCGCTGGGGGCGGGGCGAGCGGGTCCGAGGCGACCGGCCGCTCGACTACGCCGACGCGGCGGGCGCGTTGGGCGAGATCGGCGAACTGGACGACCTGCTGGACCAGCTCGACCAGGACCACCCGGGGGCGACCCTCGACGACGTGGACGTCGACGCGGTGGCCCGCACGCTGGGCCGGGACGCGGCCGACGACGTTCGCCGGCTGCGCGATCTGGAGCGGGAGCTGCGCCGCCAGGGCTGGGTGAGCCGGGACGCGGAGGGGCTCACGCTGAGCCCGAAGGCGCTGCGCCGGCTCGGTGGGACGGCGCTGCGGCGGGTCTTCGCCGAGCTGACCGCCGGGCCGCGCGGCCAGCACGACCTGCGTTCGGCCGGTGCGGCGGGCGAGGTCAGCGGCGCGTCCAGACCCTGGCAGTACGGCGATGAGCAACCGTTGGACGTGGTCCGGACGCTGACCCGGGCGGTCAGTCGGGCCGGGCCGACGGTTCCGGTGCAGCTCGCGGTGGACGACTTCGAGGTGGTGGAGACCGAGAAACGGGCCTCGGCCGCGGTGGTGCTCTGCGTCGACCTGTCGTACTCGATGATCTCGCAGGGTCGTTGGGGGCCGATGAAGCAGACGGCGCTGGCGCTGGCACACCTGATGGAGACGCGCTTCCCGCAGGACGCCCTGCAGATCGTGGGCTTCGGCCGGGAGGCGATGACGCTCACCCAGCAGGAGTTGGCGGCCGTGGAGCCGGACATGGAACAGGGCACCAACCTGCAGCACGCGCTGCGGTTGGCGGGCCGGCACCTGCGCCGGCATCCGGACGCCGAGCCGGTCGTGCTGGTGGTCACCGACGGCGAGCCGACCGCCCACCTGGACCCGGACGACGGGGAGGCGCTGTTCCACTGGCCGCCGCTGCCGGAGACGATCGAGGCGACGGTCCGCGAGGTGGACCGGCTGAGCCGCTACGGCGCCACGCTCAACCTGTTCATGCTCGGCGACGACCCGGGTCTGCGCCGCTTCGTCGACGCGGTGGCCCGCCGCAGCCGGGGCCGCATGTTCACCCCCGACACCGACGACCTGGGCGAGTACGTGGTCAGCGACTACCTTCGCTCCCGCCAGTCTCGCCGCTAGCCAACCTCCTAGCCGCCCTCCATGCCGCCCCACCCCGTCGATCATGCAGTTGTGGTGGGTGACAAATGCTGCCCGTCCGGGTGAACCGGGCACCACAACTCCATGATCGACGGGGTGGGGCGGTGGGGTAGGGTTGTGGTGGAGAGTGGCGGGTTGCGGCGTGCCTATGACGGGGTGTTTGGTGAGATCGACATTGGGGGGTTTGGTCCGGCTCCGCAGGGACAGCTCAGCGCCGAGCAGATCGTCGCGCATCTGGTCGCCAACGACGAGCTGATGATCCAGGCCACCGAGGCGCTGCTGGCCGGGTCGCCGTTCGCGTACTACGAGTTGGAAGAGGACATGCACCGTCCGCAGCTCGACGCGCTCGCCGCCGAGCAGGGTGGTCTGCGTGGACTGACGGCGCTGCTGCACGGCACCAGTGATCGGCTGTGCGGGCTGGTCGACCAGCTCGGGCTGGCTGCGGAGACTCCGGTCGAGACGCACCTTCGCGAGGGCTTCGACCTCATCGTCGACGAGCCGCTGCCCTGGTCCCGGACCCTGGACCTGCACACCCGGGTCCACCTCCCCAAACACCAGGCCCAACTCCGACTCCTCCGCGCCTGAGACGCATCGCCGGCGCGGGGCGGCAGCGCCCGGGCTTGGCGCGGGCAGGGGCAGGCCGGTCTGCTGAGCCTGATGTCTGTGAGGCATCAGGATGTCGCACAGACATCACGCTCTCCGGAGTTGCCGGCCCGGGCGGGCGCGTTTCACCGGCGTGCGTGCTGGGCCGGGTGGCGTGGCCGACCGACTCAGGTGTCGACCAACTCGGGGCGGGGGTGGAAGGTGCGGCGGTAGGTGGAGGGGGCCACCCCGATGCGCTGGTGCAGTTGCTGGCGTAGGGCGGCGGTGGTGCCGAAACCCGAGCGGTGGGCGATCTGGTCGACGGTGAGGTCGGTTGTCTCCAGCAGCAGCCGCGCGTGGTCGGTGCGCTGTTGCAGCAGCCACTGGGCCGGGCTCAGACCGGTCTCCGACCGGAAGCGCCGGGTGAAGGTGCGCACACTCATCCGGGCCTGCTCGGCCAGGTCGCGCAGCGCGATCGGCTCGTGCAGCCGCTGCCGCGCCCACTCCCGGGCGCCCGCCGTGCTGGAGTCGGTCGCCTTCGGCACCGGCTGTTCGATGTACTGCGCCTGGCCGCCGTCGCGCCACGGTGGCATCACGCAGCGGCGGGCCGCCCGGTTGGCCACCTCGCTGCCGTGGTCGAGGCGGATGACGTGCAGGCAGAGGTCGATGCCGGCGGCGACCCCGGCCGAGGTGAGCACCCGGTCGTCGGCGATGAAGAGCACGCCCGGGTCGAGGTCCACCCGGCCGTGCAGGTGGCGGAAGCGCTCGGCGTACGCCCAGTGGGTGGTCGCCCGCCGCCCGTCGAGGAGCCCGGCGGCGGCGAGCACGAACGCCCCCGTGCAGATCGACATGATCCGGGCCCCCCGCTCGTACGCCGCGCGCAGCGCCCCGGTCACCTCCGGCGAGATGGTGCCCGACGTCAGCACGGCGCCGTCGTGGATGCCGGGGACGATCACCGTGTCGGCGGTGTCGAGCAGTTCCAGGCCGTGGTCGGGGACCACCTGGAAGCCGGCGGTGCTGCGCACCGGCTGCCCGCCCGGGGTGCACACCCGCGCGTCGTAGAAGGGTGTCCCGTCGGCGGCCCGGGCGGTGCTGAACACCTGGGACGGGGTGCCGAGGTCCAGGCCAACCACCTGGTGCAGAGCGAGGACGGCGATTCGGTGCGGGCCAGCGGTCATGGCCCGATTATTGCGCATGATGGCTTTCCGGCCACTCGTCGCGGTGCCCGGCGCGGCCCAGACTTGCTCCGTGACCAAGAACCGTCGTCTGCATCCCGCCTGGCTGGTCGCCGCCGTCGCCTTCGTGGCGCTGGTCGGCGCGGCGGGCTTCCGCGCCACCCCGTCGGTGCTGCTGCACCCACTGCACGAGGAGTTCGGCTGGCCGCTGGCCACCATCTCCGCGGCCGTCTCCGTCAACCTGTTGCTCTACGGGCTCACCGCGCCGTTCGCGGCAGCCCTGATGGACCGGTTCGGCATCCGCCGGGTGGTCTCGGTGGCGCTGCTGCTGGTCGCCGCGGGCAGCGGGTTGACGGTGTTCATGACCGCCAGCTGGCAGCTCCTGCTCTGCTGGGGTGTGCTGGTCGGGCTGGGCACCGGCTCGATGGCGCTGGCGTTCGTGGCCACCGTCACCGGCCGCTGGTTCGTCCGCAGACGGGGTCTGGTGACCGGAGTGCTGACCGCTGGCGGGGCGGCCGGGCAACTCGTGTTCCTGCCACTGATCGCCATCCTGGTACGCGATCACGGCTGGCGGACGGCGGCGCTCGTCGTCGCCGCAGCGGCGCTGGCGGTCGTACCCCTGGTGGTGTGGCTTCTGCGCGAGCACCCGGCGGATCTCGGCCTGCCCGCCTACGGGGCGACCGAGGTCGTCGCGGCACCACCGGCGACCGGTGGCGCGGCGACCCGGGCGCTCGGCGCGCTGGCGACGGCGGCCCGGACCCGACCGTTCTGGCTGCTGGCCGGAGGGTTCGCGATCTGCGGCGCGACCACCAACGGCCTCGTCGGTACGCACTTCGTGCCGGCCGCGCACGACCACGGCATGGCCCAGACCACCGCGGCCGGGTTGCTCGCCCTGGTGGGGCTCTTCGACATCGTCGGCACTATCGCCTCCGGCTGGCTCACCGACCGGGTGGACAGCCGGCTGCTGCTCGGCATGTACTACGCGCTGCGGGGGTTGTCCCTGCTGGTGCTGCCGAGCCTGTTCTCCGGCAGCGCTGAGCCGAGCATGCTGGTGTTCATCGTCTTCTACGGCCTGGACTGGGTGGCCACCGTGCCGCCGACCGTGGCGCTGTGCCGGGAGTACTTCGGCGGGGCCGGGGCGGTGGTGTTCGGCTGGGTGTTCGCCGCGCACCAACTCGGCGCGGCGGTCGCCGCCACCGGCGCGGGGCTGGTCCGGGACCGGCTGGGCGACTACGCGATGGCCTGGTACGTGGCGGGCGCTCTGTCGATCGGCGCCGCCGGGCTGTCGTTGCTGCTGCGTCGACGACCGGGCCGAGCGGTGCCGGAGGCCGTGCTGCTCGCCGCGACCGCGCCCCGGGCCTGGAGCTACCGGGGCTGAGCGGGTTGGCTGGTCAGCCCAGGGTCCACTGCTGGGCGGGTCGGCCGTCGCAGGCGCGCTGGCGGATCTCGTCGTCGGGCTCGTTGCCGTCGTCGTCGGCCTGCGCGCACCTGCCGCTGTGCGCGGCCACCACCAGCACCGGGCCGGTTCCGGTGGCGGACAGCCGCCATTGCTGGTTGGCCCCACCGTGGCAGGGGAACTGGAGCAACCGCGCGCCGTCGTCGGTACTGCCGCCCTCGACGTCCAGGCACTGCCCGTGGGCGGCGTTGGTCAGCGTCACCACGCCCGCGCCGGCCGGGTTGACGACCCACTGCTGCTCCGGACCGCCGGTGCAGACGGCCAACTCCGCCCCCGCCTCCTTGTCGTCGCCGTCGAGCCCCAGGCAGAGCCCGGACGCGACCCGTAGCACCCGGGGGCCGGTGGTCGGTGCCGCCGAGGGCGTCGGTGACGGCTCGACCGATGGGGTCGGGCTCGGCTCGGCCGCCGGGCTGGTGGCCTCCGCCGCGCTGGCCGGCGCGCCGACCGGGGCCGGCACCGTCGGCTCGTCGTCGCCGTCGAGCAGCCCGGTCGCGAAGACCACCCCGAGGAGTACGCCCACCAGGCCGACTCCGAGCGCCACCCGCAGCAGCGGGTCGGCGAGCGGGCCGGAACGCGCGGCCCGTCGGCGGCCGCCGTAGACGGTGCCGGCGGGGTCGGGGCGTTCCTCGGGCGCGGGCATACGGGCCATCCTCACCCACCGCCGTCGGCCACGGCCAGTCGGTGCCGTCAGTCGACGACCCGGACGTCCTTCCAGAACGCCACCCGGTCACGCACCATCTCGGCGTCCGGTTTGGGCTCCGGGTAATACCAGACCGCGTCCTTGCTGGTGCTGCCCTCGTGCTCAAGGGAGTAGTAGGAGGCGGTGCCCTTCCAGGGGCAGACGGTGTGCGTCGTGGACTCGCGGATCAGGTCGTCACGCAGGGCGGAGCGAGGGAAGTAGTGGTTGCCCTCCACCAGCACGGTGTCGTCGCTCTCGGCGACGACCAGGTCGTTCCACACGGCTTTTGGCATGCCCCAACACTATTCCGCGCCGCCCACCGGGCTGTGCTCAGCGGGCGGGCTGTGGGTCGGTGACGTCGGCGACGGTGGCGTCGAGGGCGGCGATCGCGACGTCGGCGGCGATCGCGATGGCGAGACCACGCTCGCCGGCGCCCAAGGTGATGTCCCGGCCGCGCAGGCGCTCGTCGGCGACCACCGGCCAGGCCGTGCTCGCGCCGAACGGGGTGATGGTGCCGCGTTCGTAGCCGGTGGCGGCCAGGGCGCCCGCCGCGTCCGGCATGGAGAGCCGGTGCACCCCGAGCAGGGCGCGCAGCTTGGGCCAGGCGATGACCCGGTCGCCGGGGGTGAGCACGAACAGGTGATCGGCTTCACCGCGGCGTACCACGATCGTTTTGACCACGTCGGGGACGGCCACGCCCTGGGCGGCGGCGGCCTCCGCGAGACTGCCGACCGCACCGTGGCTGACCAGGCGATACGGGAGTTGGGCGGCGTCCAGGGCGGCGATCGCTGGCGATGGCATGCCCGCCACGGTAGCCGCCGGGCCTGCCACCGGACGGGAAACTGCCACCGCCGACATCCCACGGTTTCCGAACGGCGAGCGTAAGGTGATCACATGCGCGCTGAGCGTGTGGATCACCCCATTGACCATGATCAAGCGGTGGACACGCTGCGACGGTCGTACGCCGCGGTGCCCACGGGCGAACCTGTCCGGCTCGCCAAACGCACCTCCAACCTGTTCCGCCCCCGGTCCGCTCCCCGGGCTCCGGGGCTCGACGTGAGTGGCCTGCACGGCGTGCTGTCGGTCGACCCGGCCGGCCGCACCGCCGACGTGCAGGGCATGTGCACCTACGAGGACCTGGTCGACGCGACGCTGCCACACGGGCTGATGCCGCTGGTGGTGCCGCAGTTGCGCACCATCACCCTGGGCGGCGCGGTGACCGGCCTCGGGATCGAGTCGACCTCGTTCCGCAACGGCCTACCGCACGAGTCGGTCCAGGAGTTGGACGTGCTCACCGGCTCCGGCGAGATCGTCACCGCCCGACCCGACGGCGAGCACGCCGACCTGTTCACCGCGTTCCCCAACTCGCTGGGCAGCCTCGGGTACGCCACCCGGCTGCGCATCGAACTGCAACCGGTGGGCCGGTACGTGGCCTTGCGCAACGTCCGGTTCACCCAACTGGAGGCGCTGACCGACGCGATCGCGGAGGTGAGCGCGACCCGATCCTGGGCCGGCGAGCCGGTCGACGCCATGGACGGGGTGATGTTCAGCCCCGGCGAGGCGTACCTGGTGTTCGCCACGTTCACCGACGCGGCCGACCCGCCCAGCGACTACACCGGTCAGGCGATCTACTACCGGTCGTTGCGCCAGCGCACCCGCGACGTGCTCACCGCGTACGACTATCTGTGGCGCTGGGACACCGACTGGTTCTGGTGCTCGGCGGCGTTCGGCGCGCAGCACCCGGTGGTGCGCCGGCTCTGGCCGGCGCGTTACCGGCGCAGCGACTTCTACCACCGACTGGTCCGGTTGGAGCACCGCCACCAGGTGGCGGCCCGGATCGACCGGCTGCGCGGGCAACCAGCCCGGGAGCGGGTGGTACAGGACGTGGAGATCCCGCTGGACCGTACGGCTGACTTCCTGCGCTGGTTCGCGGGCAGCGTGGGGATGAACCCGGTGTGGCTGTGCCCGTTGCGACTGCGTGAGCCGGCCGGTCCCGGTTCGGCGCGGTCCTGGCCGCTGTATCCACTCCGGCCGGGGCAGGACTACGTCAACATTGGGTTCTGGGGGAGCGTGCCGATCGCGCCGGGCGCCGCCGACGGCGACGTCAACCGCACGATCGAACGCAGGGTGTCGGAGTTGGGCGGGCACAAGTCGCTCTACTCCGACGCGTACTACGACCGGGACGCCTTCGATCGCCTGTACGGCGGCGACACGTGGCGCGCGGTGAAAGACCGCTACGACCCGGACCACCGGCTGACGGGACTGTACGAAAAGGCGGTAGCACGAGCATGAGCCTGACCGACAGAGATCAGGGGGCGGCGAGCGCCCCGGCCACCCCGCCGGCGGGGGGCCGGCACACGGGCCCGACCGTCGCGGATGTCGTCCGCGCGGTCACCGCAGGGCCGTTGCCGGTGCGGATCACCGGGTACGACGGCAGCGCCGTCGGCCCGTCCGACGCCGGCATCACCCTGGAGGTCCGTTCCGAGCGTGGACTGTCGTACCTGCTCACCGCACCTGGCGACCTGGGCATGGCCCGGGCGTACGTCAGTGGTGACCTGGCGTTGCAGGGCGTGCACCCGGGTGACCCGTACGAGGCGTTGCGGGTGCTCAAGGACGAGTTGCGGTTACGCCCACCGTCGCTGGCCGAGGGGTTGGCGCTGGTCCGTGGGCTGGGCTGGGAACGGCTGATGCCGCCGCCGGCGCCGCCGCAGGAGGCGCAGCCCCGCTGGAAGCGGGTGATGAACGGGCTGCGGCACTCGCGGGTGCGGGACAGCACGGCCATCTCACACCACTACGACGTCTCCAACGCCTTCTACGAGAAGGTGCTCGGCCCGTCGATGACGTACACCTGCGCGGTTTTCCGGTCTCCAGACGACACGTTGGAGCAGGCCCAGGCGGCGAAGTACGACCTGGTCGCCGGCAAGTTGGCGCTCAGGAAGGGGATGCGGCTGCTGGATGTCGGCTGCGGCTGGGGTGGCATGGTGCGCCACGCCGCCCGCGAGTACGGCGTCAAGGCGCTGGGTGTCACCCTGTCGAAGGCGCAGGCGCAGTGGGCGCAGGCCGCGATCGAGCGGGAGGGGTTGACCGAGCTGGCCGAGGTGCGGCACCTGGACTACCGGGACGCGCCGGCCGAGCAGTTCGACGCCATCTCGTCGATCGGGTTGACCGAGCACATCGGGGTGCGCAACTACCCGGCCTACTTCGGGGCGTTGCGCAGTCGGCTGCGGCAGGGCGGGCGGTTGCTCAACCACTGCATCACGCGGGCGGACAACCGGGCGCCGCACCGCTCCGGCGCGTTCATCGACAGGTACGTCTTCCCGGACGGTGAGTTGGCCGGTCCGGGCCGACTGGTCAGTGAGATCCACGACGCCGGGTTCGAGGTGCACCACGAGGAGAACCTGCGCCAGCACTACGCGCTGACGCTGGCCGCCTGGTGCCGCAACCTCGTCGAGCACTGGGACTTCTGCGTCTCGGAGGTGGGCGCGGGCACCGCCCGGGTGTGGGGGCTCTACATGGCCGGGTCGCGGATGGCGTTCGAGCGCAACGGCATCCAGCTGCACCAGGTGCTGGCCACCCACAACGGCCCGGACGGGGTGAACGGCTACCCGTTGCGGCCCGACTGGTTGCCCTGATCATCCGCTGAGTGCCGCCTGAAGCCGCGTCGAGAAAGTCGGCGCGGCTTCTCGCGAAGCCATTGACAAAGAAGTTTTGTACGTACAAACTGATTTTGCCATGAGAGAGATCCTGTACCTGGAGCAGATCGAGCAGGCCGAGGTCCTGCTCAAGCCGCAGCGCGTCGAGGTGCTGCGGCAACTGGCCGAACCGCGCACCTGCACCGAGGTCGCGGCCCGACTCGACCAGACGCCACAACGCGTCTACTACCACGTCAAGCAGCTCGTCGCGGCCGGTCTGGTCGAGCTGGTCAACGAGCGCAAGGTCCGGGGCATCACCGAAGGCATCTACCAGGCCGCCGCCCGGTCCTACTGGCTGTCCCCACGCCTGGTCGGCCGGATCGGGCTGCGCAAGGCCCGCGACGAGCTGAGCCTGGGCTACCTGCTCGACCTGATGGAGGAGGTCCAGGCCGACATCGCCGCCCTGGACCGGGCCGCGCCCGAGCTGCCCTCGATCGGGGTGTCCGGCCAGATCCGGGTGCCGGCCGAACAGCGCCAGCAGTTCCTGCACGACCTGCAAACCGCACTGCAAGACCTGTTCACCCGCTACGGCGGCAGCGAAGGAGATGCCTTCAAGCTGGCCGTCGCCTGCTATCCGAAAGGGAACGACAATGAGTGAGCCGATGAAGGTTCAGGCCCGTCTCTCCGCGCCCGTCGCGCGGGTCCGCCAGGCCCTGACCGACCCGGCCGAGCTGCGTCTCTGGCTGGCCGAGCACGCCGAGGTCGACCTGCCCCAGCGGTACGAGTTCTGGGGTCGCTACACGCCCGAGGGCGACGCCCCGCACCAGCGGCTGCTGCACGCCGACGACGACACGCTGCGCTTCAGCTGGCTGCTCGACGGGGTGGAGACCACCACCGAGTTCCAGGTGACCGCCGAGAGCGCCGACAGCACCGTGCTGACCCTGACCCAGAGCCACTTCGACTTCGCCGAGGCGATGAGCGGCTCCAGCATCCGAGGCGTGCTCCAGACGTTCTGGGCGCTTGCCATCGCCAACCTCGCCGCCCACCTGGACGGCCAGCCGCTGCTGCCCCGCACCGACTTCACCTCCGCCGACCTGCGCGGCGAGCTGGTCATCGCCGCACCCGCCGACAAGGTGTGGGAGTCGCTGACCAACTCCGAGCAGGCCAGCGCCTGGTTCGGCTACCCGATCGGCATCGAGCCCTGGGTCGGCGGCCGGTACGCCATGGGCGGCTTCGAGACCGGCTACGCGGCCAAGGTCATCGACCTGGAGCCCGGCCGCCGGATGTCCGTCGACTGGGGGCCGACCGGCGTGACGAACTGGGAGCTGGCCGAGTCCGGTGGCCGGACCACGCTGACCTTCGTGCAGAGCGGCTTCGACGAGGCCAACCCGCCGTACGGGGCCTGGAGCGGGTCGGTGGCCGGGCTGTTCGAGTTGCGTCGCTTCCACGAGGTGCCGAACTGGCAGCCGATCTGGCTCGCCGAGGAGATCCCCGGCCTGGAGCCCGCGCCGACCAACTGACGGCCTGGCCGCGTTCGTCAGCCCGTCCCGCCTCGTCGATCAAGGAGTTGTGGTGGGTGACAAATCACCCGGTGACCACCAAAGCAGGCACCACAACTCCTTGATCGACAAGCGGCGGAGCTGGTTTGGGTGGCGGGAGCTGGTGACTTTTCGCGGTCGGGTGGGTACTGGCGGGCGATGTTCTTCATCTTTGGTCTGCGTACGAAGGTCGACCGGTCCGGCGTCGTGCAGCAGGTCTGCCGCCACTGCGGCAACCAGGCCGCACAGGTGATCACCCGCCGCTCGACCAAGTTCACCCTCTTCTTCATTCCGCTCATTCCGATCCGTACCCGGTACGCGCAGCAGTGCACGTTCTGCGCGGCGGAGTACGAGATCTCCAAGTCCGACGCCGAACGCCTCCCGGTCGGCTGATCGACGATGGAACGTTTCCTCTGCTGGCTGATCGGCCGACCAACGCCCCCGGTCGACGTGGCCGTGCACACCGTTGCCCGCCCACCCTGCACCCCCGGCCGACGCAGACGCCGCCGGCTGCGCCGTCCGTTGGCCGGCACCACGCTGCCCCGCGCACCCTGGAACCGATCCGCAGGGCGCTGACCTGAGCCGGGCTCGGGGCGGGCGTGCACGTTCGGCTCTGGCGGCGGTTCTGAGCGCTGGTTAGGCTTTCGGGGTTTGCCGTGGACCGGCGCTGCCGAGGGTGCCCGTACGACGAAAGAGCCGGAGCGACCGTGTCCCGACAGGACGGAAGGCAGGCTGCGGGGGCACGCAGCCCCGCCGGTGTGGTCGTCGCCGCCGCGGTCATCCTGGTGGAGGCGTGCTGGCTGGTCGCCGCGCTGCCCGGCGCAGCACTGGTCAGTGATCTTGGCGCGATGGTGGTCGCGGGCTGGGCGACGGTCGCGTGCATCGGGGTGGCCCGTCGACATCCGGTGCCACTGCGTCGGTTCTGGACGCTGCTCGCCGTCACCATGGCGCTCGCCGCGGCCGGCCGGGCGATCTGGACGACGCAGCGGCTGATCGGCGACGACCTGCCGCACACGCCGGTGGTCGGGGTGGTCTTCACCGCCGGCATCCTCACCGGCACGGCCGCGCTGCTCAGTTCGCCGTCCGCACCACGCAGCGCCGTCGGTCGGGCCCGTACCCTGCTGGACGGGGTGATCGTCGCCCTGGCCCTGGTGCCGATCGGGTGGGTGCTGGTCTTCCGCGGGGTCGCCGCCGCCGAGTTGGCCGACCCGGCGCGCACGCTGGGGCTGCTCTACCCGATGTTCGACCTGATGCAGCTCACCATCCTGGTCGCCGTCTCCGGCCCGGCCCGGCCGTTGTGGCGGCCGATGACAGTCATCGCGGCGAGCCTCACCCTGCGGGTCGTCGCCGACGTCGGCTACGTGTCGCTGGTCGCCCACGCCGACTACGCCGCCGGTCACCTGATCGACCTGTGCTGGCCGTTGAGCTACCTGCTGATCGGCCTGGCCACCCGGAATCCGCCGCCACCGGACTGCGACGGCACCGACGAGACCGCCGAGTCGCCGCTGCCGCCGTGGTGGCGGGTGGCGCTGCCGTACCTGCCGGTGGGTGGGGCGATCGTCGCGGTGGTGCTGGCCCGGCGGCCCACCGGGCAGACCCCGCCGCTGGTGTTCGTGACCATGATGGTGTTGCTGGCGGCCCTCGCCATCCGTCAGGGGTTGGCCGCCAACGAGAACCTCCGGTTGGTGGCCCGGCTGCGCCGCCTCGCGTACGGCGACCAGCTCACCGGGCTGCCCAACCGGTTGTTGTTCAACCGGCGGCTGCGGCGGGCCCTGCGCGACGGGGGACCGGTGGCCGTGCTGCTGCTCGACCTGGACGGGTTCAAGCAGGTCAACGACCGGTTCGGGCACGCCACGGGGGACGCCCTGCTGACCGGGCTCGCGGCCCGGATGCGCGCTGCCGTGGACGGTGACGGCACCATCGCCCGGCTCGGCGGTGACGAGTTCGCGGTGCTGCTGGACGGCGACCGGCCGGTGTCACCGGAGCGGCTCGCCGAGCGGCTGCTGGACGCGTTGCGGCCCTCCGACGACGAGGAGGACGTCGGGGTGCACCCGTCGGCGAGCATCGGTATCGCCGAGTTCGGCCCGCAGCACGCCACCCACAGCGACCTGCTGCGCGACGCCGACATCGCCATGTAC
Organism: Micromonospora violae; assembly: GCF_004217135.1. Lineage (NCBI taxonomy): Bacteria > Bacillati > Actinomycetota > Actinomycetes > Micromonosporales > Micromonosporaceae > Micromonospora > Micromonospora violae. Next base: position 6,732,787 of record NZ_SHKK01000001.1, read on the forward strand.
GCGGCGAAGGCGGCCGGGAAGTCCGCGTACCGGACGTGCACGCCGGCGCTGCGCGAGTCGGCCGTCTCCCGCGCCGAGTTGATCGCCGACCTGCGCCGGGCTGTCGACGAGGACCAGTTGCACCTGGAGTTCCAGCCCATCGTCGACCTGGGCACCGGCGCGGTGCGCAGCGCGGAGGCGCTGGTGCGCTGGCGGCACCCCCGGTTGGGGATGTTGCCGCCGGCGAAGTTCCTGCCGCTGGCCGAGGAGACCGGGCTGATCCTGCCGATCGACCGCTGGGTGATCCACGAGGCGTGCCGGGCCGCCGTGACCTGGCGGGGTCGGGTGCCGGAGGCGACCGTCGCGGTGAACATCGCCGCCGCGCACCTGCGTCGGCCCGACCTGATCGCCACTGTCACCGCGGCCACCAGCGCGGTCGGCCTGGCACCGCGGGCGTTGACCCTGGAGTTGACCGAGTCGGCGCTGATCGAGGGCACCGAGGCGGTGCTGGAGCGGCTGCACCAGCTCCGGGAGTTGGGCATCAAGATCGCCATCGACGATTTCGGCACCGGGTACTCGTCGCTGAGCTACCTGCACCGCATCCCGGCCACCGAGTTGAAGATCGACAGGTCGTTCGTGGCCCGGCTGGGCACCGACGACCGGGCGTACGCCACGGTGCAGATGGTCACCCGGCTGGCCGGCGCGTTCGACCTGGCGGTGGTCGCCGAGGGGGTGGAGACCGAGCGCCAGCACGACGCGGTCACCGCCATCGGCTGCCCGCGCGGCCAGGGCTATCTGTACGGGCGCCCGGACAGCCCCGCCACGGTGGGTCAGAATCGGGCTTGACCCTGACGTAGCGGCAGGCGGGAGCCTGGTTCCCGGAAGGGAGGGGAACCATGGCGTACACGGTGGGTCAGGTGGCGAAGGTCGCCGGCGTGACGGTGCGGACGCTGCATCACTACGACGAGATCGGTCTGCTCTCGCCGAGCGGGCGGACCTCGGCCGGTTACCGCCGCTACGACGACGCGGACCTGCAACGGTTGCAGCTCGTCCTGTACTACCGGGAGCTGGGTTTCCCGCTTGAGGAGATCACCGCGATCATCGACGACCCGGCGGCCGATCCGGCCGCCCACCTGCGTCGTCAGCACGAACTGCTGACGGAACGGATGAAGCGGTTGCAGGAGATGGTCACGGCGATCGAGTTCGCGATGGAGGCGAGCAAGTTGAACATCCAACTCACCCCGGAAGAGCGGTTCGAGGTCTTCGGTGACTTCAAGCCGGAGCAGTACGAGGCCGAGGCGGAGCAGCGTTGGGGAGGCACCGACGCGTACCGGGAGTCGAACCGCCGGGCCTCCCGTTACGGCAAGGAGGACTGGCTGCGGATCAAGGCGGAGAACGAGGACTGGGGTCGACGGATCGTCGCGCTGATGGCCTCGGGCGCGCCGGCCGACGGCCCGGAGGCGATGGACCTGGCCGAGGAGCACCGGCAGATCATCAGTCGCTGGTTCTACGAGTGCTCGTACGAGGTGCAGACCGGGTTGGCCGACATGTACATGGCCGACGAGCGGTTCACCGCGTACTTCGAGAACATCGCCGCGGGGCTGGCGGCGTATCTGCACGAAGCGATCCACGCCAACGCGATCAGCCGGGCGTGACGACGGGCGGTCCGGCTACTCTGGCCGGACCGCACCGCCCGGGGGAGATGACCGTGCCGAAACCGAAGCTGATCGCCGCCGTCGCCGTGCTCGTGGCGGCGGTCGGTGCCGGGGTGTGGGCGCTGGTCGCCGCCGCCGACGAGCCCGACCCGGGTCGCCCGGCGGCGTCGGCGAGCCCGACCGACCCGGTCGGTGTGCTGAAGGCCGCCGCCGCGAAGGCCGACGAGCAGCCATACAAGCTGACCGTCGGCACCGGCGGCGTGGACGGGGACGCCACGGTGCTGCTCTGGGACCCGACGGCGAAGCGTGGTGTGGAGACCACCTCGCTGAAGGTGCGCACCGGCGTGGTGAAGATCGAACGGTTGACCACCGGACCGGACGTGTACGTGCGGGTCACCGCCCCGGACCGCCGCGTCCCGGTCTGGGACGGCAAGACCTGGTGGCACGTCGGCAAACCGGGTGCCCCGGCGGCCAAGCAGGGCCTGGACAACACCCGGCTGGCCAGCACGCTGGGCGCGCCGGCGGGGGTGCGGCAGACCGCCGAACGGGAGTACGCGGGCACGCTGGACCTGCGGCAGAGCGGCGCGGTTCTGGGCAGCGGTTTCGGCAGCGTGCTCGGTGAGCGGGCCGGGGCGGTCCCGTTCACTGCCACCGTCGACGAGCAGGGGCGGCTGGTCCGCTACCGCATCGAGTTGGCCAGCGAGCAGTCGCAGACCGCCCAACTCGACCTGACGTACTCGGATTTCGGGCTGTCGGTGTCGGCCGACCGGCCGGCGGCGGACCTGGTCGGCGAGGACCCGCCGGCGAACATTCCTGGCGCCTGACCTCGGGTTCACTCCTCGACCGCCCCGTCGGCCGGGGTGACCAGGAAGTCGTAGACGGTGCGGGCCATCCGCCGGACCGTCTCGTCACCGGTGGCCATGGGCCCGGCGGTGAGGAACGCGACGGCGGTCTCGGTGCCGGGGATCAGGTAGTAGCCGACGTCGTGTGACGCGTCGGGCAGGTCACCGGTCTTGTGGGCCACCGGCACGCCGGGCGGCAACGCCGCCGGGATCTTCGTGTTCAGGGTCTGCTCCCGCATGAACTGGATCATCAGGTCGCGGGAGGCGGGGGTGAGGATCTCAGCGTTCCAGACCGCGCCGAGCAGGGACACCACGTCGTCGGGGCTGGTGTAGTTCTCCTCGCCGCGTTGCGCGGCCGCGCTGTCGAGCATCCGGCGGGCCAGGATGGTGGACCGTTGGTTCATCGAGTCGATGAGCGCGTTGACCGGGGCGAATCCCCCGAGGTAGGTGATCAGCACGTTCGCGGCCACGTTGTCGCTGTACTTGATCAGGTACTGGGCGAGCCGGTGCAGGGTGACCACCTGCGGGAATGTCTCGAACTGCAGTTGACCGGTGCCGCCGACCACGTCCTGGGGGGTGACCAGCACCCCGTCGTCGAGGAAGGCCTGTCCACAGTCGACGCGACGCAGCAGCTCGACGAGGATCCACAGCTTGATGACGCTGGCCGCCTTGGGGCGCAGCGATCCGTTGACGGCGATCTGCTGGTCGCCGTAGCGGCCGGACAGGTCGCGGACGGTGGCCCCGGCCGGGTTGAGGCTCGCGTCGGCGACCACCCGGGCGAGTTGCCCGCTGAGCGGGAACAGTCGGGCCCCGGCGACCGGGTCGGTGGGCGGCTGCGGACTGGTGACCACCACGCCGGTCAGCGTCGTCGGCGGGCGGTGCCGTTGGATCACCTCCAGCGTGCCCTGGCTGCGCCCGACCAGCGGCACCCGGTAGCGGTAGGCCGTGCCGCCGACGACGACCACGCCGCTGGCCACCCCGGCGGCGACGAGCATGTTCGGGTCAGCGACCCGGCCGGTGTCGCCGTCGCAGGCGCGGTAGCGCACGGTGTGCCCGAGCGAGTCCACCGCGAACACCCCGCCGGGAAACGACAGCCAGGACACCTCGCTGGTCGGCGCCCGCTCCGGCGTCGGTTCCAACCCGGGCTCGTGGCTCTCCGCGGTGGGCTCGCGGCCCGTGCCGTCCGCGGTGGCCGGCCCGGTCGTCGCGACCACCGCGAGCGCGACCGCCGCCGACAGCAATTTCAGGGGTACGCGGGCAGAGTTCGCAAGCAGGGAAGATGAGCGTTTCTTGTCGCTTTTTCTCACGTTTGCACGATATGAAGCGGCGGGGACGGGTGAGGCCGGCGTGGCCGGTGTCACCCGTCTGGGCGGCAACGCTCTGATGAGCGTGATGACTGAGGGGCATCACGATGACTCACCGACATCAGGCTCATCAGAAACCCCGACCCCAGCCGGATCCGGTCGACGGGGCGGGGGTCGGCGGGGCGAAGCCGGTCGGCACCCGCCGCTGGCACCCGCCGCTGGCACCGGTCAGGTCGGCACCCGCCGCTGGCACCGGCCAGGCCGGCACCCGCCAGGCCGGCATTTGTTAGGCCGGCACGCGTCAGGTTGGCGGTTCCGGGCCGGTGGGCAGGCCGGGGGCCATCCGGCGGAGCGAGGCGAAGGTGGGCGTGAGGGCGTCGTACAGCTCGGCGAAGAGCGGCAGCAGCGCGGCGTAGGTGGCGGCGGCGGCCGGGTCGGGGCGGACCGTCTCCTCGATCTGCACCAGGTCGGCGGCGACGTCGATGCTGGGGATCAGCCCGAGCGCCTCCATGCCGAGCAGCGCAGCGCCGAAGCCCGACCCCTCGTGCGCGGTCGGGAAGCTCACCGGCATGCCGAGCACGTCGGCGAGCATCTGCCGCCACAGCCCGCTGCGGGCGAAACCGCCACCGGCCCGGATCTCGCGGACCTCGTTGCCGGCGGCGCGCACCGAGCTGAGCACCAGCGCGAGCTGCTGACAGACACCCTCCAGCGCGGCCCGGATCAGGTGTTCGCGGCGGTGCGCGTGGGTCAACCCGACGTACGCGCCACGCGGCAGGGCGCTCCAGTGTGGTGCCCGTTCGCTGTGCAGGTACGGCAGCATGATGAGCCCGCCCGAGCCGACCGGCGCGCGGGCCGCCACGGCGACCAGCTCCTCCTCGGCGTGCTCGCCCAGGTCCGGGGCGAGCGCCGTGCCGGTCCACTTGAGCGCGATCCCGCCGTTGTTGATTGCGCCGCCGACCGCCCAGCGCTGGTCGGTCAGCGCGTAGCAGAACACCCCGCCGAGCGGGTCCACTCCGGGCCGCTCGACCATCACCCGCATCGCGCCGCTGGTGCCGATCGAGCAGGCCACCATGCCGGGGTGCACCGCGCCCAGGCCCAGGTTCGCCAGTGGTCCGTCGCCCGCGCCGACCACCACCGGAGTGTGCTCCGGCAGCCCGGTCTCGGCCGCGGTCTGCGGGGTGAGGGTGGGCAGCACCGCAGTGGTCGCGACGAGCTGCGGGAGTTGTTCCGCGGTGATGCCGGCGATGCTCAGCGCCTCGGGGTCCCACTCCAGCTTGTGGATGTCGAGCAGGCCGGTGGCCGAGGCGATCGAATGGTCGGTGACCAGCCTGCCGCAGAGCCGCAGCAGCACCCAGTCCTTGATGCTCACCCAGTGCGCCACCCGCTGAAAGAGTTTCGGTTCCTGCTCGGCGAACCAGAGCAGCTTGGGCAGCGGTGACATCGGATGGATCGGTGTGCCGGTACGTCGGTGCAGGGCCAGCCCCGACGGTGCCGCCCGTAACCGCTCGGCCTGTCGGGTCGACCGGGAGTCGGCCCAGGTCACCGACGGGGTGAGGGGATTGCCGTCCGGGTCCAGCCCGATCAGGCTGTGCATGGCGGAGCCGAACGACAGCCCGGCCACCGGCTGGACCAACTCGGCCACGACGATGCTGATCGTCCTGAGCACCGCGTCGTGGATGAGGTGCGGGTCCTGCTCGGCGTAGCCGGGTTGCGGGTTGTCCAGGGGGTAGTCGGCCAGGTGGCTGCCGAGCTGCCGCCCGTCGGTGTCGTACGCGACGGCCTTCGTGCTGGTGGTGCCGATGTCGACCCCGATCACCACCCCGGGCCGCGTGGTTGCCGGCACTACCGCACCCCCTCGGAGAACATGAACGCCGACACCAGTATCCCCCTATCGTGCTGATTGATCCGCCGATCGGGTACTTCGCCCGTTTCGGCGTGTCTGGCCTCCGCGCCGTGCCGGTTAAACCGGCGACACCCCAGATTGGTGGCCTACGCGGCGAAGGAGTCGGCGTGGCAAAGACTGATTCGACGGGTTCGACCTGGCGGTACCGGTGGGCGCACCGGCAGAACGTGCGGCGGGTCAGCACGTACCGCGGCGCTGAGGCGGCGTGGCGGCGACGCGACGACGAGTTACGGCGGCTCCGCGCCCTGGCCGCCGACTTCCAGGGCTCGGTGGCCGCCGGTGCCGGTCTGGCGTTGGAGTTGACCGCCGACGAGGTGGTGCTCTGGGCACTACCCGCCGCGCAACTGGTCGAGGTGCGGCACACCACCGTCCTGCCCGCACCGGACCTCACGGTCGCCCCACGAAACGGTCCGCTGCGTCCACGCCGCCCGGACGGCGTACGCGTCACCGACGCCGGCATGGCCGTGATCACCAGTCGCCGACTCGTGCTGCTCGGCGGACGGGGTCGGCGTGACTGGGCGTACGGTCGGATCACCGGCCTGGCCCACGACCCGGCGGCGCCGGTCACCCTGATCCAGGTGCTGGACCGGCGGCGCACCTCCGGGTTGTTGCTCCCCGTCGATGCCGCGCCGGACTTCCGGTTCAAGCTCACCCTGGCCTTCGCCGACGCGATCGAACAGCGCGCCGCGGTGCTGGCCCAGCTCGACGAGCTGATCGACGAGCACGCCCAGCTCAAGCCGTTCCGGCCGGCGGTGGCCACGCCCGGGCAGGCCCGGCTGTCGTCGTTCGTGCCCGGTGGCCGCCGGACCATCGCGGTGGCGGCGGCCATCGCGCTGCTGGTGCCGGCGGCGCTGATCGAGTCGGACCCGTCCGACCCGACCGGTGGCCCGGAAGTCGCCGTCGCCGCGACCCCGGCACCGACGGCCAGCGTGGCGCCCGCGCTGCTGCGCCCGCCCAACCCGACGCTCGCGCCGAAGCCCCCGTCGTCGAAGCGGACCACGTCGCCACGCCCCACGCCCACCGCGACCCAGGCCCCCCGCTGCGGAGCGCCGGCGAACCCACTCGGGTACGACTTCTGCGGTGGCACCCGGATCCGCAAGCCAGCCGTCGAGGTGTGCGACTGGTTCGACTGCGTACCGCAGTTCTGGGCGGGTCGCGGTTACCTCGTGCAGTGCCGCGACGGCTCGGTCAGCCTGACCGGCGGCCGGTCCAACGCCTGCGCCGAGCACAAGGGCGTACGGCGAACCATCACCAAATGACCGATTACGCACCTAACGTCCGCTTCGCTCGGCCAGAATGATCGAGTGGAGATCCGGTCTGACGATGGCGCGCGGGTGCGGCTACGCCCCGTCGGCTACCAGCCCGGCATCGACCCGCCCGACGACCCTGACGGGGGCGCGACCGGCTGGCACGACTGGCTGCTGATCGAGGTGGACGCCCGCACCGCCGACGGTCAGACCTGGTCGCACCACTACCCGAGCCTGATGGTCGAGGAGGCCCGTGCGCTCGGCGGCTGGCTGCACGGCCAAGCCACCGCCGCCCTCGGGGCCAACGCCGCACCGGCGTTGGTCCGGTTCACCGAACCCAACCTGGCCCTGCGCAGCCGGGTGCTGCGTCGCCGCCGGCTGGAACTGATCGTGGAGTTCTCCGCCGAGTCGCTGCCACCGTGGATGCGCCGCCCGTCCACCGCGATCTACCCGCTGATCCTCACCGTCTCCGCGGACGCCCTGGTCGCCGCCGCCGAGCAGTGGGCCGAACACTGTTCGGCGTACCCGCCGCGGACCCAGTCGCGGTTCCCGGCTCGCGACCCGATGACCGACCGGCGGCGAGCCGGCTGACCGCCTTCGCGTACCATGATCGTCGTCAGCCACGAGAGGAGGTGAGCCCGGTGACCACACATCGTCATTCCTGGGCGCTCCTCTCGGCCGTCCCCCTCAGCTGACCTCTCGCGTCGGGGAGCGCCCTGGCGGGCTCAACCGGCCCTCCTTATCGGAGGACCCAATGTCTTTCTCTTCCTTCCGCATCGACGTACCCGATGCGGTCCTCGACGACCTACGGGCCCGACTGGCCCGGACCCGATTCACCGACCGCAGCGGCAACCAGCCGTGGCAGGGCGGTGTCGACCCCGACTACCTGCGGGACCTGGTGTCCTACTGGCACGACGGCTTCGACTGGCCCGCTCGCCAAGCCGAACTCAACGCGTACCCCCAGCACCTGGCCGTCGTCGGCGGCCGGAAGCTGCATTTCCTGCATGTCCGGGCCGCGCGCCCGGCGGGTGCGCCCGCGCCGTTGCCGTTGATCCTCAGCCACGGCTGGCCCAGCAGCTTCGTCGAGATGCTGCCGCTGGTCGACCGACTGACCGACCCTGACCGGCCCGGCGGCGCGTTCGACGTGGTGGTGCCCTCGCTGCCCGGCTTCGGCTTCTCGGAGGTCCCGGACGAGCCGGTCACCCGGGCGATGCTGGCCCGGACGCTGCACGAGCTGATGACCGACGTGCTCGGCTACGAGCGCTACGGTGCCTTCGGCGGCGACGTCGGGGGAGTGGTCACCGGTTGGCTCGGTGCCCTGTACCCGGAACAGGTGGCCGGCATCCACATGATCCACCCACCGTTCCCCGCCAGCTTCGACGCCCGTCCACTGTCGGCGGCCGAACAGGCGTACCTGGACGCCGAAGCCGCGTACGACGAGACCGACGGCGGCTACAGCGCCATCATGGGCACCCGCCCGGACACCCTCGCGGCGGCGCTCGCCGACTCGCCCGCCGGGTTGGCTGCCTGGATCGTCGACAAGTACCGGGACTGGAGCGACAACCACGGTGACCTGGCGAACAGCATCGACCGGGACACCCTGCTGACCATCATCACGCTCTACTGGGTGACCGGCACGATCGGTTCGTCGTTTCGGCAGTACGCCGACTTCGACCACAACACCCCACGGCCGATGATCACCGTGCCCGCCGCGTTCACGGTGAGCACCGAACCCTCGCAGGCCGGCATGCCCCGCTCGATCGCCGAGCGGGCCTGCCTCGACATCCGGCACTGGAGCGAGCCGGGCCGGGGCGGGCACTTCATGCCACTTGAGGAGCCGGACCTGCTCGCCGATGAGATGAGGAAGTTCTTCACCTCGCTGCGCCCGTAGTCCTGACCTGAGGCGGAGCCGGTCCGATCGTGGCCGGCTCCGCCGCTGTCGGTCGTGATCCTGCAATTCTCTCCTTTCGGGCGCAACGGGAGGCATCGATCCGGCCCGCGTTGCCTGTCACGTACGTGAGCGGTTGTACCGCGTGTGACCGTGACCTCACTGGCCTCGTCCCCCTGGCGGATCGCCTGGTCCGCGCGCGAGAACCAGCGCCGGCAGCACGCGTACCGCGACGCCACCGACGCCTGGCAGCGCCGCGACGACCACCTGGCCCGGCTCCGCGTCGAAGCCGCCAGCTTCCTCGGGTGTACGCAACCCCGCACCGGCCTACCGGTGGACCTCGACGACGACGAACTCGTCTTCCGCGTCCTCCCCGTCGCCACGCTCGTCGAGGCCGAGGCGCGGCACACCCCCGGTCTGCCCACCCCGGGCGGTTTCGGCTCCCTCGCTGAGGCTTCGTCCGAGGTCCTGCCGGCGGGCCTGCGGGCCGTCGACACCGGCATCGCCGTGGTGACCAGTCGACGAGTGGCCTTCGGTGGCCGGGAACACCGGCGCGAGTGGCGGTACGCCGACCTGATCGGCCCGGCCCACCACCCCGACGTGCCGGTCACCCTGCTGCCCGACCGCGGTCGACTCGCTGGTCTGCTGGCCCCGGCGACTGCCGTGGTGAACTTCCGCTTCTATCTCACCCTCGCGGTGGCCGCGGACCGCGCTGTCGTGTTGGCGCACGTGGACACGCTGCTCGCCGCGCACCGGGCTGCCCGGCCCACGCCGCTGCCGCTGGTCGGGCCGGACGACGCGCCCCTGACCGCGGTCCGCCCCGACCGCCGCGTGCTCGTCGCCGCCGCCGTCGCCGCCGTGGTGGTCACGACAGTCGGCCCAGGCGCGCTGGGCCCGGGGACGTCAGGTCCCCACGCGTTGGGGCCGGTGCCGCTCGCGGAGACCATCGTCCTGGACGTGCCGCGAGCGGGGGAAATCCTCGTTCCAATCGGTCCCGTCGGGCCGGTGGCACCCACGGTCAGGACCCGATCGGTCAACCGTGTCGTCCCGAACTCGCCGTACGCCCCGTCGAGCACGACGCCGGCCCGACCAGACGCCTCCACAGTGGCGGAACCAGCCATCGCGGTGGCCCCGCCGCCGGCTGCCCCGCCGTCCGTCGCCCCGACCCCGCCGGCCAGCTCAGCGCCGACGCCCGGCCCGACCCCCACGGACCCGCCCACGTCGGTTCCTTCGACGCCGCCCGCCGCGTCGACCTCGCCGACCCCCACCACGACCCCGACGCCCCCACCGGACCCGGGGCTGCTGACGATCTGCCTGGACCCCCTGAAGCTGCCGCTACTGGACCCGCTGCTCTGCCCCTCATCGGCACCCTGATCAGCGACCCTGGCCTGCGCGGCTCAGTTCATGGCGCTGAAATCGGGGACGGTGAGACTGCCGTCCTCGGCGAGGGCGAAGCCCGGATTCCAGGCGATCTCCCAGAGGTGACCGTCCAGGTCGGCGAAGTAGCCGGCGTAACCGCCGTAGAAGGTCTCCTCAGCCGGCTTGGTCACCGTGGCACCGGCCCTCGCCGCCATGGCGATCACCTCGTCGACCTCGGCCCGGGAGCGGACGTTCTGCGCGAGGGTCATCGCACCAGTCCCCGGCCCTTCGATGCCGGCGTCTTCGGCCAGCTTGTCGCGGCCCCACAGGACGACCGCCAGGCCGCCGGCCTGGAAGAAGACTGTCTCCTCGACCTCCTGGCCCCGCCAGCCGAGCTGCTCGTAGAACGCCTTCGCGCGAGCTACGTCCGCGACTCCCAAGGTGATCAGGCTGATCCGCTGCTCCATAGGTTTCAACCTAATGCGCAATCAGTGGGAGGTTGACATGCGGTCGCGACGTTGTCGCCGACTGGGACCGGGCACGGGCAGCGCAATAGTCCTCGACGACACGCGTTTGGATGAACGCTCGCGGAGAACAACGACCCCATAGCATCAACGCTATGGGTTGGGGTAGCGTGGAGCTGGAACCAGAGGTCCGAGAGTGGCTGGAGGAACTACCAACTGCCGACTTCGCCCGCGCGGCGTTCTACATCGATCTTCTTGCTGGCCGGGGTGTGCTGCTAGGAGAGCCGCACAGCAGACAGCTTGATGGCAAATTGCGAGAGCTGCGGTTTTATCTGGAGCGCGACGCGGTCCGCGTGACGTACTGGATAGCTTCCGACCGGAGAATCATCCTGCTCACGGTGTTCCGCAAGACGCGAATGCGGGAGGACCGGGAAGTCGAGCGGGCTCGCCGCGCGTTCGAGCGGTGCGTGGCGGAGCGGCACATCGTGAACGAGGGGGCAGAGCGATGAGTGATCGCCTGGACTGGAACGACCTGCGTGAGCGCCGGATGGCGGAGCCGGGAGCGGCCGAGACCTACGAGGCCACCCGGATCGCCTTCGAGCTTGGGCAGGAGGTGCGCCACCTGCGCGAAGGGCATGGCTGGAGTCAAAGCCAGTTGGCGCGCGCCGCCGGCATGACTCAGTCTGCGGTGGCCCGCTTCGAAGCGGGTGGGACCGTACCGACCCTGCCGGTCCTGGAGCGTCTGGCCCGGGCCCTGGACCGAAGGCTGGACGTCAGGTTCGCTTCGAACGTGGACGCGGCTTGACCGCATTCAACGCCTCTCGCCGACGGTTGTTGATCTATGATTTCAGGTCATGCGGGAGTTCCTCACGGTTGGCGGTCGGAAGCTCTCGTACCTGGACTTTGGTGGTCCGGGTCATCCGCTCCTGGCTCTGCACGGGCACTACAACGAGGCGTCCGCTTTCGCGCCGCTGGCTGAGGCGTTGGCGCCGCGATGGCGGGTGATCGCGCTCGATCAGCGGGGGCATGGGGCGTCCGACCGTGCCGAGAGCTATGAGCGGGACGACTACGTTGCCGACGTCGCCGCGTTCCACCAGCATCTGAACGTGGGCCCCGCTGCGGTGCTGGGCCACTCACTCGGCGGGGTGAACGCCTACCAGTACGCCAGCCGGCACGCCGACCGGGTCACCGCGCTGATCGTCGAGGACATCGGCGCGGTCGTCGACTGCGACTGGTCGTTCACCACCAGGCTTCCTCGCCCGGCACCATCCCGCGATGCGCTGGCCTCGGCGCTGGGTGGGGCGGCTCCCTATCTGGAGTGCTCCTTCCGGGAGTCGAAAGACGGCTGGGGCTTCTCCTTCGACATCGATGACACGGTGGCGTCCCAGAAAGCGCTCAACGGTGACCACTGGACGGACTGGGAAGCGGTGACCTGCCCTACCCTTCTGATCCGCGGAACACGCAGCGATGAACTGATGGCAGACCACGCTCGCGAGATGATCGCCCGTCGCCCCGATCAGGCCCGGCTTGTCGAGCTGCCAGCAGGTCACGTCGTGCATCACGATGCGCAAGCGCAGTTCGCCGCTGCGGTCAGTGCCTTCCTGTCCCAGCTTCCCTAGGCGGCGATCGTCCGGGCCGTGGCGTACACGTCGGCGGGTAGGGCGTGGTCAAGCTGCCACAGGACGCGCATGGGCCGGTCACCGGTGTGGGACTCGTACGTCATGGTGCCGGCGTACAGGTACGGCGGCGCGCCCAGGTCGCGGTCGGCGACGCGGGTCTCCCGAACGAACAGGTGCACCGTCGACCCGCCCGACGTGTAGCGCTGACCCGTCGCCGACGCCGCCGACGTGGTGCTCTGCGACTCCCATTGAAAGAGCGTGTCGGTGATGGCCCGGTCGGCGTACATGGTGGTGGGGGAGTAGTGCGCCTCCGACTTGACCAGGGTGACGAAGAACAGGTCGGCCTGGGCGTCGGGCAGCCACTTCACCCCCTCGCGCAGCGACCCCGGGTTGGTCATGCCGAAGGCGGCACATGCTTCGTTGCGGCTGTACCGGGCGTGCACCCGAAGCGGCACCGCACTCGGGGCGGCGGTCGGCGTGACCCGGTGGATGCGATCCCGCAGCACCTCGGCGACCTGCCGCAACTCGGCGCAGCGGGCCGGCTCCTTCCACAGCCGCGCCAGCCGCTCATCGCGGGTGGTGAGCGGTGCGGTCGGGCCCCAGAGGCTGAAGTGCAGCATGTCCAGCAACCGGCTGCTGCCCGCGTACACCTGCTGGCCTGGCGCGGGCGGTCCGGCCGCGACCTTCGTCAGTAGCTCCAGCCGGTCGGTGTCGTCGGTGTGCAGCATGCGGCCGATGGCCCGGCCCAGCTCCCGGTCGTCCGGACCGGGCGCGGACGTTTCGATGCCCGCGAGGCGGCGCAGGCCGGTCCAGCCGCCGATGCTGGCCGACCGGTAGACGTCCTCGATTTCGAGGCCGGTCTCGCGCAGGAACGTCGCCAGGCTGACGTCGCCGAGTTGCCGCAGCTCGGCCACCAGGCCGGCTTTCGAGGTGGGCAGCGCGCTCTTCAGGTTGGCGAGCACGACATCCTTTGCCACCCGGTCCAGCTCGACGTGGCAGCCGCTCGGCAAGCCCGGGAAGTCGTCGCGGACCGCCTCGGTGACCGCCCGCCGGCTGACCCCGGTCAACGCACGCCAGCGCAGGTCGAAGCGGAAGTTGGCGTGTTGCCCGCCGATGAAGTCGAGCACCGTGAGGCACGGCTTGTCGTCGTCGAGACGCAGGCCACGACCGAGCTGTTGCAGGAAGATCGTGGCGCTCTCGGTGGGCCGCAACATCAGGATCGTGTCGACCATCGGCAGGTCGACGCCCTCGTTGAACAGGTCCACGGTGAAGAGCACCCGCAGCTTGCCGGCCTTGAAGTCGCGCAACAGCCCGGCCCGATCGGTGCCGGCCCGCGAGGTCACCGCTGCGGACGGCACGCCGTGGTCGTTGAACCACCTGGCCATGAACTCGGCGTGCCCGATGCTCACGCAGAACCCGAGCGCCCGCATCCGCCCGACGTCCACCTTGTCGCGGACCGCGCGCAGCACCGACCGCGCCCGTGCGTGGTTGCCGGTGTAAACGGTGTCCAGCTCCGCCGGGTCGTAGCCCTGGCCGCGTTTCCAGGCGAGGTGCGACAGGTCCACGTCGTCGTGGAGCCCGAAATATTGGAACGGTGACAACAACTGCCGCTCCAACGCGTCCCACAGGTGCAGCTCAACGGCCGCGCGCCCGTCGAACCACCGGCGCACGTCGCCGCCGTCCGCGCGGTCGGGGGTCGCCGTCAGGCCGAGGAGTACGCGGGGACGCAGCCGCTCCAACAGCCGCGTGTATGTGGGCGCCTCGGCGTGGTGGAACTCGTCCACGATCACCATGTCGTACGCCTCGGGGTCGACCTCGCGGCGGTGCAGCGACTGGATGGAGGCGAAGACGTGCTTCCAGCCGTTCGGCTTCTCGCCCGCGACCAGCGTCTCACCGAAGCTGCCATCGCCCATGACCTGCCGGAACGTCGACAGGCTCTGCCGCAGGATCTGCTCCTGATGAGCGACGAAGAGCAGTGAGTCCACCCTGTTGCTGCGGTGCAGCCGCCGGTAGTCCAGTGCAGCGACCACGGTCTTGCCCGTGCCGGTCGCCATCACCACCAGGTTGCGCCAGCGTCCGTGGACCAGCCGCTCGGCGTCCAGGTCGGCCAGGATCTCCGCCTGGTACGGGTACGGGCGCACGTCGATGTTCGAGATCTCGGTCGGTGACTCATCGCGGCGTTCTCCGGTGAGTGCCTGCCGTAGCCGCTCGGCGTCCCTGGCCGCGTCGTACGCCTCGAAAGCCGGATCGTTCCAGTAGTCCTCGAACGTCGCGGTGAACGTGTCGATGACGTGCGGCTGCTCGATGTTCGAGATGCGCACGTTCCACTCCACGCCATCCACCAGCGCGGTCTTCGACAGGTTGGACGATCCGACGTATGCAGTGGTGGTGCCGTTGCTGCGGCGGAACAGCCACGCCTTGGCGTGCAGCCGAGTGGTCCGCGTCTCGTACGACACCTTGACCTCGGCGCCCAGCTCGGCGAGTCGGTCGAGCGCCCGCTGATCGGTCGCCCCGAGGTAGGTGGTGGTGATGACCCGGACCTTGCCACCCCGGGCGATCAGGTCGCGGATGGCGTGCTCGACGACGCGCAGGCCGTACCACTTGATGAACGCGCAGAGCAGGTCGACGCTCTCCGCCGAGGCCATCTCGTGGTTCACCTCATGGCCGATGCGGGGCTGGTGACGGCCGTTGACCAGCAACGCCCCGGTGGAGAGGGGCGTGGTGGGGCGCTGCGGGAAAGCCGGCAGAGCCGGTGGGGTTGGTGGGGCGGCGATGGCGTGGAGCAGGTGCTTGGCGTCAGTCACCTGGTCCTGTTCAGTCGCGGCCTTTGGGCTGAGGGCGGTGATGGCGTCGGCGATCCGGTTCGCCATCTCGACCTGGTGGTGGAGCTTGTCGTCACCGCTCGGCACGGATTGGAGAGCGCGGGCGGCCAGGGTGGCGATGTGCCGGGCGAGGGCGGTGTGCGCGTCGGCGGGGTCGAGTTTGTGGTGCTGGACCAGGGCGGGGTCGACGTGTTGGAGCTGGTTAGCCAGCTCGCGAGTGATGAGGTGTTCGTAAACACCCCGCTCAAGATCCGTCATCCACGCAATCTAATCGGTACCGGCGCTTTGCTGTCGTCCCTGTCTCCTGTCTCTTCAGGTGTGTCGGTTCGCCGACAGACGTACTTCCTGGTGGCTTGGCGAGAGATTGGCGAAGGGTGTCCAACGGGCCGCCGGGTCATCGTTTCGCACTGACTGGAGGCGGTTTATGAACTCTTCCGCGACACTGGCCGAGTTGCTAATGAGCGGCACGGCGGCTGCGATCATCTTCAACTCGCGGGCTTCGCGCAGGACTGTCCATGACTGGTCCGAGGTCACGTCGTAGCCGTAGGCGTTAGCCAGCCGTTCGTGTAGGCCCGTGCCTCCGAACCGTGCTTCACCTACCGCCACCGCTGCCAGGTCAACCTGCCATGGCCCGATGCACGTGGCATCGAAGTCGCACATCACCGGCCGGCCCGATGGCTCTCGCAGCAGGTTGCCGACATGCGCATCCCCGTGGACGAGCTTTGGCTCCTCCTGGTGGTTGAGCGCAACGAGTTGCGGTTCCAATCGATCGCACCACTTCACGAGAAAGTCGCGGTCATTCGCATCGAGACCCTCGGCGTCAACCAGGCGTCGTCGGGCGTCGCCGACCGGATCCCAAGCCGGTAGTGCAATGGACGCCGCGTCGAGAGCATGGAACTCACGCAGAACATGCCCGAGATCCTCCACCGTTGGAGCAGGCGGTGTCGGTTTTACGTAGGACCAGACTGAGGCGACGACGCCGCCGACTCGCACCGGTTGGTTGACATCCGGCGCGAGCCGGATCGTCGGCGCGTCGATCCGAGCAAACCAACGCCCAAGCTGAACTACCTTGGTCACCCGGCTGCGGAGTTGATGAGTTCGCGCGATCCGGATGACGAGTCCAGATCGAGGCAATGCGAAGACGGCGTTGTTGGTCAACTGCAACAGTTGAGCAGCCTCAGGAGAGACGCCAAGGGCGGCAGCGATGTTCCGCAGGGCTTCCGTCATCACGGCCTCGGAGAAGCGCCCGGTCATGCGGCGTCCGTGGTCCAATCGGTGATGCGCCGGCCGAACGCGGCTACCTCCGGAACCTCCCGATACCGAGTGAGATCTCGACGAAGGTTGATCACCCGATCGATGATCCGCTTAGAAATCATCATTTGCGACTTCTCCAGAACCCGATTGCCGACCGCGACGGCCTGCTCGGGCTCATCGGCCAGGAACAGCGCGCTGCACAGCCCGACTTCGTTGAGCACTGTGCTGCGTACGTTCGCCGAGCTCAACGCCGCGATGGAATCCCTGCCCCAACGCACCGCCTCCGACGCGTGCCTGCGATCTCGCCGTGCCATGTCCCGGTACACCCGCCCGTATTGAGCGAGCAGTTCGCCGCGGTCGTAGAAGCCCATCCAGTTCGGCTCGCGCTCCTTGTCGATGCGCTCGAACTGGTCGCTCGCCTTCCCGAGGGTTCTCACAGCGGTTTGGCCGTCACCAAGTGCCGCGACTGAGGCTGCCTCCGCGCCCCACAGCAGGGCTTTGGTCGCCGGGGTCGCGTGTGACCCAAGCTGGGCGTAGGTGAGTTGCAGTGTCGCGAGGGCATCCCGGTTGTGCCGAAGGTGTTGAAGCTGCTTCGCCTGCGCGTACCGAATCATCGCGACCAGCGGCGCATTGTCAGCAGCCAAGGCTGCGCGCTCCCCAGCGACGAAGTGCCGTTGGGCGTCGTCATGGCGGCCTGCGTCGAGCGCGGTCCAGCCGGCCAGTTGCCGGGCTGTCGCCACCGCTGTGATGAGGGGCGGTGTGAGCCCGGCTGGATGCGACCAGTCGAGCATCCGGTATACCGACTCCGCGAACCGGGCCACCTCCCGATATAGCAGGCCACCACCAGATTCCCGGTCCACGGACCGGTAAAGCTCCAGCACCGCGTTCAATCGAGCGATATCCGCTGTGCCGATTCGCCGAGGGTGGACCAGTTCGCTGCCACCCAGCAGCCCGGCGCCGGCAGCGACAGCGGCGATCCCGGCCAACAAGGCACGCCGACCCTCGTCCGGCCCGGCACCATCCGGATCGGCTGAGGTGGTGGTTGCCTTGGCCTTCTCGACTGATCGCTGAGGCTGTCCGGGGAGAGCGAACCAGAGACAGGAAGCAGGAATCCGGAGAAGCCGCGCCCAGTGCGTCAGTCGGTCCAGGTGCACCATCGGTGGGCCGTTCTCAACCCGACTCAACTGCGCCTGCGTGATCCCCAACCACCCCGCCACCACGGTCTGCGGCAAGGCGACCCGCCCGTGATACGGATGGCAGCGGTACGCCCGGATCACCCGCCCCAGATGCCGCTCGGCGAGGGCCTGTCGCAGCGGTTCGTGCTGCCAGAAGCTCGCCGGCACCATGGGCGGTGCGCTCAACCGGTCCCGTTCGGCGGCCTGGCACGGCGTACACCGTCCGCTGTCGTTGTCCCGGGCCAGCCGGCCGCCGCACCGGGGGCAGTTCGCGTGGGTCACCGGCGGCTCCGTCCATCCAGCTTCATCGAGCCTATCCATTGAACACGCTGGGTAGAGCACTGGTATACGCGCGACGCATATCGTCAAAGAACCGCCGGACAAGCGGAACGAACGGCAGTTGCTCAGGACGGTCGCGCCGCCCGTAGCGCCTCGATGACCACGCCCCAACGTTCCGGCCCGTCCACCGAGTTCAATGGTTTCCCGTCAGCCACGGCCACGCCGGCGGCGCGCAGCACCGCCAGGTGACCCGCGTACGCCGGATGCGCCGCCAACTCCGCCTTGACGTGCGGAAAGGCAATGATCGGCAGGCCCGCGCCCAGTGACTCGTTGAGGACGCCGAGCGCCAGCGTGTCGTTGATGCCCAGCGCCCACTTCGTCACCGTGTTGAACGTGACCGGGGCGGCCAGCACCACATCTGCCGGCGGGTGCGGCTCGGGGTCGCCGGGCATCCGCCACTCCACGCGTACCAGATAGCCGGTCTTGTCCTGCAACGCCTGACGGTCGAGCCACCGCACGGCAGTGGGGCTGACGATCATGCAGACCCGCCACCCGTCGTGGATCAGGAGGTCGACCAGCTCGTCGATGTGCTCCGCCGGGCCTGCGGCGCAGACGACCAGATACAGCACCGGGCGTTCCGTCATGCCCGCAGTCTGCCCGATTAGACAGTCGCCGCGTGGCGCACATACCGGTCACACATGCCGGCAACGATCACCGCGGCATGCCGTTGTGCCTGGTCAAGCGCGACAGTCGACGCATGGCCCGGGGCGGGTGCCTTGTCCCGGAGTTGCGCCGGCCCTCAACGGCGCAGCTCCGCCCCGCCCGCCCCGGTGCCAGCCCAGGAATCAACCACTTGGAGCCGGCATGCGCACCGTGAACGACGACCACGCGACTCGTGCGAGCCTGGCCGCCGCTTGGGAGTCGGTCGACGTCCGGGCCGCCGGGGACTTCTGGTGCACAGTCGAAGACCGCCGACCCGGGTTGCTCCCGCAGCGCGACGCGCCGCTGTTCTTCACCGCGCTGGGCTGCCTCCTGATCGGCGATGACGCCCCGGCGAACCGGGCGGCGCTGCTCCTGCTGCTCGGCCGCGCGTACCGTCGTTTCGACCTGCTCCCGCACACCAGCACCATCGGCGACGCGCTGCTCGCCACCGTGGCCCGCCATGCCCGTCCGCTGTGGACCCCGCAGCTCGCCACCGCCGCCGAGCGTGCCCTGTGCCGCGCCACGCGCGCCATCCGCCGCGCCGCCGCGCAGGCCGACGCCGGCCCGGCCTGGTGGCACGTCGAGGTGATCGGCCATGACCGGCCGTCGCCCAACATCGCCATTCTGACGGTACGTCCCTGGCGGCGGCTGCCCTTCCAGCCAGGTCAGGCCCTGCCGGTCTGCACGCCGCGCATGCCCGGTCACTGGCGCTGGCTCTCGCCGGCCAACGCCCCACGCCCCGACGGCACCGTCGAGCTGCACGTCCGCGCCGTACCCGCCGGCACCGTCTCCCACCGCCTGGTCCATGAGGTACGCGCCGGAGAGCCGCTCTGGCTCGGCCCACCCGCCGACACCGGGCTGAGCCTCGACCCGGCGAGCACGGGCGATCTGTTGCTCGTCGCCGGTGGCACCGGCCTGGCGCCGCTGCGCGCCCTGGTCGAGCAGGTCGCCGCCGCACCGGACGGCCGGCGGGTGACGCTCGTCGTCGGTGCGCGCACCTTCACCGACCTGTACGACCCGATCGCCCTCGACAAGCTGCAATGCGCCCACGACTGGCTGACCGTCGTGCCGGCGCTCTCCGACGACCCCTGCGCCGAGCCCGCCGAGCGGGGCGACGCCCTGACCATCGCCCTCGACTGTCACCAGCCCGACCAGGAGATCTACCTTTGCGGCCCACAGGCGATGCTGGCCGCCGCGCGGCCACGGCTGCGCGCCCTCGGCGTCCCCGCCACCCGCATCCACCTGCCCCACGCCCCAGCGCCCGGGGTGCCGGGCGGTGGGGTGCAGTTCCCCGAGAAGGTTGATGTCTGTGAGTCATCGTGATGACCCACAGACATCACGCTCATCAGGACAAGGCCATCCGGACCCGGGGCGCGCCGGTCGCCCGGCGCATGGTCGGGAGTGGCTGGGAGCGGTCAGGAGTAGGTGTCGCCGAACTCGCGTACGCCGTCCACATCAAGCGTGATCCGGTCGTTCGAGGTCCACTGCCCGGTCGCGGCGAGCCAGCTCGGGTCGTCGCGCTCGTCGATGGCGCTCCAACTGTGCCGGTGGTGCCGTAGCTGGATCGGCCCGGTCGACTGGCCCGGCGCGAGCGTGCCGTCGGTGAAGGTCAGCTCCACCCAGCCGGGGACCGGCGTTCCCGGGAGCGGGTAACCCGGCGGAGCTGGCGTCGTCAACGCCCCGGGCGGCGGCCCGCCCGGCGGGACGAAGAACTGCACGGTCTGCTGGATCCGGTCACAGCCCAGCGCCGCCCAGTCGCAGTTCGGCACCAGCGAGGTGTTGCCGCCCTCGAAGATCAGGTGGTAGCGCACCTGCACGGTGCTCAGGTCGAGCGGCCCGGCGCCGGTGTTGGTGACCTTCAGAAGGTGTTGGATCTGACTGTTGGTCGGCGACCAGTCGAGGTTGAGGTAGCTGACCGTCGCGCGGCCCGCTGCGGTGCGCACGGTGGTGGTGGGCGAGGTGTCGGAGTAGCCGCCGAGCGCGCGGGCGGCAATCCCGATCCGGTACGTCGTGCCGGGCGCGAGGTCGGTCAGCGTGATCGTGGTGTCGGTCGTGGAGCCGAGGAAGCGGTACGTGTTCGGCCCCAGCGGCACCTGCACCTCGTAGTTGATCGGCTGCTCCGCGCCGGGCTCCACCCAGGCCGAGGGTGCCCAGCTGAGCGTGAGCTGATGCGGCTCGTTGACGACCACGGTGGGGGTGCCGGGGGTGCTGATCGCCGGGCCGTCGGCCCGGGCGGCGTTGACGGCGAGCAGGCTCGCCAGCGCGGCGAGGGCGATGGTGGCGGTGACGCGGCGAGCAGACATAGCCGAATGATATGCACCAGCGTCGATGCCTGCGCATCGTCCGTCAGTCCAGTGACGCCGCCGATGGAGCCACGCCCATGCCACCGATACCGCGGTTTGCCGTCGGCGGGCGGCGCCGGGAAGCGCCCGCCCATAGCGTCCGACCCACTGGGTTCCGCGAGCGCGCGACCTGATGGAGGCGACCATGCAGACGACCGAAGGTGTGGTGTTACCCGGCGAGCGGGCCCCGGTCACGGTGAACGTCGACCGGTGGCGGGCGGGGCTGCCGCCGGACGCGTGGCCGGACACTCTTCCGGCCAGCGGTGAGATCTGGCGGCATGACGTCTTCGCGGTGAGCGAGGCATGCCGCGCGGGTGTCGCGAGCCCGCGGCAACTACTGACGGCCGTGCTGGTCTGGGCTTACGGACCCATCGGGTACGGCCCGTGGCGCGCCGCCAGGTCGCTCGACGCCGACCCGGAGGGCAAACGCCTGGCGTGCGCGCTGGAAGGGGTGTCCACGCCATCGCCTGACGAGGACGCGCTCTGTACGGCGTACCGCCGCTTCCGTGACCCCGACCAGGCCCGTCTGCCCTGGTTGGGGCCGGGCCTGGTCACGAAGGTCCTCTACTTCGTCGGCTACCGGCGTGGGACGGGCGGGGTGGGCGGGGTGCAGCCCCTGATCCTCGACCGTGTCGTGGCCAGCCGACTCCCGGCCGAGGCGGGTGTCGGCCGGCGCAACGGCTGGTCGTCCGAGGAGTGGTTGGCCTACCTGCGGTGGGCGGCCGAGCAGGCTCGGGTCAGGGGAGTGGAGCCGGACGCGGTGGAGATGGCGCTCGCGCCCGACCGGTGAGGTGGCTATCCTCCGGCGCGCAGGCGGGCGTCCAGTGCGTCGAGGTCGGGGACGAACCAGATGTGCCCACCCTGGTTCGACTCGTGCACCAGCGCGCGCAGCGCGGAACTCTCCGCGAGCTGCGCCGAGATGTCGCCGACGACTGCCAGCCGCACCCGGTAGTTGACGAACTTCTGCATCACGTCCCCGGCGAAGCGGGTGCCCAACGAGAAGAAGCGGTCGTCGAGCCGGTTGGCCGGCACGGCGACCACCTGCGCGCCGAGGAAAGCAGCCCCGATCAGGTCCAGTGCATCCTGCTCGGTAGCCACCGGTGGCCCCGCCGGGTCGCAGACCAGCACCGGCACTCCGGCGCGCTCCTGGATCTCGTCAGGCATCGTGGACCTCCCGGTCGAGCAGGCCGTTGTCGGCGTTGAGTACGGCGTCGAGCAGGTGTAGCAATTCAGCGGTGGCAGCCGGGTCACCCAGGATGATGATCTTCATGCGGTGGCGTTGCTCGTCGTACACGGTCTGCACCCGCAGCGGGTTGGCCTGGTCGTGGCCGGTGTTGGCGCTGGTGAGCACGAGCGTGCCGAGCCGGTCGGCGGCGGCTCTGTCGACACCGTCGATCTGGACGATGCTCGACACCTCCGCCTGCCTGGCGACGCTGGGCGTGGTCGGGGCGTGGCCGGTGAGCGCGTCGAGATCACTGGCGGCGATCCGGTACTGCTTGCCGATCCGCACCGCCCGCAGCCGGCCCGAGCGGATATAGCTGCGCACCGTCCTTACGTGCAGCCCAAGCCGGTCGGCGACCTGCTCAACTGAATACATGTCCTCCGTCATCACTCCCTATCGTACGCGCATAGGGAAGGTTAGGGACAGATGGGGGATGATTTGTTGACGACATCAGCTCTCAAGCGCCCGGACAACGCATGCGCTCCCACGTCCAGGAGAGGGGGTCGGCCGGCTAACTCGCTCGCGCTGTCGGACGGTTGCCGTACCGTCTGGAAACCATGGACGCGCGGCGCGGCGACGCCATCATCGGGCGGGATCATCCTGCGGGCCTGTTGCGCGCCGAGTTGGATCGCGCCACCACCAGCCACGGCGGGCTCGTCCTGGTCACCGGCGAGCCGGGCATCGGCAAGACGACCCTCGTCACGTCGGCCGCCCGCGAGGCCCGGCAACGCGGCGCGCTGGTGCTCGGCGCCGCGTGCTGGGATTCCGACAGCGCTCCCGGCTACTGGCCGTGGGTGCAGGTGCTGCGCGGCCTGCGGCGATCCGCCGACGACTGGGCGGTGGCGCGGGCGGACGCCGAGCCGGCCCTCGCGGCGCTGCTCGGCGACGCCGACACCAGCAGCGAACAGGCCGTGCGCGCCGCCAGTTGGGCCGGCGTCGACACCGGTGGGGACAGCGTCGACCAGGAGGCGTTCGCGCTGTACGACGCGGTGACCGCCGCGCTGGTCTCGGTCTCCCAGCAGCGGCCGGTGGTGGTCGTCCTCGACGACCTGCACTGGGCTGACCCGGCCTCCCTGCGGTTGCTGAGCTTCGCCGCCCAGCACACCTGGTTCGAACGGTTGCTGCTGGTCGGCACCTACCGCGACGCCGAGGTCGAGGCGGGCGAGCAGCACCCGCTGCGCCCCCTCCTGATGCCGCTGGTCGCGAAGGCCACCACGATCACCCTCACCGGTCTGGCCCGCGACGAGGTGGCCGCGCTGATGGCACGCACCGCCGGGCGGGAACCCGACGGCGACCTCGTCGACGAGGTGCACCGGCGTACCGGGGGCAACCCGTTCTTCGTCGAGCAGACCGCCCGGCTGTGGCACGCCGACGACGCGGCCGGCGCGATCGCACCCGGCGTACGGGAAGCGGTGCGTCTCCGCCTGGCCCAGTTGCCGCCGGCCGTGGTCGAGGCGCTCACCGTCGCGGCCGTGCTGGGCCGCGAGTTCCACCGCCAGGTCCTGGCGGCCTGCGACGCCGCCCCGGTGGCACAGGTCGATCGGCTGCTCGACCGCGCGGTGAGCGCCCGGTTGGTGATCGCCCGGGGCGGCGGCCGGTTCGCCTTCGCGCACGACCTGGTCCGGGAGACCCTCTACGACGGGCTGTCCCACGACGAACGGCAGGCGCGGCACGGCGCGGTCGTCCGGGCGGTCGACGACCTGCGGGAGCTCACCGATCAGTTGGTCCCGGCCGACCTCGCCCGGCACGCCTACCTCGCCGGCCCCGCACTCGACCGCGCCCGGGTGGCCACGCTGCTGGTCGCCGCCGGGCGGGACGCATTCAGCCGGCTGGCCGCCGACGAGGCGGCGGTGCACTTCCGCCGGGCGTTGGAGGTCGTCGAAGACCGGGAGCAACGGGTGCGGATCCTCGTCGAGTTCGGCGAGGCGCAATATCACCACGCCGGCCGGGAAGAGGCCACGGCACTGCTCATCGAGGCCGGGGCGCTGGCGCGCACACTCGACGACCCGGTGCTGCTGGCCCGCGTCGCCCTCATCGTGAACCGCGCCCGTCAGGTGGAGACCACCCACTCGGTCGACGCGGCGGAGCTGCTGCGTGACGCGTACCGGAAGTTGATCGGCGAACCGGCCGCCGACGCGTCGGTCGGCACGCTGGTCGCCGACCTGATCACCGCCACCGAGACCATCGCCCGTCGAGGGCAGGACGACGAGGCGCTCACCTTCAGCCTCTGGGCCCGCCACGACACCACCTGGGGGCTGGGCACGGCGGCGGCCCGCGCCGCGCTGACCACCGAGATCCGGGACGTGGCCCGCCGCACCGGAGACCGGGAGACCGAGCTCTGGGCCACCTCGCTGCGCTGGGTGGCGCTGCTCGAGTTGGGCGACCCGCACTTCAACGAGGAGTTCGCCACGTTCGTCACCGTGGACCAGCACGGCGACTCCACCCGGCACCACGTGGCGGCGACCGTCGACAGCGGGATCATCGCCGCCTTCCGGGGTGACTTCGCGGAGGCCGACGAGCGGTTCGCCTTCCTCGGTGATTCCTCCGACCCGAGCCATGCCGAGTTCGGGTTCATGGGCCATCACCTGCGCTGGTCCCGGCTGCTGCTCCAGGGTCGGTTCGCCGAAGCCGAGACGCTGCTGGACGGGCTGGCCCCGGTCGACTACCCCTACCAGGAGTTGCTGCGGGCGATCACCGCGGCGGAGCGGGGCGACAGCGCGACGGCGATCCGGCTGACCGCCGGGATCGAGGCCGCGGCGATCCGGTACCCGCGTCCGGTGTCGCCGCTCTGGCTGCGGTTACGGGCGCAGGTCGCCGCCGCATCCGCCGACCCGCGGCGCTGCGACGCCGCGCGGGCCGCACTCGCCCCGCACCGGGGAGAGTGGACCGTGGGGCTTTTCGGCTGCGACATCAGCGGCCCGGTCGACCACTGGTTGGCACTGATCGACGCCGCCCAGCAACGCTGGGACGACGCCATCGCCGGCTTCACCGCCGCCCGTGAGTCCGCCGAGCGGTTGGGCGCCCGCCCCTGGTCGCTCATCGCCCGTGCCGGTCTCGTGAACGCCCTCGCCGGCCGGGGTCACCCGGGCGACGCCGCGACGGCGGCCGCGCTGCGCGCCACCACCGTCGAACACGCGGCGGCTCTCGGCATGACGCAGGTGCTGCACCGGCTCGCCGCCCCGACCGCTCCCGACGCCGACCACCCAGATCAGACCGTCGCGCCGGGCCAGGCCGTGCCGGGCGTGCCGGCCATCGAGGGGTACGAGTTTCGGCGCGACGGGCCGGTCTGGCAGCTCGCGTACGACGGTGTCGTGGTGCATCTGCCCGACGCCAAGGGTCTGCACGACCTGCACCTGCTGTTGAGTAGGCCGGGCAGCGACGTGCCGGCGGTGGAGTTGCTCGACCCGGCCGCCGGGCCGGAGTTGGTCGCCGCCCGCCGGATGGGGGCCGACCCGGTCCTCGACGACGAGGCGAAGGCCCGTTACCGGCGGCACCTGGCCCGTCTTGACGAAGAGATCGACCGGGCCGCTGCCCGCGATGACGACGAGAAGGTGTCCAAGCTGGACGCCGAGCGGGGCGCGTTGCTCGACGAGTTGCGTGCGGCGGCGGGGCTGGCCGGTCGGAGCCGCCGCCTGGGCGACGAGGCCGAACGGGCCCGCAAAACGGTGACCGCGCGAATCCGCGACACGCTCCGCAAGCTCGACGACCGGCACCCGGCACTGGCAAGCCACCTGCGCGACTCCGTCTCCACCGGCACCACCTGCTGCTACCGACCCGCCGAGCCGCTGCCCTGGCGGCTCTGAACCCACGGCCGGCGCGACAGATGGTCGGCGCCGGCCGCGGGCCCGGCTCAGTCCTTGAGATCGGGGCTGGGTTCCAGGACCCGGGCGAGCCAGTCGGCCTGGGTGCGCCGTGCCGCGTCGGAGACGCGAACGTGCGGGAACAGCGCCGAGAATCCGTGGAAGCCGCCAGCCCACAGGTGCAGTTCGGCCTGGCCGCCGGCGGACCAGATCCGGGTGGCGTAGGCGACGTCCTCGTCGCGGAACACCTCGGCGGTCCCGGCGTCGATGTACGTGGTCGGCAGACCGGACAGGTCGTCCGCCAGCGCGGGTGAGACGTACGCGGAGACGTTCTGGTCGGGGTGCTCGCCGAGGACGCTGCGCCACCCGAACTCGTTCATCTCCCGGGTCCACACGCCGTCCAGCCCGCTGTACTGGCGACTGGAGGTGGTGTCGTTGCGGTGGTCGAGCATGGGGCAGGACAGCAGTTGGGCGGCGATGGTCGGGGTGTTGCGGTCGCGGGCCATGAGAGTGACCCCTGCGGCCAGGCCACCTCCGGCGCTGGCGCCGGCCACGACGATGCGGGCCGGGTCGATGCCGAGATCCGCAGCGTTCTCGGCGACCCAGAGCAGACCGTGGTAGCAGTCCTCGACCAGGGTTGTGCCGGTTGCCTCCGGGGCCAGCCGGTAATCCACGGTAACCACGACGGCACCGAACCGGTCGAGCCATTCCAGCGGAACGTCGATGTTCGAGAATCGGTCGCCCCACATCATCCCGCCGCCGTGGATCCAGTAGACGCAGGGCGCGCCGGCGGCCCGATCGGTGGGGCTGAGGATGGACAGCGGGATCGGCGTTCCGTCACCGGCGGGCACTGTGACCTCGCGCCGGGAGACCGCGCGGCCTTCCAGGTGGGTCTCGATCGACGGCTGGGGGAAGTGGCGCAGTTGGTCGATCACCTCGGGGCCGAGGGGCGGCATGGGCGGCAGTTCGGTCAGGGGTACGAGCAATTCGGGGTCGATGCCCGGTCGGGGGAGGTTCATCGTGGGTCCTTTCGCGGGTGCGGGGTGCGGGGTGCGGGTGCGGGGTGAGGGGGTGCGGTCGCCGGCTCAGAAGGTCGCCTTGCCGCCGACCGGCACGGCGTCGGTGTACGTCGAGTCGCCGGCCAGCAGCGGCTGAAGCTTCGTGACCAGGGCCTGCGCCTGCTCCCCGGCGAAGAACGCGCTGTGCGCCTCGGCGCTGGTCCAGCCTTCGGTGACGTGGACGACGTCGGGGTTCGAGGCCGAGCGGGACACCAGGAAGACGAGGCAGTCGTCGTGCGGCAGGGACGGCGCGTCGAGCAACAGGTGGATCAGCTCGTCCGCCTTTCCCGGCTGGGCGGTCATGGTGGCCTGGAACCCGTGGTGAACGGTCATCGAAGTGACTCCTAATCGTCGAGCTCTTGCTGCGGCTCCGGAAAACTGACTCTTCAATAAGAGCATCGTCACCTGCGGAAACGTTAGAAGAATGCTCTCCCGTACTTGCCTGATCCTCTCGTTGTGGCGAGCATCGGTCATGTGCTTCAATCGGGCCGTGTACCTCGACGAGCTGCGGACGTTGCTGTCCCGCCATGCCCGCCCGGACATGTCCACACCCATCCAGGGGGTGCTGATTTCGAAGGTCGACCAGCAGACCGGGCCAACCACGTCGATGTCGGGCACCGTGCTGGCGCTCATCGCCCAGGGCGCGAAGCGGATGGCGCTCGGTGACCGTGTGTACGAGTACCGCGCGGGCCAGTACCTTGTGGCGTCGGTGGATCTGCCGGTCACCGGCCGGTTCACCCAGGCCAGCGCCGACACGCCGGCGCTGGGGTTCGGGCTGGTGCTGCACCCGGCCACGGTCGCGGAGTTGCTGTTGCAGGCGGCACCGGGCGATCTCCCACCCCTGTCGGGCGGGACGCCCTCCGGGATGGTGGTCAGCGACGCTCCGGCCGAGCTCGGCGACGCGGTGGTCCGATTGCTTCGGCTACTGGACCGGCCCCGGGACGTCACGGTGCTCGCGCCCCTGATCAAGAGGGAGATTCTCTGGCTGCTGCTCACCGGGGAGCAGGGGGCCGCGGTCCGGCAGCTCGGCCTGGCCGACAGCAGCCTCAGTCACATCGCCCGAGCGGTGCGGTGGATCCGCGACCACTACGCGCAGGCGTTCCGGGTGGAGGATCTGGCCCGGCTGTCCGGGATGAGCGTGTCCGCGTTCTACCGCAACTTCCAGGCGGTGACCGCGATGAGCCCGATCCAGTTCCAGAAGCAGATCCGGTTGCAGGAGGCCCGGCTCCTTCTCGCCACCCATCCCAACGACGTCACCGGGGTGGGAATCCGCGTCGGCTACGAGAGTCCTTCGCAGTTCAGCCGTGAGTACCGTCGCCAGTTCGGCGCGCCGCCCAGCCAGGACGCCAGCCGCCTGCGCGGCATCACCCGAGTCGAGGTGCCGGCGGTCGTCTGATCGACAACCGAACAGCCGACGGGTGCCGCCACAGCCGACGGGTGCCGCCACAGCCGACGGGTGCCGCCACAGGTGGCGGCACCCGTCAATCGGGGTCGGAGCAGGTCAGCGGCGGTTGTACCTGTACATGGTCAGCGTGCCGAAGATGAGCACGAAACCGGCGCTCCACAGCAGCAGCCACATCGTGGCCGACGGGTCCGACTCGCCGCTCATCGCGCCTCGGATCGCGGCCACCAGCTGCGTCACCGGGTTGACCTTCACGAACGCCTGGAGCCAGCCGGGCATGGTGCTCGGCTCGACGAAGACGTTGCTGAGGAACGTCAACGGGAACAGCACCATCATGCTGACCCCCATCACCGACTTCTCGCTGCGCAGGATCAGCCCGAAGAACGTCCACACCCAGGAGAACGCGAACGAGAAGACCACCAGCAGCCCGATCCCGGTGGCGACACCGAGCGCCCCGCCTTCGGGCCGGAACCCGAGCACCAGCCCGAGGCCCAGGATCACCAGGGCGGCCAGGATGTAGCGCAGCACGTCGCCGAAGATCATGCCGACCAGGGCGGCCGGTCGCCAGACGGGCAGCGTCCGGAACCGGTCGAAGATGCCCTTCTCGATGTCGGTGTTGAGGCCGATACCGGTGTACATGGTGATCATGACGACGCTGGTCACCATGATGCCGGGCAGGAAGAACTGCAGGTAGTCGCGCGGGCTGCCGGCGAGAGCGCCACCGAACAGGTACGTGAACATCAGCACCATGATGATCGGGAACGCGGTCACGTCGAAGAGCTGCTCCGGCACGTGCTTGATCTTCAGCATGGCCCGCCAACCGAAGGTGAGCGACGCGCCCAGCGCGCTCGGCCGGGGCGGTCGGGCACCGGGCGCGAGGACTGTCGCCAGCGCCTCGGCGGACGGTACGTAGACGGACGGCGCCCGTTCGGTGGTGGTGGTCGTGGTGTCGCTCATCGGGCAACCTCCAGTTCGTCGCCGCGCTCGTCGGCCGGCACCGCCGGGTGGTCGGTCAGGGCCAGGAAGACCTCATCCAGGCTGGGCTGGCCGAGGGAGAAGTTGTCCACCGCGATGCCGGCGCGGGCCAGGTCGCTGAGCACGCGAGCGGCCTGGGCGCTGGCGTCGAGGTCGGTGCCGGCCTCACCGACGCGGGCGGTCAACGCCACCGGGTCGGCGGCCAGCTGCACCGGTACGTCCAACGCCTCCCGGAGCACCCGTTCCGCCTCGGGTCGCTGACCGGGGTCGCGCAGTCGCAGGTGCACGGTGCCGGAGCCGACCGACGACTTCAACTCACCCGGGGTGCCCTCCGCGATCACCCGGCCGTGGTCGACGACCGCGATCCGGCCGGCGAGCTGGTCCGCCTCGTCGAGGTACTGGGTGGTCAGCAGCACCGTGGTGCCGTGCGACACCACCGCCCGGACGATCTCCCACACCTGGTTGCGGCTGCGCGGGTCGAGACCGGTCGTCGGCTCGTCGAGGAAGAGCAGATCGGGTGTGTTGAGGATGCTGGCGGCGATGTCGATGCGCCGCCGCATTCCACCCGAGTACTTCTTCACCTGGCGGTCGCTCGCCTCGGTCAGGCCGAACGCGGCGAGCAGGGCGGCCGCGCGCTCCCGGGCGGCCGGCTTGCGCAGGCCGAGCAGGCGGGCGAGGAGGACCAGGTTCTCCGTGCCGGTCAGGTCCTCGTCGACCGAGGCGTACTGGCCGGTGAGGCTGACCCGGGAGCGGACCTTGTCGGCCTCGGCGACCACGTCGTGGCCGAACACCCGGGCGGACCCGCCGTCGGGGCGCAGCAACGTGGCGAGCACCCGGACCGCGGTGGTCTTGCCCGCCCCGTTCGGCCCGAGCAGGCCGTAGACGGTGCCGGCCGGCACCTGGAGGTCGATCCCGGCCAGCGCCCGGGTGTCCCCGAACGAGCGGGTCAACCCGTCGGCCTCGATGGCCAGCCCGGTGGTGCGTCTACTCATGATTCTTACCTTCCGTCGGACGTGTTCAGGAGACGTAGGGGCGAGCCGCCCGGCCGGCTCGCAGGGCCAGGCCCCACCAGCGGACCTGGTCGAGCAGGACGCCGGCGTCGCGGCGCAGCTCGTCGGTGCACTGCGGGGTCGGCCCTGAGGCGAGCAGGTCGATCCCGACGACGTCGCGCACCGTCATCGCGTGCAGCGCGGTGAAGACCGTGCGCAACTGGTCGACGGCGTGCCGGCCGGTGGACCGACAGCCGTACGACACGAAGCCGACCGGTTTGGCCTGCCACTCGTCGTACGCGTAGTCGATGGCTTGTTTCAAGGGGGCCGGGAAGCTGTGGTTGTACTCGGGGGTGACCACGACGAATGCGTCCGCCCGGCCCACCTCGTGGACGAACGCCCGGATGGACGCGGTCGGCTCGGCGGGATAGCTGGCCGGGAAGTCGTACTCGGTCAGGTCAACGACCGTCACCGCCAGGTCGTCGTGCCGCGCGGCCTGCTCGACGAACCAGCCGGCGACCCGGTCGCCGACCCGCCCCTCCCGGGTGCTGCCGACGATCACGGCGATCCGCAACGGTGTCATGACCACCACCCCCTCCCATGGTGAAGGCGCGAGGTGACGACAGAAACCCGCTAGATCTGATCTAGCGGGCGCGGTTTCGGGCGCGATGTCGGTGGGATCGGCTTGACTGGGCTCGACGAACAAGGGAGCGCAATGACCCAGGTACGCATTGAGCCGTGGCGCGAGGACGACCTTGACCTGCTGCGGCAGCTCAACTCACCGGACACCCGCAAGCACACCGGCGGGCCGGAGACCGACGAGCAGGTGCTCGCCCGCCACGACCGCTATGTGCACTTCGCCGACACCGGGCAGGGTTGCATGTTCACGCTGGTGCTGCCGGACGGGACACGGGCGGGCAGCGTCGGCTACTGGGCCCGCGAGTGGCGCGACCAACCGGTGTACGAGCTGGGCTGGGCGGTGCTGCCCGCGTACCGGGGGCGGGGGCTGGCCACCGACGCGGTGCTCGCGACCCTCGACGTGGCCCGCGCCCGACGGGACCGGCGTCACGCGCACGCGTACCCGTCGGTCGACAACCCCGCCTCGAACGCGGTGTGCCGCAAGGCGGGGTTCACGCTGCTGGGCGAGACCGGTTTCGAATACCCGCCGGGGCGGATGATGCGTGCCAACGACTGGCGACTGGACCTGACCGCCCCACCGACCGGGAGCTGAGGTCGGCGGGGCGGCTGGTGGCAGGTCACCAGGTGGTGTCGAGGCGGTGCCGCTGCTCGGCGGTCAGTTCCAGGTCCACGGCGGCCAGGCTCTCGTCGAGCTGAGCCACCGACGAGGCGCCCACCAGTGGGATGGACGGCAGGTCGCCGCCCAGCAACCAGGCGAGCACCACCTGGTTGACGGTCGCGCCGGTCTGCCCGGCCACCTCCCGCAGCGCGGCCATCCGGCGCGGCGCGCTCGGCAGGTCGTACGCCTCGCTGAGCGGCTTGTCCGCCCGGGTGAAGGCCCCCTTGAGCAGCGGCGAGTACGCCACGAGGGTCAGCGCGGGTTCGGCACGCAGGTAGCTGAGCAGGTCACCGCTGACACCGCCCGGCTCGCCGTCCGGGTCCAGCGCGCTGGCCAGGTCGGTGCGGTTGGGCAGGTAGCTGCGGTGGTACTGGAGCACCTCGTACCCGGGCAGGCCGGCGGCGGCGGCCAACGCGCGGGCGCGCTCGACCCGCCAGGCCCGGTGGTTGCTCGCCCCCAGCAGGCCCACCGTGCCCTCGGCGACCAGGTCGGCGAAGCCCTCCACGGTCTCCTGAAGCGGCACCGTCCGGTCCTCGATGTGCGCGTAGAGCAGGTCCAGCCGTTCCACACCGAGCCGTTCCCGGCTGCGCTCCGCCGACTCGCGGATCACCTTGGCAGAGAGGCCCTCGGCGTTGTCCAGGTAGCTGGTCCCCGGGGCCAACGGCCGGCCACCCACCTTGGTGGCGATGACGATCTCGGTGCCGACGCCCCGGCTGCGCCGCCACCGGCCGAGCAGTTCCTCACTCTGCCCGCCCTGCCCGCCGTCCACCCAGAAGGCGTAGTTGTCGGACGTGTCGATGAACGTGCCGCCGGCCTCGACGTACCGGTCCAGGATCGCGTACGAGGTGGCCTCGTCGGTGGCGCTGCCGAAGAGCATCGCGCCGAGGCTGAGCACGCTCACCTCGCGTCGGGTCGCCGGGTCGGTGCCGATCGTGCGGTACCGCATGGGGGTCTCCTCTCGCGCGCCCTACCGGTGGGCGCACCGATCACCCTGCAACCTGGAGCGCGCTCCAGGTCAAGCGCTCATCGTCACCAGGGCAGCACGCCGTACCCACCGCCGGCGTCCATCTGGAAGCCCCACAGCAGCCCGTTCGGTCCGTCGGCCGGCAGCGTCGCAAGGTGCACGCTCACCTCGGCGCCCTGCTCGGCGGTGCGGAAACCGCTGTTGCCGTTGAAGTCGGTGGCGCAGTAGCCCGGGTTCGCCGCGTTCACCTTGATCCGGGTGTCCCGCAGCTCCTTGGCGTACATCGCGGTGAGCATGTTCAGCGCCGCCTTCGACGACGGGTATGGCACGGAGGCCAGCTCGAACAGCGCGCCGTCCGGGTTGGTCATCACCGCGATCGAGCCGACCTCGCTGGAGACGTTGACGATCCGGGCCGCGGGGGCCCGCAGCAGCAGCGGCAGCAGCGCGTTGGTCACCGTCGCCACCCCGAACACGTTCGTCTCGTACACCCGGCGCAGCGTCGCCACGGTCGTCGCGCTGGGCAGCGCCCGCGGGCCGTCGCCGAGAAAGATGCCGGCGTTGTTGACCAGCACGTCCAGCCGGCCGTACTCCGATTCCACCAGCTTTGCGGCGGCTGCCACCGATTCGGCGTCGGTGACGTCCAGCGGCACGAACCGGGCGTCCGCTCCGCCGTCGCGCAGCTCCCGTTCGGCGGCTCGGCCCCGCTCGGCGTTCCGCGCGCCCACCAGCACCGTCATTCCGAGGGCGCCGAGCTGTCGGGCGGTGGCGAAGCCGATTCCTTTGTTGGCCCCGGTGATCAGGGCGATCCTGTTCGTGGTCATGCCCTCGACGGTGCCCGTCCGGCCCGCCCGGCGGGAGAGACCGGCCGAGGCTGGGATCGGCGGTACCACCCTCGCCGCCACCGGCTGAGGCACGCTTGACACATGACCGACCTGCGTCGTGACGAACTGGCGGCGTTCCTGCGCACCCGCCGCGCCCGGCTGCGCCCCGCCGAGGTCGGGCTCCCCGAGGGCGAACGCCGGCGCACCCCCGGGCTGCGCCGGCAGGAGGTAGCCCAACTCGCCGGGATGTCGATCGACTACTACATCCGGTTGGAGCAGGGCCGCGGGCCGCACCCGTCCCGGCAGGTGCTCGCCTCAATGGCCCGGGCGCTGCTGTTGAGCCGGGACGAGCGCGAGTACCTGTTCCGGGTCGCCGGGGAGACCGCGCCGCCGGCCGGCGGGCCGAGCCGGGTGGTGCCACCCGGGCTGCGGCACCTGATCGACGCGATGACCGAGACGCCGGCGTACCTCGTCGACGCCGCGTACCAGGTGCTGGCCTGGAACCGGCTGGCCACCTACTTCGTGGGGGATCTCGCGGCCGTGCCGGACGCGGACCGCAACATGATCCGCTGGGCGTTCCGGCAGCCGGCGACCAGCAGCCGCTGGACCGATGCCGACACCCTCCGGTTCGTCCGTAGCACCGTGGCGGACCTGCGGGCCGCCTACGGTCGTTATCCGGCCGACCCGGCGATCCGTGAGCTGGTGACCGAGCTGCTCGGCACCTCGCCGCGGTTCGCCCAGCTCTGGGCCGAGCACGACGTCGAGGAACGCCGGCCCATCGTGAAGCGGGTGCCACACCCGGACCTGGGGCTGTTGGAGTTCGAGTGCCGGGTGCTGCTGGTGCCGGAGACCGACCAGCGGATGATCGTCTACGTTCCCGAGCCCGGTTCGCCGACCCAGGCGGCGTTCCGCCGGGTCGCCGAACGTGTCGGCTCCTGACCTCACCGAAGAGCGCCATACCGCACAGTCATCGTTATGACTGTGCGGTATGGCGCTCGCGGGAACATCACCGCCGGATAGCCGCCGGAGACCCGGCGGTTCGGCTCAGTTGGGCAGGTAGGCGAAGGTGTCCGGGTGCGGGCCCTGCCGGCCGGCCTCGCCCTTGTCCAGCTCGGTGATCCGCTCCATCGCCACGTCGTCCAGCTCGAAGTCGAAGATCCGGGTGTTCTCCTCGATCCGCTTCGGGGTGGTCGACTTCGGGAAGATGATGTCGCCGCGCTGCACGTGCCAGCGGAGCACCACCTGCGCCGGGGTCCGGCCGACCTGCTCGGCGATGTCGACCACCGTCGGGTCGCCCAGCACCTTGCCCTGCGCGATGGGCGACCACGCCTCGGTGAGGATGTTGTGCTCGCGGCCGTAGGCGCGGACCTCGTCGTTGGTGAAGTACGGGTGCGCCTCGATCTGGTTGACCGCCGGCACGACGCTCGCCTCGTCGGCCAGTCGCTTCAGGTGCGACACCTGGAAGTTCGACACGCCGATCGAGCGGGCCCGGCCGTCGCGCTGGATCTCCTCCAGCACCTTCCAGGTCGAGACGTAGTCGCCGTCGTACAGGGTCGGCAGCGGCCAGTGGATCAGGAACAGGTCGATGTAGTCCATCTTCAGCGCCGCGAGCGTCGAGTCGAACGCCTTGCGGGCGTCGTCGGGGCGGTGGAAGGCGTTGTTCAGCTTGCTGGTCACGTAGACCGAGCCCCGGTCGAGACCGGAGACGCGTACCGCCTCGCCGACCTCGGCCTCGTTGCCGTACATCTGGGCGGTGTCGATGTGCCGGTAGCCGATCTCCAGCGCCGTGGTCACCGCCGCGACGGTGTCCTTCGGCTCGATCTGGAACACCCCGAAACCGAGCTGCGGAATGGTGGTGCCGTCGTTCAGGCTGATGTCGGGAATCGTGATTGCCACTGCAGCTCCTTCGCGTCTTTGTTACCTGTCATCCATACCCGGGCGGGTGGACGAATCACCGCCCAACCGCGCGTGACGAACGCAACGGCGAATCGGTTCACCCGGTCGTGTCGAACAGCACCGGCCAGGGGCGTGCCGCCGGCACCGACGTCGCGGGCGGCGCGGGCGCGGTGGGCTCGGCGTCGGCCAGCACCTCCGCGGCGAGCTGGCCGAACATCGCCGCCGCAGGGTGCGCCGACCGGTCCGGCCAGGCCGCCGAGGTGCGCTTCGCCAGCGGCGCGTCGACGATCGGCCGCCACGCGATCCGGGGTTCCCGGCGGGCCACCGCCGCCGGTTCCACGGCCACCCCGCCTCCGGCCAGCACCAACCCGCACAGGAATTCCGGGTTGCGGGCCGGGCGTACCCGGGTCGGGCGCCAACCGTGCTGCCGGCACACCGTCAGTAGGTGGTCGTGCCAGCCGGGGGCGGTGGCGCGGGGCGCGGCCACCAGATCCCGGCCGGAGAGCGACGCGAGTGACACCGTACGGCCGCGGGCCAGCGGCGAGGTGCGCGGCAGCAGCACCCCCAGGGGTACGTCGACCGGGGCGCCGAAACGCAGCCCGTCCGCCGCCACCGGGTGATGAACGAGCCCCACGTCCAGGGTCCGTTCGGCGAGCATCCGCACCTGCTCGGCAGTGGTCAGCTCGTGCAGTTCCACGTCCAGCC
Source organism: Micromonospora violae (assembly GCF_004217135.1). NCBI lineage: Bacteria > Bacillati > Actinomycetota > Actinomycetes > Micromonosporales > Micromonosporaceae > Micromonospora > Micromonospora violae. The sequence continues at coordinate 6,768,750 of NZ_SHKK01000001.1, forward strand.
CGGGCGCCCGGTCGTTGAGGCCGTCCAGCAGCGAGCGCAGCGTCACGGCGGGTGTCTCCGGCGGCACCCCGGCCCGGAGTACGCCCAGCTCACCGGCGCGCACCTGCCCCATCAGGCTGCGCAGTCGACCCTCACCGGCGAGTAGTTCCTCCGCCTCGCCGAGCAGCAGCTCACCGGCGGTGGTGAGGCGGACCTGGCGGCGGGACCGGTCGAACAGCTCGACGGTCAACTCCCGCTCCAGCCGCTGGATCGACTGGCTCAACGGTGGCTGGGCCATCCCGAGCAGCTCCGCGGCCCGGCCGAAGTGCAGTTCGTGTGCGACCACCACGAAGTGCCGCAGGTGCCGGAGCAGATCCACGGCCGGGACCCTACGCCAGCGCCGCCCCGGCGCCGCTGGATACCGTGCCGGGGTGGACGTGGGGGAACGCATCGAGGCCATCTTCGCCGCCGTCGGGGTGACGGCCAGCCTGCACGTCGTGGACCTGGACGCCGTCGACCTGAGCGCCGTCGAGGGCGGCGGCACGACTGACGGCGGCGGCCCGGTCGGCGGCGGCCTCCGCGAGGTCGGGGTACGGGCCGACGAGCAGGCGGTGATCGCCTCGATCTTCAAGATCCTGCTGGTGCTGGAGTTCGCCCGGCAGGTGGAGGCCGGTCAGCTGGACCCGACCGAGCGGGTGGTGGTCACCGCCGCCGACCGGCTCGGTGGGTGGGGTCTGGCCGGCTGCGCCGACGACGCCGAGGTGTCGCTGCGCGACCTCGCGTACTTCGCCATGTCGGTCAGCGACAACACCGCCGCCGACCTGCTGCTGCGCCGGGTCGGCCCGGACCTGCTGCCGATGCTCGCCGCCGAGTTGGGACTGACCCGCACCCGTCTTCTCGGTGGTCCCCGGGAGTTGGTCGAGATGATGCTCGCCGACGTGGGCGCCCGGACCGAGGCGGAGTTCGCCCGGATCTTCCCGACGCTGCCGGCGGACCAGGTCCGGGCCATGCGGGTCTTCGACCCCGCGCACACCACGTCCAGCACCGCCCGGGAGATCACCCGGCTGCTCACGCTGATCTGGCGGGACGAGGCCGGACCAGCGGCGGCCTGCGCGATGGTCCGCACCTGGATGGCCCGGCAGATCTTCTGGACCCGACTGGCCGCCGGTTTCCCGCCCGGCGTCCGGGTCTCCGGAAAGACCGGCACCCTGCCCGGGTTCCACCTGGAGGCCGGGGTCGCCGAATACCCCGACGGGGGCCGGTACGCGATAGCCGTGTTCGCCCGTGCCGAACAGTTGACTCCGCGCCGCATCGACGTGGACCTGGCGATGGGGGAGGCGGCCCGGACGGCCGTCGAGGCGCTGCGCGGCGACTGATTTCGCGCCCGTCCGAACGCCGTGGCACCCCCACCGGGCAGCACCGATATCCGCGGGCATATCGGAGCCGACGGCCTTCGATCTTGGACTGCGGCCCGGTGGCGCTGCTTGGCTCGTGGTCGACCCAGACGCCCGACCACGGGGAGTGGAACCGCATGCCCAGTCTCGACCGCCGACGCTTCCTGCGCGACGCCGCCGCCACCACCGCACTGGTCTCCGCCGGTGGCCTCGCCGCCGGCGTCGCCACCCCGGCGCAGGCCGCACCCTCGACCGCCGCACCCGCACCGACCGCTCGCCCGAAGCGGGCGGTCAGCTTCCGCTGGTGGGGTACGGCCGGCTGGCGCGTCGACATCGGCGACCGCACCGTCCTCGTCGACCCGTTCCTCAGCCGGATCGACACCGGGCTGTTCACCGGGCCGTTCCGGACGGACACCCCGCTGACCGTGCGCCCCGACGTGATCGACCCGCGCGTCGACCGGGCCATGACGGTGCTGGTCACGCACACCCACTGGGACCACTTCATGGACGTGCCGTACATCGCCGGGCGCACCGGCGCGCGGGTGTTCGGCACGCTGACCGCGTACCACCTGGGGTTGGCCTACGGGTTGCCGTCGACGCAGCTCAGCGCCGTGAAGGGTGGGGAGGTGCTGGACTTCGGCGACCACAGCGTCGAGGTGGTCGGCTCACTGCACAGCCGTAACCCGTCGTACTCGGTGGCCTTTCCCGGGGTGCGGGTGACCCCGCCACCGCAGCCGGCCACCATCGCCGACCTGCCCGAGGGCGACACGCTCGGCTACCTGCTGCGGGTCGACGGCGGCCCGTCGGTCTACTTCACCGGGGCCAGCGACGTCGCTGAGCGGAACCTCACCGGGCTCGCGCCCGACGTGGCGATGGTGGCCATGCAGAACGCCACCACCACCGGCGACTACCTGCCCCGGCTGCTGGCCGGCCTCGACTACCCGAAGGTCGTGGTGCCGGTGCACTACGACAACTTCGAGACGGCGTTGCAGAACCCGCCGACGGTCGCCGAGACCGACCGCGCCCGGTTGAACGACATGATCGCGGCCATCCGCCGGATCTCGCCGCGCAGCCGGGTGCTGGTGCCCGAGTACGAAACCGCGTACCACTTCTGAGCCGCGCCGGTGGGGGTCGCTGGCCGCGGCCCCCACCGTGCTCAGCCGGCGGTCAGCTCGGCCAGGGCCCGCACCGACTTCCAGTTGCGGGTGGTGGCCACCACGCCCAGCTTCTTCTCCAGGTACGCGTTGGTGAACTTCGAGCGCCCGTAGCCGCCGCCGACGTAGTGCAGGAACACCTCCCGGCCGGTCACCGTGAACGACACGTTCTCGCCGTTGGGCACGGCGAGCGCGTCCACCATGGACGCCTTCGGCGCGGTCGCGAGGAACGCCACCAACAGTCGCGTCGGGTCGTCCTCCCGGTCGGCGTACGGGTTGCCGCCGGCGATCGCCGCCAACTCCCGGCCGCTGCGCACCAGTACCGGCACCGTCAACGCCAACTCGTCGGTGAGCGCCCGTTCGATCCCGGCGGCCAGCTTCTCCGCGTCGCGCACCGTGCTGCCGAAGGCCACATTGCCGCTCTGCAGGTACGTCTTGACGTCCTCGTGGCCGAGGTCGGTGACGATCCGGCGCAGGTCGGCCATCGCCAGCCGGGTGCTGCCGCCGACGTTGACCCCACGCAGCAGGGCGACGTACCGGGTCACGGCTCCTCCTCGGGTCCGGGCCGACCGGCTCAGCGTAGGCCGCCCGGCCCCACCAGGCCCGTCTCGTACGCGACGATGACCAGTTGCGCCCGGTCGCGTACCGCCAGCTTGGTCAGCAGCCGCCCGACGTGCGTCTTGACGGTGGCCTGGCTGAGGTTGAGGTGCGCGGCCAACTCCGCGTTGGACAGGCCCCGGGCGATCAGCGCGAGCACCTCCCGTTCCCGGTCGGTCACCCCGTCGAGCTGCCGGGGCAGCGGACGGGTCGGCTCCGGCTGCCGGGCGAACTCGTCGATCAGCCGGCGGGTCACCGTCGGCGCGAGCAGCCCCTCCCCGGCGGCGACCACCCGGATCCCGGTCAGCAGGTCCGCCGGTGGGGTGTCCTTCAGCAGGAACCCGCTGGCCCCGGCGCGCAGCGCGCCGTAGACGTACTCGTCGAGGTCGAACGTCGTCAGGATGATGACCCGGCTGCCGGCCGTCGCCGGGTCGGCGCAGATCCGCCGGGTCGCCTCGATGCCGTCCATCTCCGGCATCCGGACGTCCATCAACACCACATCCGGCCGGTGCCGCTCGGCCAACGCGACGGCCTGCGCGCCGGTGCCCGCCTCGCCGACGGTGGTGCAGTCCGGGCTGAGGTCGACAAGCAGCCGGAAACTGCCGCGCAGCAGCGCCTGGTCGTCGGCGATCAGGACGCGGATCACGCCGCCACCCGGTAGGGCAGGCTGGCCGTCACCGCGAAACCACCGTCGGCGCGGGGGCCGGCACGGAACTCCCCGCCGTGCAACGCCACCCGTTCCCGCATGCCGATCAACCCGTGCCCCTCCCCGCCGAGCAGAACCGGCCGCTGGCCGTCGTCGGTCACCTCCACCCGCACCTCGTCGGGTAGGACGGTCACCGTAGCCCGGCAGGCGGCCGGTGCCGCGTGCTTCACCACGTTCGTCACCGCCTCCTGCACGATCCGGTACACCGCGAGGCCCACCGACTCCGGCACCGCGCCGGCCGGTTCCTCCCGCCGTACGTCGAGCTGCACGTCGACGCCGCCGATCGCGGCCTGCCGGGCGAGGACCGGCAACTCGTCCAACCCGGGCGTCGGCGCGTACGGGCTGTCCTCCCGCAGGACGCCGAGCACGCGACGCACGTCGGTCAGCGCCGTACGGCCGGTCTGCTCGATCACCCGCAGCGCGGCGCCCGCCTCGCGGGGGTCGGCCTCGGCGACGTGGTTGGCGACGGCCGCCTTCACCACGATGAGGCTCAACGTGTGCGCGACCACGTCGTGCAGCTCGCGCGCCACCCGCAACCGTTCCTCGGTGGCGGCCTGACGGACCAGGTGGTCACTCTGCCGGACGGCGAGGGCGCGGCGCTCCCGGATCAGCCATCCGATCACCCAGGCCGGCGCGACCATGACAGCGGCGTAGACGACCGCGCCGGTCCGCGACCAGAGGTCACCCGCGGTCAGCACCAGGGCGACGCTCACCAGCGCGAGACAACCGGCGGCGCAGAGCATCGACCGGCGGGTGGGTGTCGACACCGCCACCGTGTAGAAGGACAGGCCGATGGCGAGCGCCGGCGCGGCGGCTGCGAAGTTGGGTATCACACCGGTGACCAGGGCAACGGTGGCGACGGAGCTGATCACGGCGGCCACCGTCATCGGCCACCGTCGCCGCACTGCCAACGGGAGCCCGAGGGCCAGCCCCACCAGCACGGAGACCCAGAGCGGCTCGCGTACGCCACCGTGCAGCGGCGACTCCAACGCCGCGTACGGGCAGAGCAGGCCACCGACGGCCACCGCCAGCAGAGCGTCCACGGTGTACAGGTCCGCCGGCCGCATCCGTCGGGTCAGCAGGAGAGCGGTCACCCGTCGAACGGTATCGGCCGTCGGGGCCGGCCGCGTCCGCCTGTGGGCGGTCATCCCACAGGACGACGCGCCGGTGCCTCCGGGCCTCCGACTCCACCCGGGGGAGGGCCGGAAAGTGCCCGCCCCGGCACGACGCGCCGCAGCCCCGGCATTCGGCACGGTAACGGTCATGACCACACACACGGTGACCCTGGTGGGGCTGCGCGCGGTGTACGGCACCGGAAGCCGGCGGGTGACGGCGCTCGACGGCGTGACCACCGACTTCGCGAGCGGTACGTTCACGGCGGTGATGGGCCCCTCGGGCTCGGGAAAGTCCACCCTGCTGCACTGCGCGGCGGGGTTGGACCGCCCGACCGAGGGGGTCGTCACGATCGACGGCACCCGCCTCAACGACCTCGGTGAGGACGAGCTGACCCGGCTGCGGCGGGACCGGATCGGCTTCGTGTTCCAGGCGTTCAACCTGGTCTCCACCCTGACCGCCGCGCAGAACGTCGAATTGCCGGCACGGCTGGCCCGCCGCCGCCCGCCGGCCCACGAGGTCGCCGCCGCCCTCGACGCCGTCGGACTCGCCGACCGGGCCGGGCACCGGCCCAGTGAGCTGTCCGGCGGCGAGCAGCAGCGCGTCGCCGTGGCCCGAGCGCTGATCACCCGCCCGGCGGTGGTCTTCGCCGACGAACCGACCGGGGCACTGGACAGCGCGTCCTCCCGGCAGGTGCTGCGGCTGTTGCGCGCGCTCGTCGACGACCACGGGCAGACCGTCGTGATGGTGACCCACGATCCCGCCGCCGCCGCGTACGCCGATCGGGTCCTGCTGCTGGCTGACGGCCGGGTCGTCGACGAGCTGACCGGCGAGATCACCGCCACTGCCGTCGCCGCCCGGATCGCCGAGCGGGAAGCCGTCGCGGAGTCGTCGTGCTGAGCGTCCGGCGGTCGGCCAGCGCGTTCGTGGCCGTCGCCATCGGGGTCATGCTGGTCGCGGCGGCCACCCTGCTGCTCGCTTCCGGGCGTCCGCAGGTGCCGGACCGGTTGACCCGGGCGGCGGTGGTGGTGCAGAGCCCCGAGGCGGGCGCGTCGGCTGACGAGTTCGTGCCGACCCGGCCCTGGTCGGCCAGCGCGGCGGCGGAGTACGTCGGCAGGCTGGCCGCTCTGCCGGACGTCGTCGCGGCGGTGCCGGACCGCACCTTCTACGCGCAGCCGCTCGTCGACGGCCGGCCCGCAGCCGTCGACACCCGGCGGGAGGACGCCTACCAGGGGCACGGCTGGTCCAGCGCCCAGCTGGGTGGGGTCCGCCTCACCGCCGGCGAGCCACCGCGTGGGCCCGGCGAGGTGGTCGTCGACCGGGCGCTCGGCCTGCGCGCCGGCGCGCCGGTGACCCTGCTGACCGCGGCGGGGCCGGAACCGTACACCGTCAGTGGTCTGGTCGACGGGCCTGGCGTGCACGTCGCCGACGAGGTCGCCGCCGCGCTCGCGCCCGGCGTCCGGGCGATCGGGCTGATGCTCGCGCCGGGGGCCGACGCCGAGCGGGTCGCCACGGCGGCTCGTGGAGTCGTCGGCGGTGACGGACGGGTGCTCACCGGCGACGCCCGGGGGGCGCTGGAGCCTCGCGGTGACGCCCGCACCCGCTGGATCGGTCTCCAGGTGCTCAGCGCCACGGTGGCCCTCGCCAGCTTCGTCACGGTGTTCGTGGTCGCCTCGACCTTCGCGTTCACCATCGCGCAGCGCCGCCGTGAGCTGGGCCTGCTGCGCGCCGTCGGCGCCACCGGACGCCAGGTCCGCCGGATGGTCTACGCGGAGGCGCTCGCCGTCGGTGCCACGGCGGGGCTGGTCGGCCTGCTGTTGGGCGCGGCGCTCGCCCCGTCGTTGGGTCGGCTGCTCGTCGACTTCGGCTACGAACCGTCGACGTTCCGGGTCGGCTACGACCTCTGGCCGATCGCGGTCTCGCTGGCGGCCGGGCCGGTCATCGCGGTGCTGGCCGTCTGGTCGGCGTCGCGCCGGGCGGCGCGGGTCCGCCCGTTGGAGGCGCTGCGTGACGCCGCGGTGGAACAGCGACCGATCGGGCGGCTGCGCGCCGCCACCGGGGTGCTGCTCGTCGCGGCGGGGGCCGCTCTCAGCCTGGGCACGGCGACCGCCGACGAGGCTCGGGTGGCCGGGCAGTACGCGCTCTACGCGGTGATGGCGCTGGTGGCCGGTGCCACCGTGCTCGCCCCGGTGGTGGTCGGGCCGCTGGTGCGGGTGCTGCGCTCGCCGGTGCGTCGGCCCGGTGGGGCGATCGGGATGCTGGTGCGCAGCGGGGCGCTGACCGCGACCCGGCGGACCGCCGCCATCGCCGCACCGGTGCTGCTCACGGTCGCGTTCGCGGTGCTGGTGTCCGGAATGGTGCGCACCACCAGCGCCGCGTACGCGGCCGGTCGGGTGGACAATGTGAACGCCGGCTGGATCGTCGTACCGGACCGGGCGCCCGGCCTCTCCGACCAGGCCGTCGCCGCGACGGGCGGCACCGCCCTGTTGCCGACCACCGTCTACCGCACCGAACCCGGGACGTCGCCGGAGAACCAGCCGATGACCGCGCTCGGCGTGGAACCGGAGGGCTTCGCCGCCGCGAACCGGGTGCTCACCGTCGTCGCCGGTACGCTGAACGACCTGACCGGCGACGACACGGTGGTGGTCACCGCCTCGGCGAACCGACTGCCGTCCGAGCCGTACCCGGTGGTCTTCGCCGACGGGACGTCGGTGTCGTTGCGCGTCGTCGCCGTGGTCACCGACACCTCCATCCCCGGCGACCTGCTCGTACCCCGGGCCGTGGTGCGAGCGCACGACCCGTCCGCGTTGACATCCACGGTGTACGTCCGGGACCGCATCGATCCGCCGGTCGGCGCGCGGATCCTCGACGTCCCGGCCTGGGCGGCCGAGGCGGACGCCGCCGAGGACCGCCTCGTCTGGCTCTTCACCCTGCTGCTGATCGGTGTGTCCGCCGGCTACGGGGCGATCGCGGTGGCGAACACGCTGTTGCTGGCCGCGGCGGGCCGAGCCGCCGATCTCCGCCTGATCCGGCTGGCCGGGGCGACCCGACGGCAGGTCATCTGGCTGGTCACGGCGGAGTCGGCCCTGGTGGTGCTGATCGGTTCGCTGCTGGGTGGGGCCGTGGCGTTCGTCGGGCTGCTCAGCATCAGCGCCGGCCTCGCCGAGCAGGTCGGCGCCCCCGTCGACCTGGTGATGCCGTGGCCGGTGGTCGCCGGGGTGGTGGGGCTGTGCCTGCTCTTCGCGGTGCTGTCCAGCGTGCTGCCGACGTGGCGGTTGCTGCGTCACCGTCCGGCACGGTCACCGGTCGGCCTGGTCGGCTGACCGCGCCCCCCGCGAAGGCGAGCGAGCCGATACCGTCCACGGATGCGATACGCGCGCCCGCTCGGGTTGCTGCTCTCCGCCGCCGCCGTGGTGCTCTGGGCGTACGGCATGACCTGGTGGCAACCGCTGACCGAACCGCTCGGCCCGTGGTCGGAGACCCTGCCGGGGAACAACACCTACTGGGCGCGCGACCTGCGGTTCATGGCGATCATGGCGGTGCCGCTCGGGCTGGTGCTGGCCGGTCGGGGGCAGCTGCGGTGGGGCGGCCCGGCGGTGGTGTTGGGCGGCTGCTGGGTCGCCGCCGACCTGGCGATCGACCGGGCCGATCCGATCGGCGTCGACGCGACGGTGCTGCTCGCGGTCGCCGGGTGTGGTGTGCTCGGCGTGTTCGCCGCGGTGCTGCTGTGGTGGGAGCGCCGCCGGCCGCGAACGGGGGAGCCGGGCACCGCGCCGGCCGCCGACCGGCGGGTGCTGACCGGCACCGCCTGCGTGGCCGGGGTGCTGACGCTGGTGGCGGCCGCCATCGAGTCACCGACCGACCGGGAGCCGGAGCTGAACCAGGGTGCCCTGCTCACCGCGGCGCTGCTGGTGGTCCTGACCGTCGTCGCCGCGGTGGCGGCGGCTCCGGCGCGGACCTGGGCTCGCGTCGGGCTGGCGGCTGGCCTCACCGTGGTGGCCCTGCTCGGCGTCGGGCTGGTCCGTGCCGCCGAGCCGGGCACGCGCCTGCTGCCGGAGGCCGCGCTCGGGGCGGTGCTGCTCACCGGGGTCACCCTGCTGGCCTGGGACTGGCCGGGTGGCCGGCCGATCTGGTGGCACCACGCCCTGGCCGCTCTCCTCGCGCTGGTGGGACCGATGGTGTTCCTGGTGGCCACGGCCCTGCCCATGCTGGTGCTGCCGGTCGGCGCGACGTTCACCGCGCTGGCCGGCAACAGCCCGATCCACGCCGCCGACTCCGATCTGCTGTTCTCACTGGCCGGGCTGCTCGCCGGGCTGGGAATGGCCGTGTTGCTGGCTCGGCCGAGCGTCGACGACCGTCGGCAGCTCCGGTAGCTCACTCGACGACCGGCAGCACGACCTCGTTGCGGCGCAGGAACCACGGCTTCCACGGTGGGTCGAAACGCGCGTACCGGATGGCGCCGGTGGGTTGCAGCCCAGCCGCGGTCACCGACCGGCCGAGCATGGTGGCCCGCTGGCCGAACGCCTGCTCCGTCCACCGCCCGGAGAAGCGCATCGCCGCCGCCAGTTGCGCCGGCACCTCGCGGATGCGTATCCGGGCGTCCACCGGCTCGGGCAGGGTGGCGGTGGTGGCGGTGGCCGGCATGACGAACTGGATCAGGTACGCCCCCGGCTGCTCGCCCTCGACCTGGACCACCGGCGCGGTCATGGCGATCTTCTCCGAGCCGCCGGCCGCCGCCATCGCCGGCGCGGCCGAACCGATCGGGTGCCGGGCCCGGTTGGCGCCCCCGATGTACGCGGCCAGCGGCCGGAACGCCTCGATCGGCGCCCGGGTGAACGAGGCCTGGATCTGCATCTCGGCCACCAGATGAGCGGGGTACCGACGCAGCTCGAAACCGGGGTGTCGGGACACCACCCGGTACGGCTGCTGTTCGGTCATCGCGCGGCTCCCAGGGTCTACTGGGACAGACGCTACCGCCCGTTCGCCTCCCGCTCGGTCGAAGTCGGCTGCTCCGGCCCGGGTGCGACGGCCCGGCTGGTCAACCGCCAGTACTGCCTTTTGTCCTCGTCGCGGAGCACCACCCCGATCAGGCCCAGTTCGCGGCGTAACTCCCGGGCGTCGTCGCGGCGGTCCCGCTGGATCGCCCGGTCCCGGGCCCGCAGCAACGCGTCCGCGCCGGCCGGCAACCCGGGCAGGTCGGGCACCCACAGCCGGTACGCCGACCGGTGCGGGTCGTCGTCCGCCCATCCCCAGCCGTGCGCCCGGAACGCCGCCGCCAGGTGTGCGGCGGGCAGGTCCGTCGGTTCCCGGACCAGTTCCGCGCCGTCGGCGTCGAGGAGCACCAGGTGCTTGTCGGCGAGGAGGACCACCCGGGTGTCGACCCGTGCGACCGTCCGGTTCTCGTCGGAGCGGCGCAGCCGGACCTGCGCCGCGTCGACGGTGACGATCAGCCGTTCGGCGGTGCCGATCCCGGCGATGACGAGGCCGACCACCACGCCCACCGCGATGGTGCCGCCGGTGGCCTGCGGTTCGGGCAGCCGGTCCAGCCATTCGAACAGAAAGCCGAACGGCACCCAGGGCAGCCGGGCGAGCCAGCCCGTGGTCGCCGCGAGGAGCCATCCGGCGCCCGCGCCGAGCAGCGGGAAGCCACCCCACAGGACCGCCAGCTCCAGCGGGCCTCCGCTGACCACGGTGCGCGGACGGTAACCGGCCTCGTCCATGGTCAGGACACCTCGCGGCGCAGCGTCCGGACCAGTCCGGCGGCCAGCGGGAGGACCATCCAGACGAGCAGCGAGACCACGATCCGCCCCCACTGCTCACCGGTGAGCGCGTCGCTGCCGAACAGAGGTTCCATGGTCTTGCTGGTGTCCAGCCACTCGGACGGACCGCGCAGGGGCTTGACCACCTCGCCGAGCACCCCCCACAGGGTGGGCAGCAGCAGGTAGCCGACGATCGCCAGCGGCGGGTTGAGGAGCAGCAGGCCGAAAGCGGCACCCATCAGCACACCGGTGACCTGGAAGATCGCCGCGTTCAGCACCAGTGACCCGTCGATCTGCCAGGTGCCCGCGCCGCCGAGGGCTCCGGCGAGAAGCGTCCCCACGGCGGCGACGGCGAGGCTGGCCAGCACCGAGGCGAGCGCGGTCAGCGACACGGCGATGAGCTTCGCGACCACCACCCGCTCCCGGCGGGGCACCAGCGCGTACGTGGTGAGGGCAGTGCGCTGCGACCACTCACTGGTGATCGACAGGATGCCGAGCACCGGCAGCAACACCCCGATCGGCAGCAGCGAAGGGGTGAAGAAGTTGACGAAGGTCTGTGCCGTGTCGTCGGCGTAGACCAGTTGCAGGGTGACGATCACGGCGGTGATCAGGCCGATGGTGATCAGCAGCCAGCGACCGGCGCGGGTGTCGACGAGCTTGCGCAGCTCCACGTGGGTGAGCCGGAGCAGCGACGGACGGCGTACCGGGGAAAGGTGCCGGGGCGCGACGGCACCGGCGGCGGGCGCGGTGGTGGTGGTCATCGGACGGCCTCCTTGGTGGATTCGCCGGCGGTCAGGGTCAGGAAGAGCTGCTCGAGGCCGCCGCCGGCGGGACGCAGCTCGGCCAGCGCGACGCCGGCATCGGCCGCCGCCTGGCCGACCGCCTCGGCGTCGGCCTGTACCAGGAGACCGTCGGCGCTGTCGGCGGCGGTCAGACCCGCCACCGACAGCGCCCGGTGCAGCGCCGCGCCGTCGCGGGCCCGGACCACCGTGCCGCCCCCGGCCAGCAGCTCGTTCTTGTCGCCCTGGGCCACGATCCGGCCACCCCCGATCACCACCAGCCGGTCCGCGACCGCCTCCACCTCACGCAGCAGGTGGGAGGAGAGCAGCACGGTGCCGCCCCGGTCGGCGAAGTCGCGCAGCAGGCCGCGCATCCAGAAGATGCCCTCCGGGTCCAGGCCGTTGGCCGGCTCGTCGAGGATCAACACCCGAGGGTCACCGAGCATCGCCTGCGCCAGCCCGAGCCGTTGGCGCATGCCCAGCGAGTACGCCCGGACCCGACGCTTCGCGGCCACCGCGTTCAACCCGACCAGGTCGAGCTTCGCGGCGACCTCGCGCCGGTCCAACCCCATGGTGTACGCGGACAGCGTCAACGCCTCGCGGCCGGTGCGCCCGGCGTGCTGGGCGGAGGCGTCCAGCAGCACCCCGACCTCCCGTCCCGGGTTGGGCAGGTCCCGGTACGGGTGCCCGGAGACGGTGGCGCGGCCGGCGGTCGGCGTGGTGAGACCGCAGATCATGCGCATGGTCGTCGACTTGCCGGCGCCGTTGGGGCCGAGGAAGCCGGTGACGGTGCCCGGCTCGCACTGGAACGACACGTCGTCCACGGCCGGGTGTGGTCCGTATCGCTTGGTGAGGTTCTCCACGGTGATCATGTGGTCGAGCCTGCCCGCGCCACCCGGCCCTCCGCTGCGGCCAGCGGTCGGTGCCGTGTCGACCTTGGTCGACGGCCGGGAATCGACTTTGGTAGCTGGTCGGGTCGCCCTTCGGCTGCCTAGCATGGCGTCGTGACCAGCCTCGCCGTCCCGGAGCACCCCTGGCTGCTGCCAGGGGAGCTGGTGGTGCCGGCCGACAGTGGGCGGACGCGTCCGCGCCGCACCACCCGCGACTGGATCGTGGACAGCCTCGCGTTCCTGGTCTCCGTGGTCTGGGTGCTGTTCGCCACCGCCGACGCCCTGTCGCCCGACCCGGCGATGGCCGCCCCGCTCCCGCACGACTGGATGACCGGCGCCGACGCAGTGATCGGGCTGGTCTGCTGCGGGCTGCTCTGGTTGCGCCGCCGATGGCCACTCGGGCTGGTGGTGGCGACGACACCGCTCACCTTGTTCTCGATGGCCGCCGCCATCCCGCTGTTGATCTTCTACTTCACTGTGGTGGTACACCGACGGACGGTCATCGCGATCGCGGTGACCGGTGCGGGTCTCGTCACCAACCTGGCCTTCAGTTGGATCCGTCCGGACCCGAGCATGCCGTACTGGGCCACCGTGTCCTGGGGCGTGGTGCTCAGCTTCACCGTGCTGGCCTGGGGGATGTTCGTCCGGGCCCGCCGGCAGTTGGTCGTGTCGCTGCGGGAGCGGGCCGAGCGGGCCGAGGCCGAGCAGCAGCTGCGGGTCGCCCAGGCCCGTCATCTCGAACGCACCCGCATCGCCCGGGAGATGCACGACGTGCTGGCGCACCGGATCTCGCTGCTCAGCCTGCACGCGGGCGCGCTGGAGTTCCGCCCGGACGCGCCGGCGGACGAGGTGGCCCGCGCCGCCGGGGTGATCCGGGGCAGCGCGCACGCCGCCCTACAGGACCTGCGGGAGGTGATCGGGGTGCTCCGGGCCGAGGACGGCGGCGGCGACGCCCCGGAGCCGCCCCAGCCCACCCTCGCCGACCTGCCCGCCCTGATCGACGAGTCGCGCACGGCCGGGGTGCGGGTGAACGTCAGCGACAGCGTCGCGTCACCGGAGCAGGTGCCGGCGGCGCTGGGTCGGGCCGCGTACCGGATCGTGCAGGAGGGGCTGACCAACGCCCGCAAGCACGCGGCCGGCGCGGCCGTCACCGTGGACGTGGCCGGTGGGCCGGGCACCGGGCTGACCGTGGCGATCGGCAACCGGTGGCCGGTCGGCACGCCGGCCGGCGGCACCCTGCCGGGCGCGGGCACCGGCCTGGTCGGCATCAGCGAACGGGTCACCCTGGCCGGCGGCCGGCTCGCCTACGGCCGCGACGACACCGGTGACTTCCGGCTGGCCGCCTGGCTGCCGTGGCCGGCGTGACCAGCCCCGCCGGTGCCGCCCGGCCGCCGGTGCGCGTGCTGATCGTGGACGACGACGCGCTGGTCCGGGCCGGGCTCTCGATGATCCTCGGCGGCCTACCGGACCTGACCGTGGTCGGCGAGGCGACCGACGGTGGCGAGGTCCCGGCGGCAGTCGCCGCGTACGCCCCGGACGTGGTGCTGATGGACATCCGGATGCCCCGGGTCGACGGGCTGACCGCCACCGAGGCGCTGCGTGCCCAGCCGGACCCGCCGGAGGTGCTGGTGCTGACCACCTTCGACGCCGATGAGCAGGTGCTGCGGGCGCTCCGCGCCGGGGCGGCCGGCTTCCTGCTCAAGGACACCCCACCGGCGGAGATCGTGCACGCCGTACGCCGGGTGGCGGCCGGCGAGGCGACGCTCTCCCCGACCGTGACCCGGACGTTGATCGCCCACGTGACGGGGGTCGCCCCCGGCCCGGTCGGCCCGGACCCGCGCCGGCAGCGGGCGCTGCGGCAGCTCAACGGGCTCAGTGAGCGGGAGCGGCAGGTGGCGGTCGCGCTGGGGCGGGGCCACACCAACGCGGAGATCGCGGGGGAGTTGTTCATGAGTGTGGCGACGGTGAAGGCGTACGTCTCCCGGCTGCTGACCCGACTGGAGCTGAACAACCGGGTCCAGGTGGCGCTGCTCGTGCACGACGCCGGCCTCGTCTGACGGTCGCGGGTCGTCGGGCCGCTTGATCTGTCACGCCAACGTGGACGAGGTTGCGCTCATTTCTGGTTGTTCCATCGTTGGTAGTGCCAGAAGTGATCGTGCCGACCGGTGGATTGAACTTTCGTCCGGTGTCCGCCGTACCCATGGCCGAGGATGTCGGTGCGGTGGGTCCGCCGTACCGCTGCCGAACTGCGGGAGGCCTGCCATGCGAGTTGGTGAGCAGTCGACGGATCCCATCGACCAGGTGCTGGGTGAGGTGCCAATGCCGGCACCTCTGACTCCGGAGGATGTCCGGCTCGCGGTCCGGGCGGTGGTCGTACACACCGCCGAGGAGTGGCCGACCGGGCCGCTGTGCCGCAACGACGGTGCCTCCTACCCGTGCCGCCTGCATCGCTGGGGGCGACGGGTGTTGGAGGCGCACGGGCTCAACGAGCGGCAGATCGAGGCGTTGATCCGGCACGGCAATCCGTTCGTGCACGTACCCTTCCCGTTCACGGCGACTGGGCCGTCGCGGCAACCGGCCGCGCGGGTCGTCCCCCAGGGGGTACGGCCCACCGTTGCGGGCCGGCCGGTGACTCCCCCCGTCACCGCGCCGCGCTGGCCCCGGGCGAGCTGAGCGCGCGACCCCTCCGCCCACCCGACCCGGGGCGACACGACGTCGGCCCGGCGCGAAGATTCCCCCTCCGCGTCGGGCCGACGTCGCTCTGGTCGGGCGGCTCAGTTGCCGACCCCGCAGTCCGGAGCGGACCAGCTGGTCGTGTTCGAGCTGCGGTCGTTGTTGTTCTCCCGCCGCGAGTCGACGTGCACGTGGTCGTCGTGGTCGGGGTAGCCCGGTCCGTAGATCCCACTGAAACCGCTGTTGCGGGCGTTACGGGCGACCTGGCACAGCGACGACGTCCGAGAGATCACGTCGGCCGCGTTGCCGTACAGGTGTTGGCTGTCGGACGCGCCGCCGACCTGGTTGTTGCAGGCGCGGCTGCGGAAGCCGCTGGACACGTAGAGCGGCTTGTCGCCGAGGCTCTTGCGGAGCGCCTCCAGCTTCCACATGGTGCGCAGCGCGTTCTGCTTCGTCTGACTTGCCGAGAGCGGGCCGCCGCTCCACCCGCTTCCGCCGCACCCGTTGTCGAGTTCGCTGAAGCTGAAGTGCGCGGGCGTGCAGTCGTTGTCCTGGAGCTGGTACAGCTTGCCGAAGGTCTGCGGGCCGGCGATGCCGTCGGCGCGCA
Source organism: Micromonospora violae (assembly GCF_004217135.1). Classification (NCBI taxonomy): domain Bacteria; kingdom Bacillati; phylum Actinomycetota; class Actinomycetes; order Micromonosporales; family Micromonosporaceae; genus Micromonospora; species Micromonospora violae. The sequence goes on from NZ_SHKK01000001.1 coordinate 6,784,401, forward strand.
GCCCGTACGCCTGCTGGAACCGCTTGACCGCGGCGGCGGTCTTCGGCCCGTAGCGACCGTCGTTCTCCACGATGTCCCGGTAGCCGGCCCACCCGGCGATCCGAATCTGCAACTGGCGGACGTCGTCGCCGGAACGCCCCTGGGTCAGGGTGCGGTTCCAGGTGTAACAGCCGTCCGCGTGCGCCGCCGGTGCGGCGACCACCGTGGCGATTGCGGCCCCGGGTAGTGCCAGGGCGAATGCGACGGCGACACGCTTCAAGGTGTTTACGCGCACAGAAGTCCTCCCGATAGGAGAGCGAATGGGGTGGCTCCCGGGACATCGACCGAGAAGTCCCGTGATTTCTACCCTCGCACTGATCCGCGCCGTTGGAGGTGATTAACGAGAATCATGCTCATAATCCGCTGTACCTGGGTATTGGCTGGTAATTCGGCTGATTTGCGAAACAGCCATTCCCTCCTGATCGGCCCTTCCGAGGTCAAGCACACCGAACGTCGCAATCCGCCACACGGAGGGTGATGTTCCCGGGGTGATCGCGGCCGGTAACGTCAGCCCCGGGCAGCGGACTGGCGGAGGTGCGCGTGGCACGCGGTGGCGTCTTCTGTGTCGAGGGTCAGTGGCACCGTGACCTCAACGAGCGGGGCTCGGTGCTGCCCACGCTGGAGCTGCTGGAGCGGCTGGGCAAGATCCGCTTCATCCACAAGGACGCGGCCACCCGCGACGAGCTGTTCTACTTCCTGGACCGTTGGCTGCTCAAGCAGTACGCCGACCACCGGGTCGGCTTCTTCGCCATGCACGGCGAACCGAGCCGGCTCTGCCTCACCGACTGGCAGTCCGTGGAGTTGAACGAGGTCGCCGAGCTGATGGCCGGCCGCGCCGAGGGGCGGCGACTCTATTTCGGCAGCTGCTCGGTGCTGCGCGCCTCGGACGCCGTGCTGCGCGAGTTCCTGGAGGTCACCGGAGCCGCTCTGATCTGCGGTTTCACCCGAGAAGTCGACTGGGTCGAATCGGCGGCCTTCGAAACCGTCCTTCTCGACGTGCTCACCAACGGCCAGCGACACAATGCCGCCGAACTGCGGATGGGCTCCGCCCACTGGGCGCCACTCGCGTCGTACCTCGGTTTTCGGGTGATCTACGCCAACGGTCGGGCCTGGCGTCCGTCCAGCCGGCCCCGGGTGCCCACCCAGGCGGAGCGCCACGCCGCGGCCCGACCCCGCTGACCCGCCGCCGTCGCTGCGCCCGCGCCCTGGTAGGAACGAGGAATGGCACGCAGCATCGCAAGGAACACCCGGGTCGACCGGGACGGCCTGCTCGACTTCATCCGGCCGCGACACCGCGTCCTGCTGATGACCACCCGAGCCGACGGACGCCCGCAGTCGTCCCCGGTCTCCGCCGGGGTCGACGGGCAGGGACGGCTGGTCGTCTCCACCTACCCCGAGCGCGCGAAGGTGACCAACCTCCGCCGCGACCCCCGGGTCTCGGCCTGCGTGCTCAGTGACGACTGGAACGGCCCCTGGGTGCAGATCGACGGCACCGCCGAGGTGCTGGACCTGCCCGAGGCGCTGGAGCCGCTGGTCGAGTACTTCCGCAGCATCTCCGGTGAGCACCCGGACTGGGACGACTACCGGGCGGCCATGGTGCGCCAGGGCAAGTCGCTGATCCGGGTCACCATCGACGCCTGGGGTCCGATCGCCACCGGTGGCTTCCCGGCCCGGCTCGCCGACTGACCCGCCCGCCGGGGGATCATCACCGCCCGCACGCGAGCGGCAACCGCGGTCAGTCGACCAGGGCGGCGTAGACGAGTTGGCGCAGCTGGGAGCGGAGCGGATAGGTGCTCGACGGCATCAACTGCGTGAACAGCAGCGCGGTGATCTCCTCGGCCGGGTCGATCCAGAACGCGGTGCTGGCCACCCCGCCCCAGTAGTACTCGCCGACGCTGCTCGGCACCCGGCTGGGGATCGGGTCGTCGACCACCGCGAAGCCGAGGCCGAAGCCGATCCCGTCCAGGGTGGTCTCGGCGAAGCCGCCGGTGGACAGGGTGCCGAGGTCCTGACCGCCGGGCAGGTGGTTGCGGGTCATGAACCGCACCGTGCGGGGCCCGAGCAGCCGTACGCCGTCCAGCTCGCCGCCGCGCAGCAGCATCGACGTGAACCGGTGGTAGTCGGCGGCGCTGGAGATCAGGCCGCCGCCGCCGGAGAGCAGCGCCGGCTTGCGCAACGCCAGCGACCCCAGGCTGTCGTAGCGGACGGCCCGGCCGCTGCGTGGTTCCGGTACGTAGAGCGCGGCCAACCGGTCGGCCTCGTCGCCCTCCACCCACCAGCGGGTGTCGGTCATGCTCAGCGGCTGGAAGATCCGGTCGGCGAAGAACGCGTCGAGGCTCTGCCCGGAGATCACCTCGACGAGTCGGCCGAGCACGTCGGTGGCGACCGAGTAACCCCACGCCGAGCCGGGCTGGAACAGCAGCGGTAGCTCGCCGAAGGCCGCGCAGGCGCCGGCCAGGTCGACGTCCGCCGGTGGGTACAGGTCGTAGCCGGCGGCCCGGTAGAGCCCGTCGACCACCGAGGTCTGCATGAAGCCGTACGTCAGGCCGGCCGTGTGGGTGAGCAGATGCCAGACCCGGATCGGCTCGACCGCCGGCACGGTGTACGGCTTGAGCGCCGACCCCTTGGAGTAGACCCGCAGGTCGGCGAACTCGGGCAACCAGCGACTGATCTCGTCGGTCAGCTCGAACCGGCCCTCCTCCCACAGCATCATCGCCGCGACCGAGGTGACCGGCTTGGTCATCGAGTAGATCCGCCAGAGCGTGTCGGCTTCGACCGGCGCGCCCGACTCCCGGTCGCGCAGCCCGTACGTCGACGAGTGCGCCACCTTGCCCTGCCGGGTGACCACCACCTGCCAGCCGGCCAGCCGGCCGTCGTCGACGTACCGGCCGAAGTGCTCGTCGATCCGCGCGAGCCGCGCCGGGTCGAAACCGATCTGATCCGGGTCGCTGTTCCGAGCCACACTCACACCGCCGAACCTACTTGTCGGTACGCCGACGCCGGAAGGGGGTCGGCATCGGCCCGCCGGCCGCCGGCTGTCGGGGCTGCCCACTAGCCTGGCCGGATGCCGGAGTTGACCGAGGACGTGACCTTTCGCAACGAGGACTGGTACGGCGAGGAGCTGACCGACCGGCACTTCGTGGGTTGCGAGTTCTTCGGGGTGGACCTGACCGAGGCGGTGAGCAGAGGCGCGGTCTTCACCGGCTGCACGTTCGGCAACGTGGCGTTCAACGCCTCCCGGCATGTCGACTCCGCCTTCACCCGGTGCGTCTTTCGGCGGTGCAACTTCTTCGAGGCCGAGTTCACCGGCTGCAAACTGGTCGGCAGCACCTTCAGCGAGTGCGACCTGCGTCCGTTGACGGTGGACGGCGGCGACTGGTCCTTCGCCGCGCTGCCCGGCGCCGATCTGCGCGGTGTGCGGCTGACCGGGGTGCGGATGCGCGAGGTGGACCTCACCAGGGCCAACCTCACCGGTGCTACCGTCACCGGTGTCGATCTCTCCGGCGCGCAGCTGACCAACGTCCGGCTCGGCGGCGCCGACCTGCGGGGCAGCGATCTCACCGCGCTGGACCCAACGGTCGTCGAGCGGGCCGGCGCGGTCATCGACGCCGAGCAGGCCATGGTCATCGCGCAGCTGCTCGGCTTCCGGATCGGCTGACGCGGAAGGCGCCGTTCTGCCCACGTGTGCGTGTGGTCGGGTCTGAGTTGTCCGGCCGCGTCCGGTGGTGGGCTGGACACGTCCGGCAGTCCGGATCTAGCGTGTCGTCCACGCCCGCGTATACGTGAAACGGCCCACAGTGGACGGTGTGGCCCGCGGCGGTCCAGGACGGCCGGGCGGCGGAGTGGGAGGGGTCGGTGGCGGACGAAGACCGCGCGCAGGCTGGTTCGAGGGCTGGCGACGCGCCGCCGAGGCACCGTCCGGGTGCCATGACCGCCGGGGTGACCCGCAGCGTGTCGCGCCGCGCCCGACGGCGGCGACGCTGGGCGGTGGAGGGTGCCGCCGTACTCGTCTGCCTGGTGGTGTTGATCTCGTACCTCAGCACCCGGTCCGGTCCGGAGCCCGACGACGACCAGGCGGGCCCGGGTGGCGTACCCGCCGGGGTCGCCCATTCCCCCGGTCTCCCGGCGGCCGACGGGCGCACCGGCGAGGCGGGACCGGCGACGCCGGGCCTGCGTCCGCGTCAGCGCCCACCCTCGCCCGACCCGACGCCGCCGGCCAGCGAGCCCGCTCCACCGCCGGCCAGGCCCGGTTCGACGGCGCTGTCACTGAGCCGGGCGGAGATGCCGGCCAGCGTCGACCTCACCGCCGTGGGCACCCGGGACTGGGTGCACTTCGGGGAGCGCGACGGCAGGTCGACGATCCGCAAGCGCTCCGGCTCCGGCGAGATCATCGACGGGGGTGGCGCCGGCCGGCGGGTCGGTTGGGACGGCAACCAGGAGTACGTCCGCTGGTCCGACGGCACGCCGGAGCGGTCGGCGAACGGCACCTCCAACGGCGTCTACACCTGCGGCGCCGGGAACGGGTTCAGCCTCGCCATCGCCGGCAGCGGTGCACCGCGCACGGTCCAGGTCTACGCCGGCATCTGGATGGCGCGGGGGCGACTGGAGGCGCGGCTGTCCACCGGCGGGCCCGCCAGAGTCGCTCGACTGGAAGACCCCTACACCAGTCAGAGCGCCCAGTTCACCATCCGCTTCACGCTGCCCAAGGGCGCCAGGCTGCTGCTGAACTGGACCGTCGAGAAGGTCTTCACGCCGCACTGCGGCAACGTCGGCCTCCAGGCCGTGACGGTGCGCTGACTGACTGACCGATCGCTGTGCGTTGCCGCGGCAGGACAGTTTGTCCGTCGCGCACCGTCGAATGCGTCATAACTTTCTGCTGTCCCCATCCGACCATCCAGTGTGGAGGCAGCGGAGATGAGTAGCAGCACCGTCCACCGCGTCCGTCGTGTCGCTTCGTCCGGCACCGGTGAAGCGTCCGGGGAGGTTCTTCGCGACATCCCCCTGCCGCCGTACGTGACGGGCGAGGACACCCAGTTCGCCGTACGGGCGGTGGTGGTGCACGCTCCCCAGCGGTGGTCCGGGGGAGTGGTCTGCCGCAACGATGCCAGCCCGCACCCGTGTCGCCTGCACCGCTGGGGCACCCGGGTGCTGGCGCTGCGCGGGCTGCGGGCCGCGGAGATCGCCGCGCTGATCGAGCGTGGCGACCCGACGGCGGTGGTCCCCCCACCGAACCGTCCGGCCTGAGCGCTCGCCAGGCCGGGAGGCGCACCCGCGCCTCCCGGCCGCCGCTCAGCAGGTGATCGGTTTGACCCAGGCGCACTCGACCCCCTCCGGGGTGCGCGGCGTCTCCGGCACCGCCGGTGGTGCCACCCGTGCCGTCGACGCGCCACCCGCACGGAAACCGGCCAGCGCCACCGCGATCTGGTCCTCCAGCGACTTCACCGACGCCGTCAGGTAGTTGTTCAGCAGGATGGAGAACGCCAACACCCGACCGTCGGCGCTGGTGACGTAACCGGAGAGCCCGGAGACACCGGTCAGGCTGCCGGTCTTGGCGTGCACGTTGCCCGCCGCCGGCGTGCCGGTCATCCGGCTGCGCAGGGTGCCGCCGACGAACCGTTCGGGCTCGCCCGCGATCGGCAGCGCCGCGTACCAGGTCGCGAACCACGGTTCGGCGCGGACGGCGCTCAGCAGCTCGACGAACTCCGCCGCCGGGACCAGGTTGCGTCGGGACAGCCCGGAGCCGTCCCGCTGGCGCAGCCTCCCGGTGTCCATTCCCGTGTCGGCGACGTACTCGCTGATCGCGGTGAGCCCGGCCGTCCACGTGCCCGAGCCGGAGAGCACCCGGCCGATCTCCTTGGTCAACACCTCGGCGTGCCCGTTGTTGGAGAGCTTGAGGAACGGCGTCATCAGCTCACCCAGGCTCATCGAGTCGTGTCGCGCCACCGGGTCGGCCGTCTCCGGGGTGGGCTGGCCGAGCACCGTCCGGCCGCGCACCCGGACGCCGTGTCGGTGCAACGCCGCCCGGAACACGTCGGCCGCGTACCCGGTGGGTTCCCAGACGGTGACCCAGTCGCTGGCGGGTTCGTCGCCGACGGCGATCTGACCGGTCACCACGATGGTGTTGCCGCCGTGCTCGCGCTCGATCGAGATCGAGGTCTCGCCGTCGTTGACCGTCTGGGCGCGGTTGTCGACGCGGACGTACCCGGTGGCGGGGGTGGTGGTGACCACCGGCGGGGCACCGGCCCGGTCAGCCGGTGCGGCGTTCACGATCACGGTCCCCGCGTCGTAGTCGGTGTCCGGGGCGACGGTCAGCGCGGAGACCTGTGCCGCGTAGTAGTAGGGCTCGTCGTCCCAGGTCCAGTCGGGGCCGAGCCGGGTGCGGTCGTAGCGGGTGTCGTCGGCGACCAGGTTTCCGGTGACCACCCGCACGCCGTCGTCGGCGACCTGCGCGGCGAGCGCGTCGTAGTCGGCGGCGAGCATCGTCGGGTCGCCCCCGCCGTGCAGGTAGAGGTTGCCGGAGAGCAGGCCGGCGCGGCGCTTGCCGCTGGCGCGTACGTCGGTGGTGAAGCGGTGGCCGGGGCCGAGCAGCTCAAGGGCTGCGGTCGAGGTCAGCAGTTTGGTGTTGGACGCCGGGATCAGCCGGCGGTCGCCGTTGCGGTCGTAGAGCGTCTGCCCCGTGCCGGTGTCGACCACGACCACCGACGCCTGCGCGCCGGCCAGCCGGCTGTCGGCGAGGATCGTGTCGATGGTGGCGCGCAGTTGGGTCGTCGCGGGGGTGGGCGACTCGGCCGTGGCACCGGGCGCGCCGGCGGTGGCCGCGGTGGCGACCAGCGCGAGCAGCGCGAGGGCCCGGGGAAAGTGACGGCGATGCATGCGTTGATGCTGCCACGGAGATATTCGCCAGAAAAGGCCCTCAGGCGAAAGATATTGCCGTCTGGGCTACCTCGGCCCGCCGACCGATTTCTCGTGACCGCCCCAGTAGTGCCGTTGCGCCCCCATCACCATGGGCGCGACCAGCGCGGCAAGCGCCCCGCCGAGCAGCGGGAAGACGATGAAGACCCAGAGTTGCCGCAGAGCCACGCCGCCCTCGAAGACCGCCGGGCCGAACGCGCGGGCCGGATTGACCGCCGCGCCGGTCAGCGTCACGCCCACCAGCTGGGTCGCGGCCAGAGCCAACCCGATGGCCAGCCCGGCGGTGCCCGGATTCTCGCTCCGGCTGGTCACCACCAGCACGACCAGCACGAAGAGGAAGGTCAGCACGACCTCCAGCACGGCGGCGCCGCCCCGGTTGATGTGCGCGCCGTAGCCGTTCGAGCCCAGCGCCCCGGTCTGGTCCGCGACGTCACCCCACCGGGTGAGCGCCCAGAGCACGAAGGCCGCGACGGTCGCGCCGATGAACTGCGCGATCCAGTACGCCACCGCCCCGAGCAGCGAGATCTTTCCGGAGAGCAGTACGCCGAGCGTCACAGCGGGGTTGACGTGGCTGCCGGAGAGCGGGCCGATCGTGTAGACGAGAGCCACCATCACGAACCCGAAGGCCAGCGCCACCACCACCACGCCGCCCTGCACCCGCGCGGCCACCGCGCTGCCCACGCCGAAGAACACCAGCAGCAGGGTGCCGAGGAGCTCTGCCCCGTACCGACGGAAGTCGCTCATTCACTCAGCGTAAGCGCAGGTCGGGTGGTCGAAGCCGGAATGGTCGGCTGTGACCGGCGCGACGGCCGAGAACGGGCAGCGGGGCGACAGTCACGGCGTTGCACCCCACGTGGACACCCACTCCGTGGACGTCGTGGTGATCGGTGCCGGGCAGGCCGGCCTGAGCGCCGGCTATCACCTGCGCCGCACCGGCTTCGCGCCCGGCAGTGGCTTCGTCATCCTCGACGCCGACCACGGGCCCGGTGGCGCCTGGCAGCACCGCTGGCCCACGCTGGTCTTCGACCGGGTGCACGGCTTCTCCGACCTGCCCGGGCTGCCCTTCCCGCCCGCCGAACCGCAACGCCCGGCGTCCGAGCAGGTCAGCGCGTACTTCGCCGCGTACGAGAAGGCCTTCGACCTGCCGGTGCGACGGCCGGTGCGGGTCCGGGCGGTGCGCTCCCGCCCCGACGGTCGACTGGATGTGCACACCGACAACGGCACGTGGACCGCCCGAGCCCTGATCAACGCCACCGGCACCTGGACGCGGCCGTTCTGGCCGCACTACCCGGGCCGGTCGACGTTTCGTGGCCGGCAGCTGCACACCGCCGACTATCGGGGGCCGGCCGAGTTCGCCGACCGTCGCGTGGTGGTGGTCGGTGGCGGCACCTCGGCCGTGCAACTGCTCGGCGAGGTCTCCACCGTTGCGGCGGCGACCAGTTGGGTGACCCGCCGGCCGCCGGAGTTCCGGGACGAGGAGTTCGGCCCGGAGTTGGGTCGCGCCGCCGTGGCCCGGGTGGACGAGGCGGTCCGGGCCGGCCGACCGCCGGGCAGCGTGGTGGGCGTCACCGGGCTCCCGGTCACCCCCGAGGTACGCCGACTGCGCGAACGCGGCGTCCTCGACCGGCTACCCATGTTCGACCGGATCACACCCGACGGGGTGGCCTGGACCGACGGGCGATTCGTGCCGGCGGACGTGATCCTCTGGTGCACCGGGTTCCGGGCGGCCATCGACCATCTCGCCCCGCTGGGCCTGCGCGCGCCGGGCGGCGGCATCACGATGGACGGCACCCGGGTGGTCGCCGACGCACGCGTCCACCTGGTCGGCTACGGCCCCTCGGCCAGCACGATCGGGGCCAACCGTGCCGGCCGCGCGGCGGTCAACGAGATTCGCGCCTGGCTGGCCCCGGCCGCCGCACTCCACTGATCCGGCTCTATTTGACGGATGGTCCGCCAGCGGGCACGGTGGGAGTGGCGGGGCCGTCAGCTGCCCCGAAACTGATGCGACGGCGACGACCGTTCGCCCCTTCTGTCGCCTCCCACGTGTGCTCGTACGCGGGCCGACTGTCCGGTCCGTGCGGTATCCGACCGCGAGCCGAGAATCCACGAGGAGTTCCAGCCACATGCTCACCATGACCGATAACGCCGTGCTCGTCATTCGTGACCTCGCCAACCAACAGGACGTCGCCCAGGACGGCGGAGTGCGGATCGCCGCCGACACCGAGGCCGGTTCGCTCACCGTCGAGTTGGTGCCCCAGCCGGCGCAGGGCGATCGTGTGGTCGACAACCAGGGCGCCCGGATCTTCCTGGACGAGGACGCCGCCGAGCTGCTCGGTGACGCGTCGGTGGACGCCACCGTCGACGACGAGGGCATCATCCAGTTCGGCTTCACCGAGAAGCAGTAGGCCGGGCCTCACCGCAGCGGTCGCCCCCGCTGCGGTGGCCCCTGCCCGGGGTGCCACCTCGGCGCGCCGTCCACGGCCGGATGCACCAGCGTGGCGAGCACGTGGGCCAGGTGGTGCGAGGTGCTCCACGCCGCCCAGTTGGCGGTCGAGCCCGCGCCGGCGCCCCGGCGGGCCCGGCGCAACAGCTCATGGTCACCCCAGGAGAAGGCGGCCCCGGTGGTTGGCCAGTGTGGTGCCGACACCAGCGTGCGGCAGAGGTCGGCGAACCGGTCGTCGCCCCGGCCGCCGCGTCGCGCCCAGCGGTAGACCCACCAACTGTCGTCGTCGGTGTACCGCACGGTGGGTAACCGATCGCCGGGGTCTCCGGTGGCGGGCCCGGCCGGGTGGACGCCGTAGTCGCCGTAGTCGACTCCGGCGTCGGCCAGTCGTCGCCACAACAGCCAGTCCCAACGCTCCAGCTGGACCGGTTCGTCGGTGGGTAACCGGGACAGCGTCGGTGGCATGCCGCCCGCCGCCACCGTCACCGACCGCCACGCGTGTCGGCGTGCCCAGTCCAGCAGGTGGCGGATCCGGGCCTCGGCGGTCCGCACGTCCGCCGGGCAGCACACGTCGCCCGCGTCCACCAGCAGGTCGCACTCCTCCGGGGCGAGGTCGGTGAACCGCCAGATCCGTTCCACGGCGGTGGTGCTCGCGTCCGGCCCGGCCCGGTCCTGGCCGGCCCGCAACCGGATGAGCGCGCGCCGGCCGCACGCCCGCGCCGCCGCGCCGTGCGCGACCAACCGGTGGTCGCTCTCCGCGAGCCGAATCACCGGCACCACCGGTACGCCCCAGCGGCCCAGCTCGGCCTCGGGGAGGTCGGGCAGCGCGCTGACGTCGACGGCGGGCAGCAGGCCGGGCGGGAACCGGCGCATGGCATCCATCATGGACCGTTCGATCGCGTTGACTTCCAGGACCGGGGCGACCAGTGCCGCGTACCCGGGTTCGAGGTGGCTCAGGGCCTCAAGCTCACCTCGTCGGCTGGCGAGGATGGGACGGTAGACCGGTGCCGCCGCCCGGCCCCCGTGGGCGGGCACCATACTTCAATCTAGCCAAGCATGCGCATATGTCACAGGGAGGTGAGTCGGAATTCGGCTGCTCCGCTGTCGGTTCGACGACTACCATCCCCCGATGCCCACACCAGTTCACCGGTACCGATCCGACGACGAGGACAGCGCACGGTGGGCCGGTTTCCCGTTCCGCGACGGCGACATCGTGATCAGCACCCGGTCCAAGAGCGGCACCACCTGGATGCAGATGATCTGCGCGCTCCTGGTGTTCGGCACCCCGGAGCTGCCGGCGCCGCTGAGCGTGCTGTCGCCGTGGCTGGACTGGTTGGGCGAACCGCGGGAGACGGTGTACGACCGGCTGGCCGCCCAGCCACACCGGCGGTTCATCAAGACGCACACACCGCTGGACGGGGTGCCGCTCGACCCCCGGGTGCGGTACGTGGTGGTGGCCCGGCACCCGCTGGACATGGCGGTCTCCCTCTACCACCAGAGCGCCAACCTGGACCGGGCACGCCTCGCCGAGCTGACCGGCCAGCCCGCCCCGGCCGGGCCACCGCGCGAGCGGCCACCGGTGCGGGAATGGTTGACGAGCTGGGTCGACCGGGAGGTGGACCCGCGCGCCGAGCTGGATTCGCTGCCCGGCGTGCTGATGCACCTGAGCGACGCGTGGGCCCGCCGCAACGAGCCGAACGTGGAGCTGGTGCACTACGACGACCTGCTGACCGACCTGGGCGGTGCGATGCGCCGGCTCGCCGACCGGTGGGACCTTCCGACGCCGGGGCCGGACCTGGTCGAAGCGGCCACCTTCGGTCGGATGCGGGAGCAGGCCGACCGGCTCGCCCCGGACACCCTCGGGGTGTTGCGTGACCGCCAGGCGTTCTTCCGCCGAGGCGGCTCCGGGCAGGGCCGCGACCTGCTGGACGCGGCCGCGCGATCCCGCTACCAGCAACGGGTGGCGGGGCTGGCCCCACCCGACCTGCTCAGCTGGTTGCACCGCTGACCGGTCACCCCATGATCGCCGAGGGGTCGTCGCCGCGAGGCGGACACGTCGTCGCCGCGAGGCGGACAAAGAGCGCACGGCGCCGTTTCGACACTGGTCGGAACGTCGCCGTGCTCTGGCCGTCTCCCACCACCGCAGCCGTTCGGCGGTACGTCGGCGGGGACCTGGCTCGACCGGCCGTTCGCGCCGGTCAGCGTTGTCGATCCCCGGTCCGCGCACATCCAAACCTGCCAACCGTGGCGAGTTCCACCATTTGCGAGTCCCGGCGTGGCGCGCGGCCGGACGGGGTATGAGCGTGGGCATGGAGCATTTTACGATCGCGACCGTCGCCGAGAAGAGCCCGGATTTCCGGCGGGTGCTGTGGACCGGTGAGCACACCCAACTGGTCATCATGACCATCCCCGCCGATGGGGAGATCGGCGAGGAGGTGCACGAGGGCATCGACCAGATCCTCACCTTCGTCAGCGGTGTCGGCGAAGCCCGGGTCGGCGGCAACACGAGGAAGGTAGCCGCCGGCGACCTGGTCGTGGTGCCGGCCGGCACCAAACACAACTTCGTCAACACCGGCCCCAACCCGCTGGTGCTCTACACGGTCTACGGGCCGCCCGAGCACGCCGACCAGGCCGTGCACAAGACCAAGGAAGAGGCCGACGCGGCCGAGGCGGCGGGCGAGGACGAGCCACCGACCGGGTGATCCACCCGGTCTGATCCGGGCCGATCCGGGTACCCCCGGCGGGTGGAGCAGCAGCCGCCGATCTCCGACTACGGGTTCCTCTCGGACTCCCGATCCGGTGCCCTGGTCAGCAAGGACGGCTCGATCGACTGGTGGTGTCCGCACCGGTTCGACGGGTCGTCCGTGTTCGCGCGGCTGCTCGACCCGAAAGCGGGCCACTTCCAGCTCGCGCCGATCGGGGTCGGCGGCCCGGGTTACCGGGTCGAGCGCGCGTACCAGCCGGACACGTTGGTGCTGCGGACGGTGCACCACACCCCGCACGGCAGCGTGGCGGTCACCGACGCCCTCGCCGCCGAGCAGGGCGCCCGTGCGCACGAGTTGGGCAAGAACTCACCGGCCGTGCTGATCCGGGTGGTCGAGGGGTTGTCCGGGCGGGTACGAATGGCCCTGGACTTCGCGCCCCGCCCGGAGTACGGCCTGCTCACGCCGTACCTGCACGAGCAGCCGGACGGCGGGGTGCTGGCCGGAGCCGGCCCGATCGTGCTGATGTTGCGCGCCGGAGGGCTGCGCCTGCGGGCGGGCACCGACCGGGTGACCCACGAGTTCGAGGTCTCCGCCGGTCAGGTGATCGGCATGGACGTCGCCTTCGGCGAGGCGTACGGGGCTCCGCCGGCCCGGGTGGACCCGCTGGCCGCCCTCGCCGAGACGACGCGGGCGTGGCAGGCGTTCCGGGAGACGCACACGTACTCCGGCCGGTACCGCGACCTCGTCACCCACAGCTCGACGGTCCTGACCGGCCTCACCTACGCCCGCAGCGGCGCGGTCGCCGCGGCGCTGACCAGTTCGCTGCCGGAGCAGATCGGCGGCGACCGGAACTACGACTACCGCTACTCCTGGCTGCGGGACTTCTCGTTGACGATGCGGGCGCTCTGGGTGGCCGCCTGTCCCGACGAGACGTCCCGGCTGTTCGCCTGGGTCACCCGATCGATCGGCCGGATCGGTGCCGAACCCGTGCCGGTGCTCTTCGGGTTGGAGGGCGAGCGGGATGTCTCCGAACACCACTGCGACCACCTGCGCGGATACCACGACAGCAAGCCGGTACGGGTCGGCAACGACGCCTGGCGGCAGCGGCAGCTCGACGTGCCGGGTGAGGTGATGGCGGCGGTGTGGCGGCTACGCGACTATCTCGGCGCGACGTTCGAGGACGAGCTGCGGGAGATGGTGCTCGGGTTGGCCGAGCAGGTGGCCGCGACCTGGCGTCTGCCGGACCGGGGTATCTGGGAGACCCGCGACGATGAGCGCCACTACGTCTGGTCGAAGGTGTCCTGCTGGCTGGCGTTGGACCGGGCGGTGGGGCTCGCCGACCGGCTCGGCGATCGGGCCGACCCGCGTCGGTGGGCCGCGATCCGCGACGAGATCCGCGAGGTGGTGCTGCGCGAGGGGTGGAACGACCGGATCGGTGCGTTCACCGGTGCGTTCGGGTCGCCGGAGCTGGACGCCTCCGTGCTCGCGTTGCCGGTGGCGCGTTTCCTGCCCGCCACCGACCCGCGGATGCGTTCCACAATCGCCGTGCTGGAACGGGACCTGGGCACCGACGAAGGGCTGCTGCGGCGGTGGAGCACCGACCCGGCCGCTTTTCCGCTGTGTTCGTTCTGGCTGGTGGAGTGCCTGGTGATGACGGGTGAGATGCAGCGCGCCGAGGCGCTTTTCGAGCGGGTCGTCGGGTACGCCAACGACGTGGGGCTGTTCAGCGAGCAGATCGACCTGTCCACCGGGGTGCAGCTCGGCAACACCCCGCAGGCGCTCTCGCACATCGGGTTGATCAACGCGGCGTGGCGGATCACCAAGCCGGACAGCTTCTGAGCGGCCTCACCCCAGCACGGGTACGCCGGACACGTCGACCGTGTCCGGATACTTCAACCCGGCACCGGTGTTGAGCACCACCACCCGTTCGCCGGCCCGGATCCACCCACCGGCGCGCAGTTGTCGCGCCGCCGTGAGGCACGCCGCCCCCTCCGGGCAGAGCAGCAGCCCCTCCCGGGCGGCGAAGTCGCGCAGGTCGGCCAGGATGTCCGCGTCGTCGACGGCGACCGCTGTGCCGGAGGACTCCCGCAGCGCCGCCAGGATCAGCTCGTCGCCCAGCGGCGCCGGCACGGTGATGCCGAACGCCACCGTGTGCGCGTCCGCCCACGGCTGCGCCCGATGCTCACCGGCGGCGAACGCCCGCACGATCGGCGCGCAGCCGGTGGACTGCACGGCCACCAGCCGGGGCAGCTTGTCACCGATCCAACCCAGCTCGCGCAGCTCGTGCAGCGCCTTGTGGATGCCGATCAAACCGACCCCACCGCCTGTCGGGTAGATGATCACGTCGGGCGCCTGCCAGCCGAGCTGCTCGACGATCTCGTACCCCATCGTCTTCTTGCCCTCCAGCCGGTAGGGCTCGCGCAGCGTGCCGGCGTCGAAGATCGCCCCGTTCGACTCCGCGACCAGCTCCGCCACCCGCCGACCGGCATCGCCGATCAGCCCGTCGATCAGGCGCAGGTCGGCACCGGCGGCGACGCACTCGCGCCGGCAGATGCTCGGCGCGGCCAGCGGCATGACGATCGTCGCGCCCATCCCGGCCCGCGCGGCGTAGGTGGCCCAGGCCGACCCGGCGTTGCCGTTGGTGGGCATCGCGATCCGTTCGACGCCCAGCTCGCGGGCCCGGCTCACCCCGACCGCCGCGCCCCGGGCCTTGAACGAGCCGGTGGGGATCAGCCCCTCGTCCTTGACCATCAGGTCCGCGACGCCGATCTCGGCGCCGTACGCCGGGGCGCGCAACAGCGGCGTCCAGCCCTCGCCCAGCGTGGTGACGTGCCGGGGGTCGGCGACCGGCAGCAACTCCCGGTAACGCCACAGGTCAGCCGGGCGCAGCGGAAACCGTTCCGGGGTGACCGCCTTCGCCACGGCCGGCAGGTCGTAGCGGGCCAGCAGCGGCGATCCGCACTCGCAGAGGTTCTGCAACCGGTCGGCGGCGTACTCCTTGCCGCAGCGTGGGCAGTCCAGGTGGGTCAGGTACACGTCGCTCCTCGCCGTCACACCGCGTCGATGCTCAGCATTCTCCGGCAAACCAGACCAGTGCGCTGGACGCCGGAGTGTCCGGTTCGCTCGGCGGTAGCGGGCTCGGCGGGGTAGAACGGACCTCATGGACCTCACCGACCAGCCCGCCGTCCTGCTCCCCGGTGACGTGCGGATGCCCCTGCTCGGCTTCGGCACCTGGCAGGCCACCGGCCAGGCCGGCTACGACGCCGTGCTGGCCGCGCTCGACACCGGCTACCGGCACCTCGACACCGCCACCGTGTACGGCAACGAGCGGGAGGTCGGCCGGGCGGTACGGGAGAGCGGGCTGCGCCGCGAGGACATCTTCATCACCACCAAGCTCCCGCCGAACCGGGTGGGCCAGGAGCGGGCGACGTTGGAGGCCAGTCTGGAGGCGCTCGGTGTCGACCAGGTGGACCTCTGGCTGATCCACTGGCCGCCGTCGTCGCCGACCGACAGCATCCCGCTCTGGCGTGAGCTGCTCGCCGCCCGCGACGAGAACCTCGCCCGGGCGGTCGGGGTGAGCAACTACAGCACCGGGCAGATCGACGAGCTGATCCAGTCCACCGAGGAGAACCCGGCGGTCAACCAGATCGAGTGGAGCCCGGCGTTGTACGACCGGAAGCGGCACGCCGAGCACCGGGACCGGGGCGTGGTGCTGGAGGGGTACAGCCCGTTCAAGACCAGCGACCTCAGTGACCCGGTGCTGACCAGGGTCGCGGCGGCGCACGACGTCTCCCCGGCGCAGGTGGTGCTGCGCTGGCACATCGACCACGAGATCGTGGCGATCCCGAAGTCGGTGACCCCGGAGCGGATCACCGCCAACTTCGACGTCTTCCACTTCTCGTTGACCGCCGAGGAGATGCGCGACATCGACGCGCTCGGCGAGGTCTGAAGCGAGCGGTGGGGGCGCGACCGGTGGTCACGCCCCCACCCTCAGCTCAGGAGCGGGAGCAGGTTGCCCCGTTGAGCGTGAAGTTGGTCGGCGACGAGTACGACCCGTTCAGGGTGCCCTGGTAGCCGAAGCTGGCCGTGCCTCCCGGTGCGATGGACCCGTTGTGGCCCACGTTGCGGGCGGTCACCGCGGAACCGCTCTGGCTCACCGTGGCGTTCCAGGCGTTGGTGACCGTCTGCCCGCTGGGCAGGTTGTAGTTCATCGTCCAGCCGTTGATCGCGCTGGACCCGGTGTTGGTGATCTGCACGTCGGCGGTGAAGCCGTTGTTCCACGAGTTCGGCGTGTACTTCACCGCGCAACCCGAGCCACCGCCCGGCGGCGGGGTCGTCGGGTTGGTGGGGTTACCACCGCCGTTGACGTTGGCCGAGAACGAGGTCACCGCGAGACCGACGCCACCCTGCCACGGCTCGAAGCCGGCCTGGATGCTGGT
Source organism: Micromonospora violae (assembly GCF_004217135.1). NCBI lineage: Bacteria > Bacillati > Actinomycetota > Actinomycetes > Micromonosporales > Micromonosporaceae > Micromonospora > Micromonospora violae. The sequence goes on from NZ_SHKK01000001.1 coordinate 6,800,939, forward strand.
CAGGTACCAGGAGTTGGTGATCGCTCCCCGGTTGCGGGTGTCGTTGATGAAGTCCAGCACGCTGAAGTTCAGGCTGGAGATCGCCGACGACGCGACGTAGGAGATGACGTTGTTGGAGCCGTTGCTGCCCCGCCAGACCTCCCAGTTGCGGCCGGCCAGGTTCGTGCTGCCGACCACCGAACCGATCGGCTGGATCGGGCCCTGCCGGTTGAGCCAGATCATGATCTCCATCTGGTTCACCCCGTCCCGCTTGGGCGACGGGTCCAACCAGATGTCGTACGACGCGTTGTAGGTGGCGCCGCTGACGTACCGGTAGGAGATGCTGCTGGTCGCGCTGCTGATCTGGCTCACCTGGATCGGCAGGTTCGTGCCGGGGGAGCAGTTGGTGTAGTGACAACCGAAGAACACCGAGGGGTACGCCGTGGGCGCCCCGTTGGTGGGGCTGCTGCCGTTCAGCGTGGTGATCTCGAAGCCGTTGTTGGTGACGTTGATGCACTGCTGGGCGGTGGTGCCCCAGCGGTTGTTCTGCACCACGTACCGGCCCTGGATGGTGGTCGAGCCGTACTGCTCACAGATCTGGGTGTCGGCGGAGGCGTTGCCGCCGAGGGCGACGGCCACCAGCGAACTGGCGACGAGCAGCCCGGCGGCGGCCAGGGCCCGAAGTTGACGTTTCATGACGCTCCTTGACTGCGGCGCATGCCCGGGCGCCGGATGTGGTGGGGCAGTGCGGGAGCGCTCCCACGCTCAACGACACATTTACATGCCTGAAATTGAGGCGCAACCGCATGCGTCAAACTGGCGAATTGTGAGGATTGCCACGCCCTCGACCGGACGGCTGTCGCCCGACGGCCAGCTAAGCGCCGCGAACCGCCGACGGGCGCCGCCGGGACGGCCGATTGGGGCCTGGTGTGGGGCAATAGCTCCGAGTAGCGTGTTGCCTCCAACGCGTGCCGCTCCCCCTCCGGAGGCGTACACCACCATGGGTGGCTCCCCCCTGCGCATCCTCGTCGTCGGCGCGGGCATCGCCGGCCTGGCCGTAGCCCGGGCGCTGCGCCTCGCGGGCTTCCGGCCCGACGTCACCGACAAGTTGCCACCGGGGGAGTCCACCGAGGCCGGTCTCTACCTGCCCGGCAACGCCGCCCGCGCGCTGCACCGGCTCGACCTGCACGACCCGGTCCGGCCGGTCGGCCAGGTGATCCACCGGCAGCGGTTCTTCGACGCCGCCGGCGCGCAACTCTGTGAGGTCGACCTCGACGCCCTCTGGGCCGGCGTCGGCGAGTGCCGGGCGCTACCCCGGGCCGACCTGCACCGGGTGCTGCTCAGCGGTGCCGGCGGGGCGGTCCGGCACGGCGCCGAGGTCCGCACCCTGGACCTGCGTCCGGGCGCCGTCGGCGTCACCTTCACCGACGGCACCACCGGTGAGTACGACCTGGTCATCGGCGCCGACGGGCCACGCTCCTCGGTCCGGGCGCTGGCCGCACTCGGCGGACCGCCCCGCCCGGTCGGGCAGGTGGTCTACCGGGCCGTCCTGCGCGACGGTCCACCGGTCACCGAGTGGACCGCCCTGCTCGGCCAGCGGTCCGGGTTTCTCATGGTGCCGATCGGTGCCGGGCGGCTGCACATCTACGCCGACGAGGCCGGCACCGAGGAACCCGCCGACCCCCTCGCGCGGCTGCGGGAACTCTTCGCCGACTACCGCGGCCCGGTGCCCGAGGTGCTGGCGGCCCTCGACGAGGTGCACGTCGGCATCACCGACGAGGTGGAGCTGGGTCGCTGGTACCGGGGGCGCGTGCTGCTGGTCGGCGACGCCGCGCACGCCACCGCGCCGACGCTGTCGCAGGGCGCGGCCATGGCGTTGGAGGACGCCGTGGTGCTGGCCGAGTCGCTGCGCGCCGCCAACAGCGTGGAGGCGGCGCTGGTGGCGTACGAGAGTCGACGTCGCCCGCGTACCCGCTGGGTCCGGGACCGGACCCGGGACCGCAACCGGACCCGGGACGTGCCGCCCGCGCTGCGTGACCCGCTGCTGCGCGGACGTGGCCACCGGATCTTCGGGGAGCACTACCGGCTCCTGCTCGGCCCGCTGTAGGCCCGTTGTAGATCGTGTCACGCCACCCCACGCGGCGCTGCGACCTGCCGGGGACTATCCTCCTTGCGGATGACGGCCCGCCGATAACCAGCGTGTGCCGAGCGGGACAACCGAGAACCGGAGGCCACTCGTGACCACCGTCGCACCCAAGCCGGTCGTGACCCGGCCCTGGCCGGTCCGGGAGCCGGTCAAGGGGTCGGCCATCGCGCGGCTGCTGCGAACCACGGACGCGAAGCAAATCGGGATCATGTACATGATCACCGCGTTCGTGTTCTTCATGATCGGTGGCCTGATGGCCCTGGTCATGCGGGCTGAGCTGGCCCGACCCGGGCTGCAGTTCCTCTCGCCCGAGCAGTACAACCAGCTCTTCACGATGCACGGCACGATCATGTTGCTGTTCTTCGCGACGCCGATCGTGTTCGCGTTCGCGAACTACATCGTGCCGATCCAGATCGGCGCCCCTGACGTCTCCTTCCCCCGCCTGAACAGCTTCGCCTACTGGCTGTACCTGTTCGGCGGCACGATGGCGACCGCCGGGTTCATCACTCCGGGTGGGGCCGCCGACTTCGGCTGGTTCGCGTACGCGCCGCTGAGCAGCGTCGAGCACTCGCCGGGCGTCGGCGCCAACATGTGGATCATGGGTCTGGCCATCTCCGGTCTGGGCACCATCCTCGGCGCCGTCAACATGATCACCACGGTGCTGACCCTGCGCGCGCCCGGCATGACCATGTTCCGGATGCCGATCTTCACGTGGAACATCCTGGTCACCAGCCTCCTGGTGATCCTGGTCTTCCCGCTGCTGGCCGCCGCGCTGTTCGCGCTCGCCGCGGACCGCATCCTCGGCGCGCACGTGTACGACCCGGCAACCGGTGGGCCGATGCTCTGGCAGCACCTGTTCTGGTTCTTCGGTCACCCCGAGGTCTACATCGTGGCGTTGCCGTTCTTCGGCATCATCAGCGAGGTCATCCCGGTCTTCTCCCGCAAGCCGATCTTCGGCTACAAGGGTCTGGTCGCCGCGACCGTCGCGATCGCCGCGCTCTCCATGAGCGTCTGGGCGCACCACATGTTCGCCACCGGCCAGGTGCTGCTGCCGTTCTTCAGCTTCCTGAGCTACCTGATCGCCGTGCCGACCGGTATGAAGTTCTTCAACTGGATCGGCACCATGTGGCGGGGCCAGATCAGCTTCGAGACGCCCATGCTCTGGGCGGTCGGCTTCCTGGTCACCTTCCTCTTCGGTGGTCTCACCGGTGTGCTGCTGGCCAGCCCGCCGATCGACTTCCACGTGTCGGACTCGTACTTCGTGGTGGCTCACTTCCACTACGTGCTCTTCGGCACCATCGTGTTCGCGGTCTTCGCGGGCATCTACTTCTGGTTCCCGAAGATGTTCGGCCGGATGCTCGACGAGCGCCTGGGCAAGGTGCACTTCTGGCTCACCATGATCGGGTTCCACACCACGTTCCTGGTGCAGCACTGGCTCGGTAACGAGGGCATGCCCCGCCGGTACGCCGACTACCTCCCCGGCGACGGCTTCACCACGCTGAACACGATCTCCACGATCGGCGCGTTCATCACCGGTATCTCCACGCTGCCGTTCATCTACAACTGCTGGAAGTCGTACAAGACCGGCCCCGTCGTCGAGGTGAACGACCCCTGGGGCCACGGCAACTCGCTCGAGTGGGCGACCAGCAGCCCGCCACCGCTGCGCAACTTCGACCGGATGCCGCGGATCCGCTCCGAGCGGCCGGCGTTCGACGCGAAGTTCCCGGAGTTGGCCGCTGGCCAGACCCTGGCCGGCCCGCCGGAGGGTGGCGCCAAGCCGCTCACCAGCGAGTCGGACGGCGGCGCCAGCTACCGCGAGGACACTGCGAGCGACGTCGACCGGCACTGACGCAAGACCCAGGCAGTACGACGGGCGCCGCCCCCGGGACACCGGGAGCGGCGCCCGTCGCCATGTCCAGCCGCTGCCGCTGCCGCTGCCGCGTCTCGCCTCGTTCCGGCCGCTCCACGCCGCTTACCGGCCGTTGCCTTCCGCGGCGTCAGCTAGGTCTGGGCTCGGCTCGGTCTGGCCCGGCATCGGCTCGGCTTGGTCTGGCTTGGCCTGGTCTGGCCTGGTCTGGCCCGGTGTCGGCTTGGCTTGGCTTGGCCCGGTGTCGGCTCGTCCTAACCCAGCGTCGGCTGGGTCTGGCCCGGTGTCGGCTGGGTCTGGCTCGGCGTCGGCTTGGCCTGCGTGGGCTTGGCCTGCGTGGGCTTGGCCTGCGTCGGCTCGGCCTTTCCCCAACGCAGGCCCTGTCGCTAATGAGCTTGATGTCTGTGAGTCATCGTGATGACCCACAGACATCAAGCTCATTAGCAGGTATGCCTGCCGGCGGACACCTCGATCCGCAGTTACCCCGGTATGTTGCGCCGCCCGACAGCGCGCCGACCGGAAACTGCCGCGGCACACCCACCCAATCAGGTTGGCGCGCGGCTGCCCCGACCCGCTCCGGCTCGCCTGTCGGCGGAGCTGCCGCAGTCCGGCCCGGCCCGGCCCGGCCCGGCCCGGCCCGGCCCGGCCCGGCCCGGCTCGGCCCGGCTCGGCCCGGCCCGGCCCGGCCCGGCCCGGCCCGGCTCGGCCCGGCTCGGCCCGGCTCGGCCCGGCTCGGCCCGGCTCGGCCCGGCTCGGCCCGGCTCGGCCCGGCTCGGCCCGGCTCGGCCCGGCTCGGCCCGGCTCGGCCCGGCTCGGCCCGGCTCGGCCCGGCTTGGCTTGGCCCGGCTTGGCCGGGGTCAGACCGTTAGCGGGTGGCGGGGGTGAGGTCGGCGTTGACGGGCGGCGAGGTGGGGGCGTCGGCGTTGCGGCGGCGGCGACGCAGCTCGATCGGGAGCACCACCAGGGTGACCAGCGCGCCGAGCGCACCGGTCACCACGAAGCCCCAGAGTGGCGCGCTGGCGTCGATCACCGCGCCGGCCAGCGGCGCGCCGACCGCGATGCCGACGGTGACCGCAGAGCCGTGCAGACCCATCGCCTCACCGCGTACCTCGGCCGGAACGAGGCGGCTGACCGCGTCCGAGCTGGCCGCGATGGTCGGCGCACAGAGCGCCCCGGCGGGGATCAGCGCAAGGCACAGCAGCCACCAGTGCGCGCCGCCCAGCCCCACCGGGATGGTGCACACCGCCAGTGCGGCGGTCAGCACCAGCGGGGAGAACGAGCGGTGGACAGCACCGTAGGCGAAACCCCCGGCCAGCGAGGCGACCGCCCAGATGGCGAGCACCGCGCCGGTCCAGCCGGCCTCACCGCTGGCCCGCAGGACGGCGACCACCGCCACGTCGGTGCCACCGAGTACCACGGTCGCGGCGGCGCTGAGCGCCAGCACGGCGAGCAGTCGGGGCGACAGCCACTCCCGGCGCGGCACCCGACGGGGTGGACCGCTGGGCTCGGCGGCACCGCGGATCGGCGGGTTGACCAGCCACAGGGCGATCCCGGCGGCGACGATGCCGCCCCCGACCAGGTACATGGTGGTCTGCGCGGAGATCGCGGTGACCAGGGCCACCGCCAACGCCGGGCCGATCATGAAGGACAGCTCCACCGACATCGAATCCAGCGCGTAGGCCGGGCGACGCTGCTCCTCGGGGACCAGCGCGGCGATCGACTGCCGGACCACCGAGAAGATGGGCAGGGCCAGCGAGCCGGCCACGAACGCGGCCGGCAGGAGCAGGGGGTACGCCAGCGAGGGCGCGGTGGACCAGAAGATCGCCTCGGCGATCCCGGTGAGCACCAGGACCGGGCGCAGTCCTCGCCGGTCCACGAGTCGGCCGAGCAGCGGCCCGCCGATCGCCGCACCCACGGTGACGGCCGCACCCACCAGGCCGGCCGCCCCGTAGCCCCGATCAAGGTCGAGCACCACGTGGAAGGTCAGCGTCACCCCGGTCGCGGTGAGCGGGATGCGGGCGAGGACGGCGACCACCAACAGCGACCGCAGGCCGGGCAGGGCGAGCGCCCGCCGGTAAGGCTTCATGTTCATGTGGGTCCGTACCTCCGGCGACATCCTCGACCGACGGAGGCCCCTTGACCAACGAATTACCGCCTCATGCGTCCCTGATCACAGGCTGACCGTGCATGACCACACCGGCGCCGTCCATGGCGCGGAGGGCCACGTCGGTGGTCGCCGGAGCGACTGCGGCGGTCAGCTCGAGCAGCACGGTGGTGGCGAAACCCTCCCGGGCGGCGTCCAGTGCGGTCGCCCGGACGCAATGGTCCGTGGCGATGCCGACCAGGTCGACCCGGTCCACGTCGTGTCGGCGCAGCCAGTCAGCCAGACACTCGCCGTCGTCGGCATGCCCCTCGAAACCGGAGTACGCCGCCGCGTGCTCACCCTTGTGAAAGATCGCTTCGACCCGGGCGGTGTCCAGTTCGGGGTGGAACTCCGAACCGCTGGTGCCGACCACACAGTGCCGGGGCCAGGACTCCACGAAGTCCGGCGGATCGCCGAAGTGGGCACCCGGGTCGACGTGGTAGTCCTTGGTGGCGACCACGTGCGCCCACCGGTCCGGCTCGGCGGCGAGCAACCGGGAGATGCCGGCGGCCACCGCCGCGCCGCCGGGAACGGCCAGCGAGCCGCCCTCGCAGAAGTCGTTCTGCACGTCCACGATGATCAGCGCGTTGGCCATCGGGGTCCCCTTCGATGTCGGATCGGTGGTGGGCTCAGCCGGCGGGTACGACGGTGACCGGTACGGCCGGGTCGCCGGCCGAGAGCTTCAGCCCCTCCCACGGGATCGAGATCAGGCATTCGCGCAGGTGCTCCCGCGACTCGTCGAGAGTGGGCAACGGCACCGGCTCACCGGCGACCACGTACGAGCGCTGGAGGAGGCGGTCGTTGGGCTGCCGGTCCGGAACGCCCTGCGGGACGATGATCTCCTCGGTGGCGGTGCCGGTCGGCTTGTGGCGGCGGACCGCGACCTTCCGGCCGCCGATGGTCGCCTTGTGCTCGGAGCGCTTCACCACCGGGCGTCCCTCGACCTCGACCAACTTGTAGACCAACCCGGCGGTCGGCGCCCCGGAGCCGGTGACCACGGCCGTGCCGGCGCCGTACATGTCCACCGGCTCGGCGGCCAGCGCGGCGATCGCGTACTCGTCCAGGTCACCCGAGACGATGATCTTCGTCTCGGTGGCGCCCAGCGAGTCGAGCAGCTCCCGGGACTGCTGAGCGATCACCGCGAGGTCACCGGAGTCGATCCGTACCGCCCGCAGCTCCGGCCCGGCCACCGCGATCGCGTTGCGGATGCCCTGGCTGATGTCGTACGTGTCGACCAGCAGCGTGGTGTCCTTGCCCAGCGTGGCGACCTGCGACGCGAACGCCGCCCGCTCGTCGTCGTGCAGCAGGGTGAACGCGTGCGCCGCCGTGCCGGCCGTCGGGATGCCGTAGCGCGCACCGGCGGCGAGGTTGGACGTGAACCGGAACCCGGCCAGGTACGCGGCCCGCGCCGCGGCCACCGCCGCCTCCTCGTGTGCCCGACGCGACCCCATCTCGATCAGTGCCCGCCCCCGCGCCGCAGTCACCATCCGGGCCGCCGCCGCTGCCACCGCGCTGTCGTGGTTGAGCACGGAGAGCACCAGGGTCTCCAGCACCACACATTCGGCGAAGCCACCGGAGACGGCGAGGATCGGCGAACCGGGGAAGAACAGCTCACCCTCGGCGTACCCGTCGATGTCGCCGGTGAAGCGGTAGTCGGTGAGCCACTTCGCCGCCGTCTCGTCGACCACCCCGGTCCGCAGCAGGAACTCGACCTCGGCGGGGTCGAACCGGAAGTCGCGGATCAGCTCGATCAGCCGGCCCGTCCCGGCGACCACGCCGTAGCGGCGGCCACTCGGCAGCCGGCGGCTGAACACCTCGAAGACACACCGGCGGTCGGCGGTGCCGTCCTTCAGTGCCGCGCTGACCATCGTCAGCTCGTAGTGGTCGGTCAGGAGCGCGGGGCGGTGGATGCTCACCGCACCAGCCTAAGGTTCAGCTTCCGTCGCCGCCGTCATGGCCCGGGATCGCGCGCAGCGCCGCCCACAGCTCGGCCCGGCCGGTGACGCCGAGCTTGGCGTAGATCCGCTGGAGGTGGTTCTCCACGGTGCGGGCCGAGAGGTAGAGCCGCTCGGCTATCGCCCGGCTGGGGGCGCCGTGCGCGGCGAGGCGCGCCACCTGCCACTCCCGCTCGGTGAGCACGGGCGCGCCGGCCTGGAGCGCCGGCGTCCGGATCAGGTCGCAGCGCCCCAGCAACCCGGCCAGGCGCTCCCGGGCGTCGTTGGCCGCAGCCGAGTGCTGCCGACGCAACCGCTGGACGGCCTGGGAGGTGGCCTCGGCGGCGTACACGGTCAACTCCAGGGCGGCATAGTCGTCGGCGACCGCGAGCAGATCGGTGGGGTCGTCGGTCACCGCGGCGCGGGCATGTCGGGCCAACAGCGGCGGGAGCACCCCGTCGACCCGCTCGGACAGCTCGGCGAGGCGCTGCGCGACGGTGCGTCGACCACCGTCGGAGCAGGTGGGCCCGACCGCCATGCCCGCCTGCTCCAGGCGGACGAGGTCGTGCAGAACGTGCACCTCGTGCCCGGCGAAGCCGTCCGAACGTAGCCGATCGACCAGGTCAGCGAGGTGTTTGACCGCGCCCGGCAGGTCGCCCGACGCGGCGAGCGACGCGCCCCGAGCCTGCTCCAGCCACGGGTAGAGCACCGCCATGCCCGGCGCGTGGGTGCGGTCGGCCTCGGCCATCGCCGCAACCGCCTGGGTGGCATCCCCGCGCAGCGCCGCCGACTGGGCGCGTTCGGCCTGGGCCAGCCCGGCGTAGACCCGACTGGTGGCCAGCACCGCGCAGGCGCCCAGGGAGGTCCGCATGGCCGCGTCGCTCTGCCCGCGCAGGCGGGCCGCGTACGCCTGGAGGATCGCCAGGTAGCCGGTGCCGAGGCGGAAGTCGCCGGCGCCGGCGAGGTCGGCGAACTCGTCGGCCACGATCGCGTCGATCCCGGCCAGGTCGCCGGTGAGCATGAGTCGGGTGCCCCGGGCCAGCTCCAGGGCCAACTGGAGGTACGGCATGTCGGTGCGCCAGCTCGCCGCGGCCGAGTGCACCTGGGCGATCGCCGTACCGCTGCGGGTCAGCTCGCCCTGCGCGGCCTGGACGTACGCGATGGTGGACCGGGCCAGCTCGCGGGAGGCGACGCCGGCCGCCGGCCGGTCGAGGACCTGTCGGCTGAGCCGTACCGCGGTGGAGGTGTCCAGGCGGTGCAGCCGCATGATCGCCTCGAAGGCGTGCACCCGGGACCGGTCGGCGGAGTCGGTGAGCTGCTCGACCCGGCTCGCGATCTCCTCCACCGTGGACTCCTGGCTCAGCCCCCAGTAGCTGACCATGCCGCGTACGGTCAGCCAACGGCAGAACCGCCGCTCGTCGCCGGGCTCCGGGGTCACCGCGTCGAGGACCTCGATCGCCTCGTCGGGCCGGTCGGCGAACATCAGGATGGTGGCCAGCAGCTCCGCCGCGTCGGAGCCGCCGTCGGCGTTCAGCGCGGCCCGCGCCAGGCGGGTCGCCAGCGGCACGTCGTAGCGGGTGAATGCCTGGACCGCGGCATCGACCAGCAGGCCCGGGTCCTGTGCGGTGCCCGAGTCGAGTCGCCAGACGGCCACCCGCAGCAGGTCGTCGCGGCGGCGTTTGCCGACCTGCTCAAGCAGTTCGGCAAGGTGCGCCTGCAGTCGGCGGGTGCGGCTGACCGGGCAGCGGCGGCGCATCACCTCGCCGTAGAGCGGGTGCGCCAGCCGGACGTCGGTGCGCCGGTCGTGCTGAATGACGGCGATCAGCCCGCGTTCCTCAGCGGTCTCCACGTCCGCCTGGGCGGCCGCCTGCTTCAGCAGGTGCAGACCCAGTGGCTCGCCGAACGCGACCAGCTCGACGACCGCGCGGACGCCGTCGGTGAGTTTGCCGACCCGGGTGTCGATGAGGTCGGTCAGGCTGGGCGCCAGCTCCAGTCGCCCGGTCCACTTCCAGATCCCGTACGTGCGCTTCAACTCGGCGCTGCCGCTGGCGGCGTGCACCAGCTCGCGCAGCAGCAGCGGGTTGCCGGCGGACAACCGGCCGAGCCGGTCGGCGGAACCGGCGTCGACTGGGCCGCCCAGGATCGCCGTCAGCAGGTCGGCGGTCTCCTCCTGCGGCATCGGGGACAGCTCGACGTGCTCGACCAGGTCGTCGGTCCAGAGCGCCCGGATCGGCAGCGGGATCTGCTCGCCGTCGCGCAGGGTGCCGACCACTGTGGCGTTCTCGGCGCGGGCGACCAGGTGCACCAGGGCGGCCGAGGGCGGGTCGAGCAGGTGGGCATCGTCGATGGCGAGCACGATCCGGCGGCCGGCCGCCTGTTGTTGCAGCACGTTGAGCGCCCAGCGCAGCACGCCGGCGGGGGAGAGGCCCTGCGGTTGCTCGGCGGGGAGGACCTGGACCAGGCCGCCGAACGGCAGCGCGGCGGTGGTGGCGCTGGCGGCGATGGACCAGATCGCGAACCGGTCGGTGGGCAACGTGGCCACGCCCTCGCGCAGCAGGCGGCTCTTGCCGATGCCGGCGCTGCCGCTGAAGAAGAGCCCGCGGCCGGCCTCACCGGTCACCGCCTCCAGGAGACGGTTGAGCTCATCCATGCGGCCGACGAACTCCCATCGACTCATTCGCGCAGCATATCGACCGGAATCCGTCCGCGCCCGCACCGTCACGGTACGAAGTTGAGTAGTCGCACAATTACCGGTGAGTATTCGCGGTGTTCCGCCCGGTCGACGGCCCGCCCGTAGTCTTCCGACATCCGGGTTGACGCACCGGAATTCTCGTGACCGGACCTGCGGTCACCTGCATCGGGAGGTACCTGATGAAGCAGGGTCCTCTCCCCTCGGTCGACTCGCCGGACGACATGACCGGCCCAGCCGATCTCCCCACCTGCGGCCCGCTCCCCACCCGGGTCGGCGTGGCCGGCCCCGCCCCGGACGAGCCGCTCGGTGTGGTCGCCGTCGGCCCGGCTGGTGCCGAGCGGCGTGCCGTGCTCGCCACCCTGCTCGGGCTCGACCCGGTCATGCTCACTGTGCCGGCCGGCAGTTGGTTGGTGGTGCGCAACGCCAAGGTGCCCACCCGGGCGGCGTTCGTGCCCGGTTACCGCCAACCGCATTCGTACGGCGCGGACCGCGACGCCGCCGGTCCGGCACTGGCCCGCCCGCCCCGGCGTGTCGAGCTGAGCGTGCCTGAGCCCCTGCTGCGGCACTTCACCCTGATCGACGTTCCGGACACCGCCACCCTCGGCGTGTCCGGGACCCGGGTGTTGCTGGAGGCGGCGGGCCGAGCCGGCGCGCTGCTCTTCGTGATCGCCGCCGACCAGGCGTTCACCGCCGCTGAGTTGAACCTGCTCGCCGAGGTTGCCCCGACCCCGGTGGAGGTTGTCTTCGCGGTCACTCCCGGCGCGGCGGGTTGGGCTCCGCTGGCCGACGGCGCGGCGACTACGGAGGGCGCGGGGGCGTCCGTCCCGCCGGTCGGGGGTGCGGAGACCGAGGTGGATGCGGTTGCGGTGACGGTGGAGGCGCATCGGGCGGCGTTGCTGGCCGCGGTGCCGGCGCTGGTCGGCGCGCGGTGGTTCCCGGTCGACGACGCTGACACGGCCGCCGACCTGCGCCGGGCGTTGGTGGGGTGGGCGTCGCGTGAGGGGTTGCAGCGGGCCAGCGTCGACCCGCCGATGCTGCCGGGCCAGCAGGGCCGCGTCGCCGTGGCCGCCGATCCGGGTGACTGGTCCGAACGGCTCGACCGTCAGGCCCGTTCGTGTGCGCAGCGGATCCGCCAGCACCTCGCCCTGGAGTTGGCGAACATCCACCTGCGGGCCGTTCAGGAGATCGTGTTCGGAGTCGGCTGTGCCGGCCTACCGGATCTCCTCGACCGGGAGATGGCGGCGTTGTCGCTGTTGGCCACCGCGCAGTGCGATCAGGCGGTGCGCGGCATCGTGACCGACGTCGCGTCCCAGGTGCTCGGCGCGCCACCGGCCGAAGGCGTGCGACGCCGGATCGCCGCGGCCGTGCAGTACGGGCTGGCCGATCACCGGCCCGGCCACGAGTTGGACAAGGTGCTCTTGATCACCAGCACGGCCGGTGTGGCCGAGTTGACCGGCGCGGAGGCGATCGACGCGGTCGCCAGCTATCCGGCGGCGTCCCGTTCCGAGGTGCTTCCGCCGGTCGCGGTGGCGCTCTCCGGCGGGTGTTGGCAGCGGTGGCGTACCCCCGGCAACGACGACCACAGCGCGGCTCGGGCCTGGTCCCAGCGCGCGGTGCGCGAGGTTGAGCTGGGGTTGTCCAGGGAGATCTCCCGACGGTTCGAGGTGATCCGCCTCTCGCTGGGCGTGGTGCTCTCCGATGCAGTCGATCACGGCATCCTGCTCGCCTGACGGCGCGCCCACCGGTCGGTCCGGGTCCGGTCCGGACCGGGGGTCCGATGGCATCCGGGGCGGGTCGGGAGCGCCCGGGGTGGGTGATCCACGCCGGGCCGGCGTTCCGGTTCCTCGGTTCCGGGAAACCGGTGGCACGATGGGGGGCATGGCGGCTCCGCAGGTTGTACCGGTCGAGACGCCGGACACTGACGAGGTGCCGGCGTCCGACCGGCAGTGGGTGACGATCGTGTGGGACGACCCGGTCAATCTGATGACGTACGTGACCTGGGTTTTCCAGAAGCTTTTCGGCTACAGCCGGGAGAGGGCCGAACAGCTGATGCTGGACGTGCACCACAAGGGCCGCGCCGTGGTCTCCACCGGCGCCCGGGAGCGGATGGAGCACGACGCGTCGCAGCTGCACGCGTACGGGCTGTGGGCGACGGTGGACCGGTCATGAGCATGTTCCGCCGCCAGGCCGGGCACTACGTCGCGGTCTTCGCCGTCGACGAGGTGCGGGTGCTGCGCAAGGTCGCCTCCGAGGTGGTGGGTCTGCTCACCGATGGCTTCGACCACACCGACCCGGTCGTCGGTCGGCTCTTTCCGGCGGTCTACCCGCAGGACGCGCCGGGCACCGCCGAGTTCCGCCGGTACACCGAGGGCGACCTGAAGACCGCGAAGATCGATCAGGCGGGGGCCATCCTGGCCGCGTTGCCGGACGACGCCGGCGGCGAGGTGCGGTTGGACGCCGAGGCGGCCGAAGCGTGGTTGCGGGCGCTGAACGACGCCCGGCTCGCGATGGGCGTCCGTCTGGAGATCAAGGACGGCACGGATCTGGGCGAGGAGTTGGACGACGCGGTCGCTGAGGACCCGGGTTCCAGCCGCGTGTTCCAGCTTTCGGTCTACGCGTATCTCGGCTATCTCCAGGAGTCGCTGCTCAACGCCTTGATCGACTAGGGGTGACCGGCACCACTTCGGCGTGCGCCCGGCAGGCGTTAGGCTGGTGCACGTGCTGAGCATCGACCGGTCGATCATCGACGCGATCGTCGCCCACGCGCGCCGGGATCACCCCGACGAGGCGTGCGGCGTGGTCGCCGGTCCCGTCGGCAGCGACACCCCGACCCGGCACATCCCGATGGACAATGCCGCGCGGTCGATGACCTTCTACGAGTTCGACTCGATGGAGCACCTGCGCGTGTGGCGGGAGATGGACGACCGGGACGAGGAGCCCGTCGTCATCTACCACTCGCACACCGCCACCGAGGCGTACCCGTCGCGGACGGATGTCTCCTTCGCCGGTGAGCCGGGGGCGCACTACCTGCTCGTCTCAACCCGTGAGCCCGACTCGGAGGAGATCCGGTCGTTCCGGATCGTCGACGGCGTGGTCACCGAGGAGCCGGTCCGTGTCGTGGAGGCCGGCGTCGACCCGCACGCCGTCCAGTCCTACATGTTCGGGCAGAGCCCGGCGACGGTCGATTACGAGTGTTCCGGCCGCTGACCCGTCAGCGCCGCAGCCGTCTCGTCCCGTCACCGTAGGCACACCCGATCGAGGAGTTCGACATCATGGCTATTGAGGTTCGCATCCCCACCATCCTGCGCAGCTACACCGGCGGCGCCAAGGTCGTCGACGGCACCGGCGACACGCTCGCCGACCTGCTCACCGACCTGGATTCCCGGCACAGCGGTCTGCGCGGCCGGCTGATCACCGACGCGGGCACGCTGCACCGCTTCGTCAATGTCTACGTGAACGACGAGGACGTCCGTTTCCTCGGCGCGCTGGACGCGAAGCTCTCCGACGGCGACAGCATCACCATCCTGCCGGCCGTCGCAGGTGGCGCGTTCGGCTTCGCCGCGGCAGCGGCGATCAGCTCGCACAGCGCCGTGGCGGCGGGGGCCAGCTCGCACAGCGCCGTGGCGGCGGGGGCCAGCTCGCACAGCGCCGTGGCGGCGGGGGCCGGCCGGCACGCCGCTGTCGCGGCTCGCTGAGGTCGGCCGCCATGGCGCGGTACGACAGCCTGCTCGACGCCTGTGGGGGCACGCCGCTGGTCGGTCTGCCCCGACTCTCCCCGACGGTTCCTGACGGGGCGCCTCCGGTGCGGCTCTGGGCCAAGTTGGAGGACCGCAACCCGACCGGCAGCATCAAGGACCGGGCGGCGCTGTTCATGGTCCGGGCGGCGGAGGAGGCTGGCCGGCTCCGCGCCGGTGACACCATCCTCGAACCGACGAGTGGCAACACCGGCATCTCGTTGGCGATGGTGGCCAAGCTGCGCGGTTACCGACTGGTCTGCGTGATGCCCGAGAACGTCTCGACCGAGCGGGTCCAACTGCTCCGGATGTACGGGGCCGAGATCATTTTCTCGCCGGCGGCGGGTGGTTCCAACCAGGCGGTGGCGACCGCCAAGCAGATCGCCGTCGAGCACCCTGACTGGGTGATGCTCTACCAGTACGGCAACGAGGCCAACGCTCGGGCGCACTACGAGACGACCGGGCCGGAGCTGCTGCATGACCTGCCCGGCATCACGCACTTCGTGGCCGGGCTCGGCACCACCGGCACCCTGATGGGCACCGGGCGTTACCTGCGGGAAAAGGTCGAGGGCATTCAGGTCGTGGCCGCCGAGCCGCGCTACGGCGAGTTGGTCTACGGCCTGCGCAACATCGACGAGGGGTACGTGCCGGAGCTCTACGACGCTTCGGTGCTCTCCCGGCGGTTCTCGGTCGGCACCCGGGACGCGGTGTTGCGTACCCGCCAGTTGGTGGAGGTGGAGGGCATCTTCGCCGGGTTCTCCACGGGTGCCATCCTGCATGCCGCGTTGGCGGTGGCGCACGAGGCGGTGCGCGACGGTCGGCGGGCCGATGTGGCCTTCGTGGTCTGCGACGGCGGATGGAAGTACCTGTCCACCGGCGCGTACGGCGGCACGCTCGCCGATGCGGAGGACGCCCTGGAGGGGCAGCTCTGGGCCTGACCGAGATGGTCTCCCGACTACGGGCCGTCGACATAGGTCGGCGGCCCGTTCGCTGCCCGGCTACCACGAGCGGGTGTCACGTTCGTGACAACTTCCGTTGGATGATTCTTGCCGCCGGGTGCGCCAGCGTAGGCTGCGCAGCGTGGCGTACGCGTCGGTAGAGATCATGGCTGGAGCGGTGGCAGGCATGGATGCTACCGACAGTGACAGCGAGACGACTCGATGCGACTGACCGTCCTTGGTTGCGCCGGTAGCTTCCCCGGCCCCGAGTCGCCGTGCTCGGCGTACCTCGTCGAGGCCGACGGCTTCCGGCTCCTGGTCGACTTCGGCTCCGGGTCGATGTCCAGCCTCCAGCGGTACGCGGGGTTGCACGCCCCGGACGCGATCCTGCTGACCCACCTGCACTGCGATCACATCCAGGACGCAGTGACGTACGTGGTGGTCCGCCGGTACGCCCCCGAGGGCCCCCACCCGGCCCTGCCGATGTACGCGCCCGCCGGTGCTCCCGACCAGCTCAGCGCCGCGTATCACGACGACGGCCCGTTGGAGGACGTCTACCAGTTCTACGCGCTCGAACCGGGCACCTTCCCGATCGGCCCGTTCGCGGTCACCGTCGACCGGGTGAACCATCCGATCGAGACGTACGGCGTGCGGTTGGAACACGGCGGCAGATCGCTGTGCTACTCGTCGGACACCGCGCCCTGCGAGGCGCTGCTGCGGCTGGCCCAGAACGCCGACGTGTTCCTCTGCGAGGCCAGTTACCTCGACGGCGTGGACAATCCGCCGGATCTGCACCTGACCGGCCGGGAGGCCGGTGAGGCGGCGACCAAGGCCGCGGTGGGCAGGCTGCTGCTCACCCACCTGGTGGCCGCCTGGGGCAGTGAGGCGCACACGCTGGAGTCGGCCGCCTCCGCGTACAGCGGGCCGCTCGAGGTGGTCCGGCCCGGCGCCAGCTACGACGTCTGACCGCCGCGGTCGCCGGTTCCTCGTGGGCACGGCGCGGACGTTTCCCGGGACACCCCGAGCGAGGTGGATCGTCGCACCGCATAGGGTGCAGGCATGGCGCGACCTGACGGGCGAGGGCCCTCTCAACTTCGACCGGTGACCCTGACCCGAGCCTGGAGCACCCATCCGGAGGGCTCGGTGCTCGTCGAGTTCGGTAACACCCGGGTGCTCTGCACGGCGAGTGTCACCGAGGGGGTGCCCCGCTGGCGCAAGGGCTCCGGGCTCGGCTGGGTGACCGCCGAGTACGCGATGCTGCCCCGGGCGACCAACACCCGCTCCGACCGGGAGAGCGTCAAGGGCCGGGTCGGTGGCCGTACCCACGAGATCTCCCGGCTGGTCGGGCGCAGCCTGCGGGCCAGCATCGACCTCAAGGCGCTCGGCGAGAACTCGATCGTGCTCGACTGCGACGTGCTCCAGGCCGACGGCGGCACCCGCACGGCCGCGATCACCGGCGCGTACGTCGCGTTGCACGACGCGGTGGGCTGGCTCGCCGCCCGCAAGGCGCTGGTCGGTAAGCCGGAGAAGGTGATGCACCGTTCGGTGGCCGCAGTCAGCGTGGGGATCATCGCGGGGGAGCCCCGGCTCGACCTCTGCTACGAGGAGGACGTCGCCGCCGAGGTGGACATGAACGTGGTGTGCACCGGCGCGGGCGACTTCGTCGAGGTGCAGGGCACCGGTGAGGCGGGCGTCTTCGCCCGCGACCAGCTCGACAGTCTGCTCGACCTGGCCGTCGCCGGCTGCGCCGAGTTGGCCGAAGCCCAGCGAAAGGCACTCGCATGAACAAGGTCCTGCTCGCCACGCGTAACCGCAAGAAGCTCGTCGAGTTGCAGCGCATCCTGGACGGCGCGCTGGGCGCGCAGCGGATCGCCCTGCTCGGGCTGGACGACGTCGAGCAGTACACGGAGCTGCCCGAGACCGGCCTGACCTTCGGCGAGAACGCGTTGATCAAGGCGCGGGAGGGGTGCCGGCGGAGCGGGCTGCCGACCATCGCCGACGACTCGGGGCTCGCGGTCGACGCGCTCAACGGGATGCCGGGGGTGTTCAGCGCCCGCTGGTCCGGCCAGCACGGCGACGACCGGGCCAACCTTCAGCTGGTGCTGGACCAGATCGCCGATGTGCCGGACGAGCAGCGGGCCGCGTCGTTCGTCTGCACGGTGGCGTTGGTGCTGCCCGGCGGCAAGGAGCACCTCGTCGACGGCCGGCAGTCCGGACGGGTGCTGCGCGCGCCGCGCGGTGACGGCGGGTTCGGCTACGACCCGATCTTCCTGGGCGACGGTCAGGACCGGACGAACGCCGAGCTGACCCCGGCGGAGAAGGACGCGATCAGCCACCGGGGCAAGGCGCTGCGCGAGCTGGCCAAGCTGGTCGCGAAGGTGCTGCCGCCCGCCGTCTGACGGGCGCGAGGTACTGCCGCCCGCCGCTTGATCCGCGGCGGGGCGGCAGCGACCCGACGGACGTCAGCCCAGCGGGCCGATCTCTCGTTCGATGGCGGCGCGCAACTCCGGCCCGGCGATGACGGCGCGGGCCGCCTCCATCACCGGGGCGAGGAACACGTCCGGGCCGGGCTCGCCGGCTGCCGCACCGAGCGCGGCGACGGCCGCCCGGCCGGCCGGGGACGGCTCCAACGGGGCGCGCAGTTGCAGGCCGCGTACGCCGGCCAGCAGTTCCACAGCGAGCAGGCTGGTGAGGTTGTCCAGTACGGTCCGCAGCTTCTTGGCCGCCGCCCAGCCCATCGAGACGTGGTCCTCCTGCATCCCGCTGGTGGGTAACGAGTCCACCGAGGCGGGGGCGGCCAGCCGACGGTTCTCGGCGACGATCCCGGCGGCCGTGTACTGGGCGATCATCAGCCCGGAATTGACCCCGGCGTCGGGGGAGAGGAACGCCGGTAGTTCCCGGGAGCGGGTGACGTCGAGCAGCCGGTCGACCCGCCGCTCGGCGATCGCGCCCACCTCGGCGGCGGCGATGGCGAGGAAGTCCCCGGCGAAGCCGAGCGGCGCGCCGTGGAAGTTGCCGGTCGACTCGACCCGGCCGTCCGGCAGCACCACCGGGTTGTCCACCACGGACACCAGCTCCCGGGCCGCGACCGTGCGGACGAAGTCCAGGGTGTCCCGGGCCGCGCCGGCCACCTGCGGCGCGCAGCGCATCGAGTACGCGTCCTGCACGGCGTGCGCCAGGTCGTCGCGGTGGGAGTCCATCACCCGGGAGTCCTGCAACAACCGGTGGATGTTCGCCGCCGACGCCGCCTGACCGGGGTGCGGTCGGATGGCGTGCAGCTCGGGAAGGAACGGCCGCTCCGAGCCGAGCATCGCCTCGATGGCCAGCGCGGCCGTCACGTCGGCCATGGCGAACAGGTGCGCCGCGTCGTGGATGGCCAGCAGCAGCATGCCGAGCATGCCGTCGGTGCCGTTGATCAGCGCCAGCCCCTCCTTGGCGGCGAGCTCGATCGGCTTGAGCCCGGCGGCGGTCAACGCGTCGGCCGCGTCCTGCCGCTCACCGGCCGGGCCGAGGACCCAGCCCTCGCCGAGCAGCACCAGCGCGCAGTGCGCCAGCGGGGCCAGGTCGCCGGAGGCGCCCAGCGAGCCGTGCTCCGGCACCCACGGGGTGATGTCGTGGTTGAGCAGGTCGACCAGGGCCTCGGCGACCAGCGGCCGGACCCCGGAGCGGCCCAGGGCGAGGGAGCGGACCCGCAGCAGCATCATGGCCCGGACCACCTCGCGCGGCATCGGGGCGCCCACCCCGGCGGCGTGCGACCGGATCAGCGCGTGTTGCAGCTCGGCCCGCCGCTCCGGGGCGATGAAGGTGTTGGCCAACGCCCCGAATCCGGTGGAGACCCCGTAGACGGGACGGCCCGACGACTCGATGCCGTCCACGATGGCCCGGCTGGTCGCCATCGCGTCGATGGTGGCCGGGGCGAGGACGACCGTGGCGGTGCCGCGGGCCACCGCGAGCACGTCGTCGGCGGTGATCCCGGTGGGCTGGATGGTCACGTTCGTCATTGCGGAACTCCGTTGCGTATTACCTGGCGGATCAGGGGGACGCCGGGCCGGTAGGCCAGGTGCAGGTGTGACGGCGCGTCGAGGACGACGAGGTCGGCCCGCGCGCCGGGGGTGAGGACACCGATGTCGTCGCGGCGCAGCGCCCGCGCGCCGCCGGCGGTCGCGGCCCAGACCGCCTCCGCCGGGGTCATCCGCATCTCGCGGACCGCGAGGGCGATGCAGAACGGCATCGACGACGTGTACGACGAGCCGGGGTTGCAGTCCGTCGCCAACGCCACTGTGACACCGGCGTCGAGCAGCCGGCGGGCGTCCGGGTAGGGCGAGCGGGTGGAGAACTCCGCACCGGGCAGCAGGGTCGCCACCGTGCGCGTGCCCGACCCGTCACTGTGGGCCGTGCCGGCCAGCGCGGCCACGTCAGCGTCGCTCAGGTGGGTGCAGTGGTCGACGCTGGCCGCGTCCAGCTCCACGCCGAGCCGTACCCCCGGGCCGGGGCCGAGCTGGTTGGCGTGCAGCCGTACGCCCAGCCCGGCGGCCTGACCGCAGGCCAGGATGGCGCGCGCGTGGTCCACGTCGAAGGCGCCCCGCTCGCAGAACACGTCGATCCACTTCGCGTACGGTGCGGCGGCGGCCAGCATCGGCCCGCAGACCAGTCCGACGTAGTCGTCGGGACGGTCGGCGTACTCGGCGGGCACCACGTGTGCGCCCAGGAAGGTGGTCTCGGTGCTGGTCTCGGCGGCGATCCGCAGCGAGCGGGCCTCGTCGGCGACGGTCAGGCCGTACCCACTCTTGATCTCGATGGTGGTGGTGCCCTGGCGCAGCGCCTCCCCGCGCAGCCGGCGCACGGTGGCCCGTAGCTCGTCGTCGGTGGCGGCCCGGGTCGCGCCGACCGTGGTCCGGATGCCGCCGCCGGTGTAGGGCTGACCGGCCATCCGGGCGGCGAACTCGGCGGCCCGGTCCCCGGCGAAGACCAGGTGGGCGTGGCTGTCCACGAAGCCGGGCAGCACGGCCGCCCCACCGGCGTCGACGTGGTGATCGGCGGCCGGCGCGTACGCGGACGGCCCGACCCAGACCACCCGGCCCTCCTCGACCAGCACGGCGGCGTTGCGGCGGATGCCGAGTGGGCCCTCGCCGGCACCGTTGGTGACCAGCTCCCCGATGTTGTCGACCAGCAGGCTGCTCATGAGGGGAGCACCGCCTCGATCGCGGCCGACAGTTCCGCCGGCACGTCGACGGTCAGGTGTCGGCCCTCGGCCACCACCACCCGGCCATCCACGACGACCTGCGCGACGTCCGCCGCGCCGGCCGCGAAGAACGCGCCCACCGGCGGCACCCCGGCGGTGCGGGCGCTGTCCAGGCGTACGGTCACCAGGTCGGCACGGGCACCCACCGCGATCCTGCCGGCGTCGGCCCAGCCCAGCGCGGCGTGTCCGGCGACGCTGGCCGCCGTCAGCAGGTCGAGCGGCGCGAAGTGGCCGCGCCGGCGGGTCCGTAGCCGCTCGTCCAGCTCCACCGCGCGGGCCTCCTCGAACAGGTCGACCACGGCGTGGCTGTCGCTGCCGAGGCTCAACCGGATGCCCGCGTCGGCCATCCGTCGGGCCGGGCCGATGCCGTCGGCGAGGTCCCGCTCGGTGGTCGGGCAGAGGCACACCCCGGTCCGGCTGTCGGCGAGCAGGGTCAGGTCCGCGCTGGTGGGGTGGGTGGCGTGCACGGCGGTGGTGGCCGGCCCGAGCACGCCGTGCTCGGCGAGGAGCGCGGTGGGTGTGCGCCCGTGCACGGCCCGGCAGTCGTCGTTCTCGGCGGGCTGCTCGGAGAGGTGCACGTGCAGCGGCGCCTGCCGCTCCCGGGCCCAGTCGGCGATCGTGCGCAACTGGTCGGCGGGGACCGCCCGCACCGAGTGCACGGCCGCGCCGACCCGGGCGTGTGCGTCGGTCGGCTGGAACGCCGTGACCCGCTCGGCCCAGCGGCCGGCGTCCCCGTCGCCGAAGCGGCGCTGCGGCCCGGCGAGGGGTCGACCGTCCACCGTGGAGGTCAGGTAGCAGGCGTCCAGCAGGGCGAGCCGGATCCCGGCGTGCGCGGCGGCCTCCACCAGCGCCGCCCCCATCGCGTTCGGGTCGTCGTACGCCCCGCCGTCCGGCCGGTGGTGCAGGTAGTGGAACTCGCCCACGCAGGTGACCCCGGCGAGCGCCATCTCGGCGTAGACCGCGCGGGCCAGGGCCAGGTAGGTGTCCGGGTCCAGCCGGTCCGCGACGGCGTACATCTGGTCCCGCCAGCTCCAGAAGTCACCCCGACCGCCGTGGGTGCGCCCGCGCAGCGCCCGGTGGAACGCGTGCGAGTGGGCGTTGGCCAGACCCGGGAGGGTCAGGCCGGGCAGTGGCACCGCGTCGGCGTACACCTCGACCCCGGCCGGTGGCCGGCTGCCCGGCGTCAACGGCGTGACCCCGGTGATCCGGCCGGCTTCGACCTCGATGAGCACGTCCGGCGTCGGTTCGGCGTGCTCGGGCAGCCAGGCGTACTGGGCGAGCCAGCGGGCGGTGGTCATGCCGCTCGCCTCCTTTGGAGCTGAATCGTCTGCGACATCGGCGGCAGCGCGGGCGTCGGTCCCAACGCGGGCGTGGGTGCTGGGTCTCGGTCTGATTCGTTTGCGACATCAGCTCCAAAGGGCGACACCACCAGGGGTCGACCGCCGCCGTGTCGGGACCGCCGCACCTCGCCTACCGGCATGTCAGCTCCTCCAGCACCCGCGCCAGCGCCCGCACCCCGGCCGCGCAGTCGTCGTCGGTCGCGGCCTCGGCCGGGGAGTGCGAGACGCCGGTCGGGTTGCGTACGAAGAGCATCGCGGTGGGCAGGTACGCGGCGAGCACCCCGGCGTCGTGTCCCGCCCCGGTGGGCAGCACCGGCGCGTCGAGCAGCGTGGCGAGCCGCTTGGCCAGGTCGCCGTCGAAAGCGACAACCGGGGTGGCCGACTCCTCGGTGACGGTCACCGTCGTACCGTCGCGGCGGGCCCGCTCGGCGAGCTTGCCGCGTACCGCGTCGACCAGCCCGGTCAGCGTCTCCGGGTCGGCGGCCCGGGCGTCCAGCCAGCCGGTGACCTTCGACGGGATCGCGTTGGTGGCGTTGGGCTCGACGGCGACCCGGCCCACGGTGGCGTGCGCGCCGCGCAGCCGGGCCTCCTTGTTGGCCGCCAGCACCGTGAACGCGTACGTCAGCATCGGGTCGCGGCGGTCGGCCATCCGGGTGGTACCCGCGTGGTTGCCCTCGCCGACGACGTCGAAGCGCCACCGGCCGTGCGGCCAGATCGCGCTGGCCACGGCGACCGGCGCGTCCGTGTCCACGAGCGCGCGGCCCTGCTCGACGTGCAACTCCACGAACGCGCCGAACCGGCCCAGCAACTCCGGGCGGGCGCCCGCCGGCCGGTCGCCGAGCGCCTCGGCGAAGCTCACCCCGGCCGCGTCGCGCAGGCCAGCCGCGCGTTCAGCTGACAGCGCCCCGGTGAGCAGCCGCGACCCCAGACACGGTACGCCGAAACGCGCCCCCTCCTCCTCGACGAAGGCACCGAGCACCAGCGGCCGACCCGGGGTGACGCCGGCGGCGCGCAGCTCGTCGACGGCGAGGAACGCGCTCACGATGCCGAGCGGCCCGTCGTACGCCCCGCCGTGCGGCACCGAGTCGAAGTGGCTGCCGGTGAGCACCGCGTCGGACGCCTCCGGGTCACCCCAGTGGGCGAAGAGGTTGCCGTTGCCGTCCGCGGTGACCGGCATGGCGCGCCGTTCGGCCTGCGCGTGGAACCAGGTGCGCAGCTCCCGCTCCGGCTCGGTCAACGCGTACCGCAGATAGCCGCCGCTGTCGGCGTCCCGCCCGACCGGCGCGATCTCGTCCCACAGTGCCCGGAACCGGGCCGCAAGGTCGTCGCTCACGCGGTACCGCCCTCGGTCATCGGCACCCGGACGCCGGTCCGGTCGGCGACCTCGCGGGCGCTCTCGTAGCCGGCGTCGACGTGTCGGATGACGCCCATCGCCGGGTCGTTGGTGAGCACCCGCTCGATCTTCTGACCGGCGAGGGCCGTCCCGTCGGCCACGCACACCTGCCCGGCGTGGATCGACCGGCCGATGCCCACGCCGCCGCCGTGGTGGATGGACACCCAGGAAGCGCCACTGGCCGTGTTGACCAGTGCGTTGAGCAGCGGCCAGTCGGCGATGGCGTCGGAACCGTCGGCCATCCCCTCGGTCTCCCGGTACGGGCTCGCGACACTGCCGGTGTCCAGGTGGTCGCGGCCGATCACCACCGGGGCGGAGAGTTCACCGGAGGCGACCATGTCGTTGAACCGGACCCCCGCCTTGTCCCGTTCGCCCTGGCCCAGCCAGCAGATCCGGGCCGGCAGGCCCTGGAAGGCGACCCGCTCACCGGCCAGCTTGATCCAACGGGCCAGCGACTCGTTCTCCGGGAACAGGTCGAGGATGGCCCGGTCGGTGGCCGCGATGTCGGCCGGGTCGCCGGAGAGCGCCGCCCACCGGAACGGACCCCTGCCCTCACAGAACAACGGCCGAATGTACGCGGGCACGAAGCCCGGGAAGTCGAAGGCGCGCTGATAGCCGGCGAGCTGCGCCTCACCCCGGATCGAGTTGCCGTAGTCGAACACCTCCGCGCCGGCGTCGAGGAAACCGACCATCGCGGCCACGTGCCGGGCCATCGACGCGCGGGCCCGGTCGGTGAACTCGGCCGGCTTCGCCGCCGCGTACTCCCGGGCGTCGGCCAACTCCACCCCCACCGGCAGGTACGACAGCGGGTCGTGCGCGCTGGTCTGGTCGGTCACGATGTCGATCTCCACGCCCCGGACCAGGAGTTCGGGGAAGACCACCGCCGCGTTGCCGACCACACCGACGGAGAGCGCGCGCCCGTCCCGCTTCGCGGCGAGCACCCGCCGCACCGCGTCGTCCAGGGAGTCGGCGACCTCATCCAGGTAACGGTCGTGCACCCGACGGTCGAGCCGGGTGCGGTCCACGTCGACGATCAGGCAGACGCCGCCGTTCATGGTGACCGCGAGCGGTTGCGCGCCGCCCATCCCGCCGCAGCCGGCGGTGAGCGTCAGCGTCCCGGCGAGGGTGCCCGCGAACCTCTTCGCGGCCACCGCCGCGAACGTCTCGTAGGTGCCCTGGAGGATGCCCTGCGTGCCGATGTAGATCCACGAACCGGCGGTCATCTGCCCGTACATGGTCAGGCCGAGCTGTTCGAGGCGGCGGAACTCCGGCCAGGTCGCCCAGTCGCCGACCAGGTTCGAGTTGGCCAGCAGCACCCGAGGCGCCCACTCGTGGGTACGCATCACGCCGACCGGACGACCGGACTGCACCAGCATCGTCTCGTCCTCGCGCAGGTCGGTCAGCGTGCGGACCAACGCGTGGTACGACGGCCAGTCCCGCGCCGCCTTGCCGGTGCCGCCGTAGACCACGAGGTCGTCGGGGCGTTCGGCCACCTCGGGGTCGAGGTTGTTCATCAACATCCGCAGGGCGGCTTCCTGCTGCCACCCGCGGGTGGTGAGCTGGCTGCCCCGTGCGGCACGAATGGGCTGGGTCATCTCTGGCTCTCCTCCGGTCAACCGAGGAACAACTGTCGGCGGGCCGCCGAGGCTTCGAACGCCTCCAGTCGGCGCTGGGTGTCGGCCGGCGCGGCGTCGCAGATCGCCTGCAACAGCACCATGGCCAGGGTCATCGGTGCGGTGTGCAGGTCGAAGACGAGTTGCGCGCCGACCGCGGCGGCGAGCACCACGTCGGCGTGGTCGGTGGCCGGGCTGACCGGCGAGTCGGTGATCGCCACCACGGTCAACCCGGCGTGCCGGGCGTCGCGCAGCGCGTCCAGGGTCTCCCGGGGGTAGCGGGGCAGCACGAAGGCGAGAACGGCGGATGCCCCGGCCTCGGCGGCCTGCTCCAGGCGGTCGGTGAGCAGGCTGCCGCCGTCGTCGAGGACCCGTACGTCCGGGTGCACCTTGGCCGCGAAGTAGGCGAAGTACGCGGCCAGCGGCGCGGCGGCACGCAGGCCGAGCACCGGCAGTGGGCGACTGGCGGCGAGCAACCGCCCGGTCTCGGCGATCCGGGCGCGGTCGGCGAGCTGACCGGCCAGTCGGTCCAGGTTGTCCATCTCGGCGCGTACCGCCTGTTGGAGCTCGTTGCCGGCGTCCGTCGGTCCGCCCGGGGTCGCGGTGGTCAGGTCCCGCAGCCGGCGGCGCAGCGCCGGGTAGCCGTCGTGGCCGAGCGCGACGGCGAACCGGGTGACCGACGGTTGGCTGACCCCGGCCAGTTCGGCGACCTCGGCGGCGGACAGGTAGGCGACGGTGGGGGCGTGCTGCACCAGGCAGTGCGCGATCCGACGCTGGGTGGGGGTGAGCCGCACCCCTTGGAACAGGTCGAGCACCCGGTCAGCGGGTGCCTCGACAGCTCCTTCATTCATGTTCTGACTCTATGCATGAGAACTTTCACTGGCAAGCGGTCGCGGTCGCCGCCGGCGGTCCCGGGCGGGGCAGGCCGGGTTGGCCGACGGTCGGTACTATCCGCACGGCGGTTCAACGGAGGAGTGCGCATGCAGCCGGAAGGCCCCTACAGGTACACCCACGCGCTCGGCGGGTCTCCGGTGGGGAAAGCATGGGCCGCAATCGACGAGCAGGGCCGATTCGTCACCGTTGCGGTGCTCGACGCCCCCGTGGCCGCCACACCCGGCTGGCGCGAGGCGTTCGCCGCGGCCGCCGACCTGCTGGCCCGGTCGGCCGATCCGATGCCCTACACGTACGCCGACTTCTCCGCCGCCGCGCCGTGGGTGGCCTACCCCGCCGAGGCGGGCCCCGGTGCCGAGAAGCTGCTCCGGGCCCTCGGCGTCGACTACACCCCCGCGCCGACGGCGGCCCCACCAACCTCCGCGCCGCCCTCGGTCTCCGCCCCGCCAGCGGTGTCCGCCCCGCCGGCGGTGTCCGCCCCGCCGGCCTCTGCCCCGCCGGCGGCGTCCGTGCCGCCGGTGTCGGGTCCGCCGCAGCCCGTATCCGGTGGCCCGCAGGCCCCGTGGGCGGTGCAGTCCGGCCCGGTCCCCGGTCAGTTGGTCTCGGCGGTCCCGCACCCCATCTCCGGCGTACCTATTTCGCCCGCGGCGGTGACGTCCTCACCGCCGGACGCGCACACCTCCCCGGCGAGCGGCAGTCCGAGCCCGGACAGCTTCGTCGCGCCGACGTACGACCCGTTCAGTTCGCCGACTCAACGGATCCGCCCCTCGCCGCCACGGAAGAGCCGTACCGGGCTCTGGGTCGCGCTCGCCGCCGTGGTGCTGGTGCTCGTCGTCGGCGGGGGCGCTTTCGCGTGGAGTAGCCTCCGGGGTCCGTCCGTACCGACGGCGAGCCCCACGCCGACCGGCGTGGCCCAGACCGGCGCGACCGCCTCGTTGCCGACCAGCCCGCCCCAGCAGCCGGGCCTGGAACCGCCCCGACCGGGAGACTGGCCCAGGTGGCCGGTCTTCGCGAGCGGCGACGCGGTACGAGTACTCAGCCTTGATGGTCTGGACTTCGACTTCGCGGTGCCAGCTGACTGGGCGTGCGCGCCCGGGGGCAGCGCCGAAGGGCAGGTCGAGTACAACTGCGGCACCTCAATCGGGGACAACTCCGAAATTGGCGGCGAGCTGATCGTCCGCGAATGTCGTGAATGCAACGACGAGCGGCGTGTCACCCTGCGTAAGGCGGAGGAGGCGTGGGGGCTTCAGTGGCGCAGCGCCGGGCAGTACGTCGTTCTGGTCGAAACCCTGAAGCTGAACGGCGCTGAGAGGTATGGCGTCGTTGTGGTCGCATTCTGGCGGTCGGATCCGGACGGTGCGATCGACCGCCAACTCGTACTGCGAATGACCGCGCCGACGGCGTACATGGACACCCTTCGGCGTGTGATCAACTCTATTCGTGACAACGCGCGCTTCTGAGGAACGCGGGTCGCAGTGATCAGCTGATCACGAGACTGGGTGGGGCTGCCGGTGGGCGGGCTGATCGCCCGGGGGCGGGACCGTGCCGGCAGTGTCCTCCGTGGAATCCGAGGCGGCACGAACCTTCTGGAAGCTGCTCTTCAAGCCGTCTCGCAATGCTCGGCTCAGCGGCCTCTCCACGAACACGTGCACGACGTAGGCCAGGAGCAACGTCGCGCCGACGACGCCGCACAGAAGCAGCCACGGAGGCGCATCGTCGCGCAGATGACGGATGACGGTGCGCCCGTTGGCCGAGTGGATCAGATAGAGCGGATAGGTGAGAGCGCCGATGGTCGCCAGCCCTCGCCACTGGATCCTTGCGAACCAACCCAGCGCGATACCGATCATGAGGATGTAGAAGAAGGCAACCAGGGCGAGTGACGCCTTCCACGACATCGGTACGCCAGCCTTCACGAGTGGGGCGATCCGGGCATCCAACATGACGGCATTGATCGCGAAAGAGAAGCCGACGATGCACCAGAGCAGGAGGCTCTGCCCGAACCGGTGCATGAGGTAGAGCGCCATTCCGGCGACGAAGTACGACGCGAATCGTGGCTCGAGGATCAACGTCAGAGGCTTGAAATCGGAGCTGTACGCGATGAGTGCGAGGGTCGTCCAGACCATGCAGAACAGGAGGACCCGGCGGTACGTGACGCCGAACGCGACAACGGTCAGGAACAGCAGGTAGAACTTGAGCTCGATCAGCAGCGTCCAGTATGGCTCATCGAGGTTATTCAATTGCAGCAGGTTCTGCGTCATGGTGAGGTTGCCGATTACCTGCCGAAGGTCGGGTGCCTTCTCGCCGGACTGTGGCCACAGCATGAGCACCGATGCGGTCAGGAGGACCGCGAACAGATACGCCGGCATCAGCCGGGTGACCCGCGAGGTGAAAAAGTCACTCAATGATCGGCCCCACGAACTCATGCAGATCACGAAGCCGCTGATCATGAAGAAGAGTTCGACTCCCAGCCATCCGTAACCGGCGGCCTGCCGCAGTGGGCCGCCGAACAGATCCGCAGTGTTGGCCGCCCAGGTCTCTCGGGCATCGGCGAACAACAGGTGGTACGCGACGACGGCCATGGCGGCGAGGAAACGCAGAAGGTCCAGGACGTAGAGCCGCGGCGCGCGCGAAGTCGCCGGTACGGTCGGTCGATCGAGCACTGCTTGGATCGGCAACTCGACGGTCTGGTCCTTGAGCGTCGAGCGGTCCACATGGGTGAGGTTCATGTCAGCGCCCTGGCGAGAGAGGTGATCGGGGGAACGTAGGATACGTATCGACCCTCAGCGACCCGGCACGGGACGCGGTTCAGGGCACTTCGGACACCACGTTTGCCGCCGGCGATAGAGGCGGTCCTGGCTCTGCGGTCACCAGAGGAAGAAGACCGCCGGCTCAGCTTACCGAGACCCTCGATGCCCGTGCGGACCTGCACCCGTGTGGGAGGGGTGGCGATATGTGCAGCAAATGACAAAAAGGCGAATCGGAGCGTCTTATCCGTCCCGTTCTATTGGGCCCGATGTAGAGGTTTTGGAAGGGCGAAGCGGTTGCGCCGCACCCGGCCCGGGACCGCTGGTTCGCCGCTCACCGGCCCCTCTATGATTAGCCCGCGAAGCGCAGCTTCGGCCGAGCCGGTGGTCATCGGTTCTGAGGCCCGACCTCACGGACCTGGCTTCAAGGGCGTGAGCTAAACCCCCGCACGACCAGCGCAGCCCCGGCAGCGACTGGCCGACCAACGCTGACTCGGAGATGCCATGTTCCCCGGCACAGGCGGTGGTCATCCCCAGGATGATGTTCGCCATGCCCCGACGGTCCGGCTCAACCCCAGTGAGGTGCTGGCCCAGCGGAAAGTCGGCCCGGCTGTGGCCCCCGCCGAGGAGACGTCCAACCGACACCCGTCGGGCCGTCACCGGGGCCCGAGCCTGCTCACGCAGCTGACCTCGGCCGGCCGGGCGCTCGTCGAGGGCCTGCGATCCGATCCGGATCAACGCATCGTCGCCGTGTTGGCCGTGCTCGTGGCGACGCTCGGTCTGGCGCCGATGGCCCTCGCTCCGTCCGAGGTGGTCATCTACAGCGGCGTGGCCACCGGCGAGCCGATGCTGTACACGTACACGATCGCGATCGCGGCGGCTGTGGTCGTGATCGGGGTCCAGACGCGGCGTCAACTCACCCGTGCCTTCTTCCCGTGGGTGCCGTTCCTCGGCTGGATGCTCCTGTTCGCCGTGCTCGCCTGGGACTCGTCCCTGCGCACCGTGAGCGGCCTGGTGCACTTCACCCTGGTGGCGATCGTGTTCGCCGTCGGTGTCACCGCCGAACGTGCCGACCGGAGAAACTCCGTCCTGCTCTGGGCCTTCGCGGCGGTGGCCTGGTTGCAGCTCTTCGCGATCACGATGGCGGTCCTCGGCTTTCCGCTGCGCCGCATCGCCGGCACACAGGCGCTCGACGTGCTCGGCCGCGCCACGGGTCTGACCAGCCATCCCGGCGAGCTGGCGAAGCTGCTGTTCTTCTGCGGCATGTGCGCGCTCACCCTGCCGCAGAAGACGGTGCGGCAACGGTGGGTGGCCTGGAGCACGCTCGGTGCCGTCCTGCTCGGCGTCTCCCTCACGCAGAGTCGCTCGGTCCTCGCGGCCGTGGTCGCCATGATCCTCATCCTGGTGGTGCTCGAGTTCGTCACCGGCCGCTGGCAGAAGAAGTACTTCGTCGTCCTCGGGATCACCGGCGCGCTCGGCCTGCTGTCGGTGCCGTGGCTGATCAAGCGGTTCACCGCCGACCCCGAGGGGGGCGACCGGCAGCACCTGCTCCAGGTCGCCTTCGACGTGATCCGTGAGCACCCCTGGGCCGGGGTGGGCCCGAACAGCTACGTGGCCATCGCCGGTGCCTCCGACCCACTCACCGCCAGTGGCGTGCCCGTGCACAACGTGCTGTTGCTAAGCGCCGCGGAACTGGGCATCATCGGTGCGCTGCTGCTCTGGCTGCCGTTCGCGCTGACCGCGACGACAGCCGTCCACGCGGTGTTCCGGGTGCGGACCGCCGAACTGGCGCCCCGGGTCCTGGTCAGCGCGCTGCCGGGCCTTGTCCTGATCGGCATGACGGGATGGGGGCTCATGCAGGGACCGTACTTCCTGATGTTGGCGCTGATCGCCGGCTACTTCCACGCCCGGTCGCGGCACGTACGGGTTGCGAGTGGCTATGGTCGCGACTGAGGTCACCACGCCGGAGCGACGGCGACCGTCCCTGACGATCGTGTCGGGGCTGCTGGGCGTCTCCACCCTGGCCACCCGGTCGACCACCCTGGTGGTCATGGCGCTCCTGACCAGAGGCGCCGGCGCCGAAGCGGTCGGCTTCTACGGTCTCGCCACGCTCATCGCGTCCTTCACCGCCGCCGCGCTCTCCCTCGGTCTGCCGACCTACCTGACCAGGGAGGCCGCTGCGGGGACGGTGTCACCGCCGGTGGTCGCGCGGATCCACTGCGGGCGCTTCGTCGCGTTGCTGGTGGCCGCCGCCGTCGCGTACCCCGTGATCGGTGTGGTCCTGCCCCCGGAGGCGCAGTTCGCCTTCTTCCTGATCTTCGTGGCCAGCCTGCTTGAGCAGTGGAACGAGACGGCGTGGGTCCTCATCCGAGGCACGCCGTCGGCGTGGGCCGAGCCGCTCACGAACGTGTCCGCCGGTCTCCTGCTGGTCGGCGCGTGCGCGGTCGACGTGTGGCTGCTGGACGGGCTCAGCCTCGGCGACGCCGCCGTCTACATGTCGATAGCGGCCGTCCTCCGGTCCGCTGCCGCGTTCCTCATCGTGCGCATCCTGCCGGCGCTGCGGAACTCCCGGGGCATCCGCGTGGTCCAGCACATCCGGCTGGCCCTGCCGTACTTCGCCGCCGACCTCTTCGGTCTCTTCTACTTCCGCGGCGACGTGTTCGTCCTCGCGTTCTTCGTGGCCGCCGCGGAGGTCGGTGAATACGTGTCGGCCGCGGCGATCGTCGGGCCGGTGGTCCAGGTCGCGGCGTCCATGGGCGTCGGCGCGCTCGCCTACGCCGCGCCGCGCCGGTCGTCCGGGGCCGCCCAGTCGAACGATCCGCTCACGATCTTCCGGTTCTTCGGGCTCGCGGGTCAGGCCGCCGCCGGCGTCATGTTCATCGGCATCCCGATCGGGACCGCCGTGTTGTTCGGTGAGCACGCGGGCAACATTCCGACGCTCGCGATGGTGCTCACCTTCTTCCTCATCCTGCGATTCGGCAACTTCGGCCTGTCCGCCATTCTGCTGTCGCAGGGCCGCGCCTCCAGCCGGTTGATCGTGCTGGTGTTGAGCATCTGCGGCAGCGTCGGTCTGAACCTCGCACTCGACGGCACGTACGGGGCCTTCGGCTCCGCCACGGCGATGGTGCTGAACGAGCTGGTCGTGGCGGGGTCGCTGCTCTGGTTCCTGCGAATCAAGGAACTGGTGCGGCCGGTCGTTGTCTCGTTCGTCATGGTGGCGGCGGCGGTCGGCGCGCTCGCCGTACTGCTGGCCGTCCTGGAACCCGCCCTGGCGTCCTTCATTCTGGGCGGCATCATTCTCGTTCTGGCTACCGCCAAATTGTTGGCTCAACGGAGGGCCGCAGGTCACCTGCCGGCCGCGACGACGGAGGACATGTGAGGGTCGGAATAGTCGGGTGGTTCGGGTCGGACAATCTCGGAGACGAGATCCTCCTTCACTCGCTCATTACCTGCGTTCGCGCGGTCAAGGAGAACGCCTCGTTCGTGGTCTTCTGCCCCAACCCGGAGCGGGTCGCGGAACTGCACGGCGTGCAGACGGAGAACATGCCCGTGCTGCGGGCACGAGGCGCCTCGGAGCGTCAGGTCGCGGTCCAACGGTCGATCAAGTCCTGTGACCTCCTGCTCCTCGGCCCCGGAACGGTCTTCCAGGAGCGTTCCCCCAACCTGTCCTGGCCCGGCACCCTGCCGATGTTCGCCCGGATCATCGCGATGGCCAAGATCGCCGGAACGCCCGTCGCCACCGTCGGCGTCGGCGTCCGGGAGGGCGGAACGCCGTTCGGCCGTCAGCTGCTCCGGGTGATCGGCGCCGCGTGTGTCGGCGTCGGTGTGCGCGACGAGCGGACCGCGTCGCACTTCGGCTCCAGCGCCGAGGTCATTGGCGACATGGCGTACACCCTGCCGCTGCCCGAGCTGGAGCGGGTCGACTCCGGTCGTCGCTTCGCCCTGTCGATGCGGCCACTCGCGCCGGAGCTGGAGGGCCCGCTGCTGACGGCCACCTCCGGTTGTGCCGCCCGGTTGGTCCAGGAGGGCTGGTCGGGCACCTTCCTGCCGATGGCCTTCGGCCGGGGAGCGCACGGCGAGGACGACCGCGTCATCTACGACCGTGCCTTCCGTGACCTGCTGGCCCTGGACCAGACCCCGTTGGACGGCAGTCAGCCGCTCGCCGGGGCGCTGCGGACCTGGTTGCAGGCGCTCGCGACGAATCAGCTCGTCCTCGGCACCCGCCTGCACGCCGCCCTGCTGGCCGTGGCGATCGGCGTTCCCACGGTGGCCATCGCCTACGAGCGGAAGGTCCTGGACGCCTTCGTCGATCTGGGGCTCAGCGAGTACGTGGTGCCGCCGGACGTCGATGCCGACACGCTCTACCGCAAGGCCACCCAGGCCGCGGCGGCGACCGAGGAGTTCCGGGAGGCCGCCGCCCGGGTCGCCGCCCAGGGACGCGTCGCGCAGGGGTTCGTCACCACGCTGCTGAAGCGGCTCGGCTGATGCGCGTCCTGCTGCTCACCCCCTTCGCGCCGAACGGGCAGCACAACCACGCCGCGGCCGACACCATCGTGCAGCTCACGCCACGGCTGGCCGAACAGGTCGAGCTCTTCGTGTACTCGCCGGGGAACACCGCCGGGTCCGAGCAGGACGACCTGAAGTACACGCTTCTGCCGTCCGACGTCGTCGCGCGGCCGACCCACCTCGACCGTCTCCGGGTCGAACCGGCGTGGCTGCGCCAGGCGTGGCCGCGCGAGGCGACCCAGGAGGCAGCCGGGCTGATCCGTCGGCTCCGGCCCGATGTGGTGCACGCGGAGTACCTGCAATCCGCCGAGGTCGTCGGGCTCAGCCGGGCCTCGGTGCTGGGCCTGCACGACATCACCGAGAAGGTGATGCGGGAGTCGTACCGGGCGTCATCCGGCCTGGAACGGCCGTACCGTCTCGCCGAGCTGGTGCGGACGCGCCGGTTCGAGCGTACGGCGATCCGGCAGGCGGGGGCCGTCATCACCCTGTCCGACGCCGACTTCGCGGTCGCCAAGGAGTACAACGCCAACACGGTCCTCGCCCGGCCGGGCATCCACGTGGGGGAGCGGTCCTGGTCGCCGCCACCGGTGACCGGGCGACCGCGTCTGGTCTTCGCCGGGGCGATGTGGCGACGGGCGAACGTCCTCGTCGCCGAGCTTCTCGCCCGCGAGGTCATGCCGATCGTGTGGCGGCACCTGCCGGACGCCGAACTCAGGATCGTCGGGGCGGATCCCACCCCCGACGTGGTCGGTCTCGGCGAGAGCGACAGCCGGGTGGTGGTGACCGGTGCGGTGCCCGACTTCCAGTCGGAGATGCTCGCCGCCCATGCCGTCGTCGTGCCGTCGATCGTGGGCGGCGGTGTGCTGATGAAGGTGGCACACGCCATGGCCCTCGGCTGTCCCGTCATCACGTCGAGCGGCCCGGCCGAGTCGGTGCGGGGCGATGCCTCGATGTTGTTCGTCGCCTCCACGGCGGACGAGATCGCGGCGGCCGCCCGAACTGCGGTCGAATCACCGGAGGACGCCGCGCAGCGTGGTCGGCGTGCCCGCGCACACATCGAGCGGACGTTCCGGTGGGACGACACGGTCCGCTCGTACCTCGACGCCTACGCGATTGCGGGTCGACAGTGAAGATCGCAGCCATCATCGTCTCCTACAACTCGGCCAAGGAGCTCCCCCTCAGCCTCGGTTGCCTGGGCGCCCTGCCGATCGAGCACGTCGTGGTGGTGGACAACTCCTCCACCGACGACAGCGTTGAGGTGGCGAAGTCCTTCGGCTACCAGGTCATCTCGCTGCCGAACGTCGGCTTCGGCAAGGCCATCAACGCCGCGGCGGAGACCGTCCCCGACGCGGACGCCTACTTCCTGCTCAACCCCGACTGTCACATCACGGCGGAGTCCTTCGCGCACCTCGCCGAGGCGCTGCGGGCCGACCCGAAGCTGGGCGTGGCCGCGCCGCTGATGCGCTACCCCGACGGGACCTTCGGGATCTCGGCGGGGCCCACGCCGAGTATGGCGAAGGAGTGGCTGGCCGCCCTCCGGGTCGACGAGATCGTGCCCAGCGGCCTGAAGCGGTCGCTGGCACAGGCGGCGCCGCTGCGCAAGAAGTTCCAGATGCTCGAGTACCTCGACGTCGAACCCACCGGTCAGGTACGCGAGGCCGCCTGGGTGTCGGGGTTCTGCATGCTCGTACGAGGCGACGCCTTCCGGGCCGTCGGCGGGTTCGACCGCGACTTCTTCCTCTACTTCGAGGACGTCGACCTCTGCACCCGGCTCTGGGCCGCGGGGTGGAGCGTCAAGTCGATCGGGACGAGCGTCGCCGAGCACAAGGAGAGCACCAGCACCGCTGCGGTCGGCAAGAACAACCTGTACCGGGCCGGCATGCAGGTCTATTTCGCGAAGCACGGCACGCGAGCTCAGCGACTCCTCGCGTCCGCCCTAAGGAGGCTGCCGATTTGAAAATCTTGTTTGTGGCACCCTGGATCCCGGCATCGGTTCGTCCGCGAAGCCTGGTGATCCTGGAGATGCTCGCCGCCGAGCACGACGTCCGCTTCCTCGCACTCACCCACGATGACGATGAGGTGCGGCTGGCCGAGAAGCTGCCGGTCCAGGACCGTACCCTCGTCACCAACTCGTTCGCCGGCTCCATGCTGCGATCCGCCCGTGCGCTCGGCACCGGGGTGTCGTTGCAGACGGGGTACGCGAGCCCGAAGGCGCTCACCGACGCCCTGCGGCAGCAGTTGGACGAGTTCCAGCCGGATGTCGTCCACCTCAACGTCTTCCGTACCGTCCACCTGGTCGAGGCCTGTGGTGACACGCCGGTCATCGTCGACCTGGACGAGTTCCGCAGCGAGTACTACGACCAGTTGGCCTCCCACGGGCCCAACCTCGCCTGGCGCACGTTGGGTCGGGTGGAGGCGGGCCGGATGCGGGCGCGGGAGGACGAACTGGTCCGCAAGGGGGTGCCGCTGATGCTTTCCGCGCCGTCCCTGCCCGGTCAGGAGCGACCCAACACCTACCTGGTCCGCAGCCCCTGCGACTTCTCCGTGCAGCGGCAGCAGGGCCCCATCGCACCCACCGTCCTGTTCGTGGGTCGGCTCAGCTACGAGGCGAACGTCAACGGCCTCATGTGGTTCGTACGCGAGTGCTGGCAGGGGATCCGCGACGCGGTCCCGGACGCCCGGCTGCGGATCGTCGGCACGGACCCGCCGAAGTCGGTCCAGGCGCTGGTGGGCAACGGTATCGAGTTGCACGCCAACGCGCCCGCCGTCGAGCCCTACTACGCTGATGCGGCCGTCGCCATCGCGCCGATCTTCCGGGGCACCGGTGTGCAGCTGAAGCTCATCCAGGCCATGTCCGCCGGTGTGCCGAGCGTGACGACCAGCATGGTGGCCGACCGCGCCGGCGTGCAGGACGGTGTCCACGTCAGCGTCGCCGACGACAGCGCCGGCTGGATCGCGAAGGTCGCGGCGCTGCTGTCCGCACCGGAGGCCGCCGAGCGGATGGCCGCCAACGGGCGGGAGTGGGTGGTGCAGCACCACAGCTCGGCGGCGGTCCGTCGGCAGCTCCAGGCGGCCTACGCGTCGCTCTCGTCTCGGGCTGGGGTAGACGCCTCTTAACGCGGATGGGCCGCCGAGACACGTGCGATACGTGTCTCGGCGGCCCACTGAACCGGTCGACGAAGGTCCCGGTCTTTCAGCCGCTGGCGTTAGCCGACCGTCTGGACCTCGTAACTGAACATCGTCGAGAGCGTCGGGTAGGACGCCGGATTGAAGCTTGCGATCAGCGACGAGTTGCCGTTGTTCGGTGCCTGGACGAGGTTGTAGTTGTTCTGGGCCTGGAACAGCATGTTGCCTTCATCCCAGTGGTAGAACCAGAACAACTGCGCCCCGCCGATCGCGGTGGAGTTCGCGATCAAGGGCTGAGTGCCCCCCGCCGGAGCGCTGACGTAGAGCCGGTTGGAGTGGGCTCGGAACGCGATGGAGTCGGCGCCCAGGTCGAGCATGTCGAACTTCTGCCAGTCCGTGACCGTCGTCGAGTTGGCGATCAGCGGGCTCCTGCCGGCACTCGCCGTGGTCACGAACTTGTTGTTGACCGCCGCACGCAGCACCACGACCGCCGCCGGCGAGGCCCACATGAACTTCTCCGGTCCACCGATCGTGGTGGCGCTGGCGATGAGCGGCTGGCTGCCGCCCGACGGTGCGGTGACGTACTTGCCGTTGATCTTGGCGATGAGGGTGGTCGTGCCGTCGCCGTTCATCACCACCTCGAACCGCTCCGCGTCGGTGATGGTGCTGGCGTTGGCGATCAGTGAGCCGTTGCCGCCATTGGTGGCGCTGACGTACTTCCCGTTTGCCCAGGACCCGAAGGCGACGTAGCCGGCTCCGGCGCTCACCAGGGTGAACTTCTCCAGGTCGCCGATCTGAGCCGGCGGCTGGCTGGCGGTCAACGGCTGGGTGCCGCCCGACCCCACCGAGACGGTCTTGCCGTTGGTCAGCGAACGCAGGCCGGCGACCTGCGGCACCGCCGTGGTGCCGATGCGCAGCATCACGTCGCTCGTGTTGTACGCGGCCGTGTTCCGGACGACCCGTCGGGTGCCACCGTAGACGAGATAGTTGCGCACCTGAAGCGGCGTCCAGGTCGGGTTCGCGGACAGCGCGAGCGCCGCAGCACCCGCGACGTGCGGGCTCGCCATCGAGGTGCCGCTGTACTTGGCGATCGCCGTGTCGCTGCTGGCCACCGACGACGGGATGTGGTGCCCCGGCGCGTGGATGTCCACGCAGGTGCCGAAGTTGGAGAACGACGCGCGGAAGTCGACCTCGTCGGTCGCCCCCACCGTGATCGCCGAGGCCGCGCGGCCCGGCGACTCGAGGCAGGCGTCACTGGCGCTGTTGCCAGAGGCAACGGAGTACGAGACACCGGAGGCGATGGAGGCCTCCACCGCGTCGTCGATCACCGCGCTGGCGTCGCCACCGAGGCTCATGTTGGCGACCGCCGGCTTCACCGCGTTCGCGGTGACCCACTCGATGCCGGACAGCACACCGGCGTAGGAGCCGTTGCCCTCGCAGTCGAGCACCCGCACGGCGACCAGCTTGACGGCCTTGGCCACACCGTAGTTGGTGCCGCCGAGGGTGCCCGCGACGTGCGTGCCATGCCCGTCGCAGTCACTCGCGACCGGGTCGTTGTCGACGAAGTCGTACCCGTAGCTGGCCCGGCCACCGAACTCCTGGTGGCTGATGCGGATGCCGGTGTCGATGACGTAGGCGTGCACGTTGCTCGCCGTGTTCGGGTAGATGTAGCGCTTGTTCAACGGCGCGAAGATCTGGTCCAGACGGTCCAGGCCCCACGACGGCGTGTTCAGTTGGGTGTCGGTCTTCGTCACCTTGCGGTTCTGCTCCACGTACGCGACCGCGGAGTTGCCGGCCAGCTTCTTGGCCTGCGCCTCGTTCATCCGGGCGGCGAAGCCCCGGATCGAGCGGGTGTACGTGTGGGTGACGGCACCGCCGTACTGCTTGGTGAGGGCGGTGGCGCTGGTACCGACCTCGGCGGGGTTCGCCTTGGCGTCCTTCAGGACCACGATGTAGCTGTCCTTGATGGCGCCCCTGTCCGCGGACTTCAGGGCCCGCGGGAGCTTCTGCCCGTCGGACGGCGCGGCGGACGCCGCACCGCCACTGGAAATCGTTGCGGCGGCGACTACGGCGAGGGCGAGCCCGGCCGTGACCGAGCGACCAGCTCGGCGAAGTTGGAACACGTGAGACTCCCCGTTTGGTCAGCGTCCAGAACGGACGCACCTGTCAGGCCCTGCCTTTCGGCAGAGACGCAGCTCATCTTCGTTCACCCGTGCCATCGATGGCTCAGCCGTTCGGATCGATTGACGGTGCACGCATCGGCGGGCTGCTGCCGTAAGTCGTTCTCTATTCACTTTTGCCGGGCAGGGCAGCGCGAAGGCCCCGCACGTGCGTAAGGTGCGACAGTACTTTCGGGCCGGTTGATCCGCCGGCCCGCGCGATGCCCGCGTTCGCTGGCGACCCGCGAGACGTCGGCTTCTGAGCAAGGAGATTCGGGACACTCATGTCACGGAAATGGATTCCGGTGCTGGTCGCCTGCGCGCTGGCTGTCAACCTGCTCGGCACGCCTGCGGCGGCGGGCGCGGCAGCCTCCCCCGACGGAGGCGGCCGAGCCATCGCCGGTGGCATGTCGGGGGTCCGGCAGAGCCCGGCGTCCGCGCTGGCCGACCCACCTGCCGGTTACACCGTCCAGGGCATCGACGTCTCCAGCCATGACCACAACCTCGGGCCGATCAACTGGAACGCGGTGGTGGCCGAGGGCAACTCGTTCGTCTACATCAAGGCCACCGAGGGGAACGACTACCTCAACCCCTACTTCAACGACGACTACACCGCGGCGAAGGCGGCGGGCCTCCTCGTCGGCGCGTACCACTTCGCCCGCCCGGACGGGCGCGACCCGGTGGGGGAGGCCAACTACTTCATCAACAACATGCGGTGGGCGAAGGACTCCCGCACGCTCGTGCCGATGCTCGACTTCGAGTGGCCGTACTGGGCCGGCGCACCGACCTGCTACGGGCTCACTCCGGCGGAGCTGACCAACTGGGTGCGGGTGTTCACCGACCAGGTCAAGGCCCGCATCGGTCGACCGATGATGATCTACACGAACACCAACTTCTGGAACCCCTGCACCAACAGTGACCCCTCCTTCGGCGACCTCCTGCTGGACATCGCCGGCTACACCACAACCCGGCCGCCGCTGCCCGCCGGCTGGTCCACCGAGACCATCTGGCAGTACGCGCCCGGTGATCCGTCCCAGCCCGGCAACTACAGCAAGAACGTCTTCAAGGGCGACCACGCGGGCCTGGCCCGGCTGACCAGCCCCGAGGTCAGCACCGCGCCGCCCGGCCCGCCGCCGATCCGTCGGCCACCCACGCCGACGCTTCGCTGATCGGCGCGGCGCCGGTCCGGATCGTCGTCACCAATTCAGCACATTGGAATTCCAGACCCGTGGCTCGACCGGGTCATCGACGTCGCATACATTTGCTGGCATGGCCGACGATCTCGCGTTGCTACTGCGCCGCGCCGGTTTTGGCCCGACCGCCGCTGAGTTGGCCGCCGCGAAGAAGGCCGGGTACGACGCGACAGTCGCCGCTCTCACCGCGCCCACCGCGCCGGACGTGGGAGCGTCGCTGGCCCCCGTGCCGGTCCTGGGTCCGGATCCTCTCTCCGGGCTGTCGAGCCCGACCGTCGCCCAGCGCGCCAAGGCGAGCGAGGAGCGTTGGCGACAGACGGCGCGGATCACCCAGTGGTGGCTGGATCGCCTCACCGTGGCCGATCACCAGACGCGCGAGAAACTGTGGTTCTTCTGGCACGGGCACTGGGCCACCTCCGTGCGGAAGGTGTTGCGGCCCCAACTGATGCTGACCCAGCATCGCACGTTGCGCAGCTCACTGGACTTCGCGGTGATGGCGCACAAGATGATTACGGACCCGGCGCTGGTCTTCTGGCTCGACGGCGAGTCCAACACCCGGACGGCCCCCAACGAGAACCTCGGCCGCGAGTTGATGGAACTCTTCATGCTCGGCATCGGCCGATACTCCGAACAGGATGTGAAGGCGGCGGGTCGCGCGCTGACCGGCTGGCGGATCGACTACGACGGCGCCCGCACCTTCTTCAGCCCGGGCTGGCACGACAACGGGGCCAAGACGATCCTTGGCACGACCAAGAACTTCGACGCCCACTCGCTCGTCGACTTCCTGCTCAAGCAGGATCGGTGCGCCGCCTTCATCGCTGAGCGGCTGTGGTTCCGCTACGCATCCTCGACCGACCCGATTCCGAAGTCCACCCGGGACGCCATGGTGGCCGTTTTCCCGAACTCGATGTCGATGCTGCGGAAGCTCTTCGAGGACGACGCATTCCGCGCCAGCGCCGGCAGGTTGGTGAAGCAACCGACCGAGTGGTTCGTCGGCGCGATGCGACATCTGGGGCTGCGGCCCGGGGAGTTGTCTGATGAGATGTCGACGTACGTCCTCAATGGTCTGGAGCGGCTGGGCCAACTGCCGTTCGCGCCGCCGAGTGTCGAGGGGTGGCCGGCCGGGGCCGAGTGGTTGACCGTCGGGGCGGCGCAGGCCCGCCTGAACCTCGCCGGCCGGATCGCCCAGCTGGTTCCTGCGCAACGGCTCACCCCGGAGGACGTGGCACACGTTCTCACCATCGAGACCTGGACCAACAGGACGTACGCGGCCCTGAAGGCCACCACCGACCCGCAGCACCTGTTGACCATCGGATTGGCGAGCCCGGAATACCTGGTGACGTGACATGGATGCAGTGACCCGGCGCAGATTCCTGCTGGCCTCCGGAGTTGTCGGCGGCAGCGCCCTCGTTGCCGGTGCGGCCAAGTTGAGCCTGGGCGGTCTCCTGCACACCGCAGGTGAGGCGTCCGCCCGGGAAGACCACCGTAAGACCCCCAAGCTGGTCATCGTCACCCTCTACGGCGGCAACGACGGCCTCAACACCGTCATCCCGTACGCGAGTCGGGCCTACTACGCGGCCCGGCCCGAGCTGGCCTACGAACCCGAGCGGGTGCTTCGCCTCGACGACGCGCTGGGGCTGAACCCGATGCTCAAGGGCTTGAGTTCGCTGTGGGGTGAGCAGCGGTTGGCGGTCGTCCTCGGCGCCGGCTATCCGAAACCGGACCGGAGCCACTTCCGTTCCATGGACATCTGGCAGAGCGCTTCGCCCAGCGGTCCGACCAGCTCGGGGTGGGTGGGCCGTTGGTTGGACGGCACCAAGGCCGCGCCCGAGGCCGCGGTCAGCTTCGAGCCCATGCTCCCGCCCCTTCTCGCCGGGGAGACCCGCACCGGGGCCTGCGTGAGCATCGGTGGGCTCAAGCTGCCGACCGGCATCACCCCGGACATGATC
Source organism: Micromonospora violae (assembly GCF_004217135.1). NCBI lineage: Bacteria > Bacillati > Actinomycetota > Actinomycetes > Micromonosporales > Micromonosporaceae > Micromonospora > Micromonospora violae. The sequence goes on from NZ_SHKK01000001.1 coordinate 6,842,528, forward strand.
GGCGTGCTGGGGCGCAGGGAGCCGAACGAGTCGGAGTTGCAGGCGCGGGCCGCCGACGCGTACGCCAACCTCATCAACATCAACCAACTCATCCGGGACGCCGAAGCCGCCAGCGCCGCACCGGAGGTCACCGTCCAACCGGAGAGCCCCGCTACGAGTACGGGCGGGTCGAACGTCCTCTCCGCACAACTGCTGCGGGTGGCGCAGTGCGTCGAGGCCGGGGTCCCCACCCGGGTGTATTCGGTGAGTCTGGGTGGGTTCGACACGCATGCCTCGGAGCGGATCGGCCACGAGTTCCTGCTGCGCCAGCTCGACCAGGCGTTGACCAGCTTCGCCGGCCGACTGTCGCGTACCGAGGCCGGTCGCCAGGTCACCACTGTCGTCTACAGCGAGTTCGGCCGGCGGGTCCGGGCGAATGCCTCTGATGGCACCGACCACGGAACCGCCGGCCCTGTCCTCGTGCTGGGTTCCCAGGTCGCCGGTGGGCTCTACGGGGAGCAGCCGAGCCTGACCGACCTGGACGACGGTGACCTCAAGGCGACGACGGACTTCCGGGATGTCGTCGGCACCCTGCTGGCCGAGGTCCTGCAGGCCGATCCGGCGCGTTACATCGGCGGCGGGTACGAGCCGAAGATGCTGCCGTTCCTGGCGCGCGACTGACGGTCACGACCCGACCGGCCGGTCGGGACCGTCAGCGACCACCACCGCGGAAGACCTCCGCCACCGTCCGGAGCACCACCTTCACGTCGAGCCAGAGCGACCAGTTCTCGATGTAGTAGTTGTCGAACCTGGCCCGGTCGGAGATCGGGGTGTCGCCGCGCAGGCCACTGACCTGAGCGAGCCCGGTGAGGCCGACGGGCACCCGGTGGCGCATCGCGTAGTTCGGGTATTCGGCCGAGAACTTCTCCACGAAGTGCGGCCGTTCCGGCCGGGGCCCGACCACGCTCATCTCACCGCGCACGATGTTCCACAACTGCGGAAGCTCGTCGAGGGACGTGCGGCGCATGAACCGCCCGATCGGGCCGACGCGCCGGTCGTGTGCGATGGACCAGTTGGTCTGAGACTCCTGCTCGTCGACCGGGCGCATCGACCGGAACTTGATCACCTTGAACGGTTTGCCGTACCGGCCGATCCGCTCCTGGTAGAAGAAGATGCCACGGCCACCGTCGATGAACGTGGCGATCGCGCAGAGCAGCAGGACCGGGCTCAGCACGATGAGCGCCAGGGTGGCGACGAGGACATCCGAGGCCCGCTTGATGGCCCACCGCGGCCCGGACAGGGTCGTATCGCCGATCTTGGCGATCGGGATGGCACCGATGTGGTCGGGGTATCCGGCCTGGGACCGGGACCCCCACAGCCGTGGCACCACCCACAGGTCGCAGCGCGAGGTGTTGGGCTGGAGCAGGGTCGCGATCAGGGTGGACTCGGTGCAGTCCGGGTCGGCGATGACCAGGACGTCGCAGTTGAGCAGGCGGACCAGTTGCTCGACGTTGTCGAGGGTGCCGAGCAGCGGCACCGCGCCGGTGTCCTGTCGGGACGCGGCGTCGACGCAGCCGACGAAGCGCAGACCGTACTGCGGGTAGCGCCGCAGCAGCCGGGCCAGCTCCACGCCGATCGGGCCGCTGCCGATGATGATGGCGTTGTGCTCCACCCACCGCCGCCGACGCGCGACGATTGTGAACTTCCGGCTGAGCGCACGACCGGCGATCACCAACGCCGCGGAGAGCGCGACGCCGCGCATGAAGCTGGTCACGTACTCCACCGAGGCGTGCCGTTCGGCCGCGATGATGGCCACCACCGCGGCCGAAGCCAGCAGCCGTCCGCAGAGGATCGGCAGCTCGTCGAGAATGCTGACGTGTCGCCGGGCCCGGTAGAGCCCGCCCGCCGCGAAGATCGCCACCGTGAGGGCGGCGTTGGCCAGCGTCCCGCGCCAGTAGTTCTGCGTCAGCAGCAACGGCGCCAGCAGTGCCACCACATCGACGGGAGCCGTCATCATCCAGGCGCGCAGGAAACGCGTGCCGGTGGAGGCCCGGGAGCTGGCGTAGGGCAGCACCGCGGTCGTGTCGAGACCGGGGACCATCGCTGCCTTGGCCGCCGGTTCGGGCCGCTCGACGCGGGGCATCGCGCCGACGGTTGGTGCGTCGTTCGCTGGCTCGTTCTCTGCGGTCCCCGACTCGGTGGGCGCGGCCTGCTGCTGCGGCACCAGAGAGTGCTGCGCGGCTTCGTCAGGCGTGCTGGAATAACTCACCGCCGAATGGCGTGACATGATCGGTTCCTCCCCCGTGGTTGCCCTCGGCCTTACATGTCGCGCCTTCGGGCGATCGCAGGATATGAGTCGCTCAGCTGCGCCGCCATAGCCGGATGGCCAATTGAACGCCCTACTTACCGGCGGCCAGGATCTCCGGCACCGCGTCGCGGCGTACCGCACTGTAGAACGACTTGGCCTTCTCGGTGTTGGCGAAGACCACGCTCTCGCTGCCGACCCGGCCAGTGCCCTTCGTCGGGCTGGTCAGGAAGGTCATGTTGCCGCCACGCAGGTTGCGCAGGTCGGTCGCCATGTCCAGCAGGGACATCTTCTCGTCGACCGAGACCGCGCTGGACGAGGCCTTGACGAACGAGTTGAGCCGGCTCGGGTTGGTGAGGATGCCGCCGGAGGCCGCCTTGTCCATGATTGCCCTGATGACCTGCTGCTGGTGCCGGATGCGGGCGAAGTCGCCGTCGGCGAACTGCTTACGCTGCCGCGAATAGTCCAGCGCGGCCTCGCCGTCCATCCGCTGCATGCCCTGCTTGAAGGTACGGAACGGCGGGTGGATCGAGGTGAACGACTTCTCCGAGTCGATATCGACGCCGCCCAGCGCGTCGATAATCTCCACGAATCCGGCAAAGTCAATGATCATGACATGATCGATCCGGACGTCGGTGAACTTCTCCACGGTCTGCACCATCAGCGGCACGCCACCCCAGGCATAGGCTGCGTTGATCTTCGCGTCCCGGCCGCCGTTGTTGCCGTTCTTCGAGCGCGGCACCGGCACCCAGGTGTCACGGGGGATCGAGACGAGCTGAGCGCTGGATCGATCCTTCGGGATGTGAGCCAGGATGATGCTGTCGGTACGCGAGCCGGTCGTGCCCTCCGGATCACGGGAGTCACTACCCAGGATCAGCATGTTCAGCGCGCCCTTGGCCGCCGCCTGCGGACGGCCCTCTTCGGGGACGTCAGCGAACGCGTCGACCCGGTCGATCCCAGAATCGATCGAGCGGAAGTAAAGCCCACCCGCGATCAGACTGCCACCGCCGAGCAACGCCATCACCAGAAAGGTGATCAGAGCGACCCTCTGCCACCGCGGGCGGCGTCGCCGCGATCGGGGAGCCTGAGTCGGCTCAGGCGGCGACTGCTGGTCAAAGAACTGGGTCTGGGGTTCCACGTACTCCTGGCGATACTGCATGCCGCGATGCTACTGATTCTGGGTTACAGGCATGTACCCCTGTCCGGTCCATCCGGCTGCACATCCTGACCAAAAGGCTTTTTCCCCGAACGATTGCCTGAACCTGATATGAAGCAGCGGTGGACGTCACGCAGCTGCGCCGAGCCATCGCCCGTACGCCACTCGCACCTGTCGCCGCATTCCCTAAGCGACTCGCCCGGGTCGCCCGCCACGACGCCAAGGTTCTGCGCGACTCAGCCCGCTGGTTGGTCACCTCCCGTGAACATCACAACTACACATATGAGCTGACCAAGCTGAGCCGCCACCACCTGACCTGGTTCGTCAGCGTCGTCTGCGACATCCCGATCCAGCAGGCCCGCGGCCACGTCGCCGAAATCGAGTCCGACGACGTGCTGCGACACCACATCGAGCAGACCACCGCCACCGCGGCCCGCCGTGGTCTCGCCGACAGGAAAGTCTGCTATGCCCGACGCGTTGGCTGGTACGCGATCGTCCGAGCCACCCGCCCCTCGCACATCGTGGAGACCGGCGTGGACAAGGGACTGGGCACCTGCGTCCTGGCGTCCGCCCTGCTACGCAACGCACAGGAGGGGCACCCGGGCCGGGTCACCTCGCTGGACATCAACCCCGAGGCCGGGTACCTCGCCCGAGCCACCCCATGGTCGGACGTCGTCGACCTGGTGATCGGCGACTCGATCGCCTCGATCGCCGCACTGGACCGCCCGGTCGACCTGTTCCTGCACGACAGCGACCACAGTCGTGCCCACGAGAAGCGTGAGTTCGACGCCGTCGAGCCCAAGCTCGCCCCCGACGCGATCCTGCTCACCGACAACGTCACCAGCACCAACGTCCTCGCCGAGCACGCCGAACGCACCGGCCGGCGGTTCCTCGCCTACCGGGAGAGCCCGGCCAACCACTGGTACCCGGGCGACGGCATCGGCGTGGCATGGTAGCCAGGTGCGGCTGACCTCGATTCACACGTACCCCGTCAAGGGTTGCCACCGGCTCGACCACGACGACGCGTTCGTGCACCCCTGGGGCCTGGCCGGCGACCGACGCTGGATGGTCGTGGACGCCGACGGCGTCGGCGTCACCCAACGGGAGACGACCCGACTCGTCGGCCTGCACGCCTCGGTGCACCCCGGCGGGTTGACGCTGCGCGCCGACGGCCAGCCCGACCTCGACGTGCCGGAACCGGCCGACGGCGAACCGGTCCCGGTGCGTACCTTCCGCAGCCGCACCTTCGGAGTCCCCGCGCTGCTGGCCGGCCCGGCGGCCGACGCCTGGCTCGGCACCCTGCTCGGCCGCCCGGTCCGGCTGGTCTGGCTGGCCCAGCCGACCCGCCACCTGGCCGCCGAGGGCCGCGAACACGACACCGGCGACCAGGTCAGTTTCGCCGACGCCTACCCGCTGCTGCTGGCCAACGCCGCCTCCCTCGACGTCCTCAACGACTGGTTGGCCGAGACGGGGGAGGAGCCGGTGCCGATGACCCGATTCCGGCCCAACCTGGTGGTCAGCGGTGCGCCGGCCTGGGCCGAAGATGACTGGGCCGGCCGGCCGCTGCGCATCGGCGACCGGCTGTTCCGGGCCGCCGGGCCGTGCGACCGCTGCGTGGTGACCACCACCGACCAGGAGACCGGGGTACGCAACAAGGAACCCCTGCGCACCCTCGGCCGACACCGCAACGTCAAGCAGAAGCTCCTCTTCGGACTGAACCTGGTGCCGCTCGACAGTGGGCCCCTGGCCGTGGACGCCCCGATCGTCATCACGACCTGACCGGGCCCTCGACCAGCGACCGGCACCCTCCGATCACCGTCCGTCGATGCTGTCTTAGCTTTGGCTTAGCCCGCTTGTCGGTACGCGCCCCGGTCCGGCAGCATCGCCGTCGTGACGGACGGAAGCGCTGTCGACATCGACATCGACCTGGACCATCCTCCAGCGGACCGGCCCGCGCCGCCGTCCGGCGCGAAGCCCTGGCTGGTCGCCGCCGGCGTCACCGTCCTCGCGGCGGCGCTCGGGTTCACCCTCACCCTGCGCTCCGGCGCCGCCCCGGCCTGCGCCGTCGGCCGGGCGCTGGTCGCCGCGCCACCCACCGGCAACGCCACGCACACCGGCAAGGCGACCTTCTACGACTCCGAGGGCGCGGGCGGCAACTGCTCCAACCCGGCCGCACCGGCCAACCGGCTCTACGTCGCGCTCGGTCCGACGGAGTACGCCGCCGGCGCCGCCTGCGGCGGATTCGTCGACGTCGTCGGGCCGAAGGGCACCGTCCGGGTGCTCATCATGGACCAGTGCCCGGAGTGCGAGCCCGGCCACCTCGACCTGTCCCGTGAGGCGTTCGCCCGGATCGCCGACCCGGTCCAGGGCCTCGTACCGGTCACCTACCGCGCGGTGGTCAACCCGCCGCTACCCGGGCCACTCACCTTCCGGATCAAGGAGGGCGCGTCCCAGTGGTGGTTCGCCGTCCGCGTCGGCAACCACGGCAACCCGCTGCGGTCCGTCGAGGTCCGGCAGGGTGACAGCGGCCCCTGGCAGTCGGCCGCCCGGCAGGACTACAACTACTGGCTGATTCCCTCCGGCGCCGGGCCGGGCCCGTTCAACCTTCGGGTCAGCGACGTGTACGGCAACCGGGTCACCGTCGGCGGCATTCGGATGGCGCCGGGCCAAGTGCAGAACAGCGCGGTCCGGATGTACACGTCCGGCGCCGGGGCGGCCACCCGGCGTCCGTCCGCGTCGACCCGGCCACCGACGAACCGGCCCGCCGCCACGCCCACGCCGGCCCGTCGCCCGGTCGAGGTGGCGAGGACGAGCGCGCCGACCACCAGCGCGCCGGCCACCGGTTCGGCCGGGGCGAACGCCCGCTGGTGTGCGGGCTGACCGCTCAGTCGGCGACCGTCAGATCGAGCCACATCAGAATCTCGTCCCGGTCGTCATCGGGGGCCACCCGCAACGCGCGCGGCAGCCGGCCGATCTCCCGATAGCCGAGGCGGCCGTAGAACTTGTCCAACCCCAGCCCGTCGCGCACCGTGACGTGCAGCGCCTCGTGGCCGAACACCCTGCCCAGCCGGGCGGCCTCCACCATCAGCGCCGAGCCGTAGCCGCTGCCCTGGGTGTCCGGGTGGACCATCACCCGCTTCAACACACACCAGTGCGCCTTGAGCGGGAAACGGTTGTCACTGAAGATCAACATGGCGGCCAGTCGGCCCCCGGAGTAACCGACCAGCAGCCGGTCCGGTCCGTCGGCGATGCCGGCGAAGGTTGGATCCGCGATGACGTGCACGTCGGCAGCGGTGACCGGTGGCACGAAGCCGACCGCCCCGCCGGCGTTGCTGACGTCCACCCACAGGTCGACGATCTCGGCTCGCAGCTGTGGGGTCAGGTCGGGGTCGAGGACGAAGCGCAGACTCACGCCCGCCATCCTGACCCGGAGACCAGGCCCGCGACCCGAAACAGTGACGCGCCCGACACCGCCGCCCAGCAGGTGATCTGTGTCGACCTGTGCGGGAGAGGGGATTCGAACCCCCACATCCTTCCGGATACAGGTTCCTAAGACCTGCGCGGCTGCCGTTACGCCACTCCCGCCAACTCCCTGAGTCTAGAGCGTCTGGCTTCGACGGTGTTGAGCCCGGCCTCCCTGAGAAGGGTCGAGATCGTGCCGTGACTGACTCTGCATCCTTCGCCAGGCAGATTGCGAAGGATGCCGGACAGTCGCTTCGGCCCGGCATCCGGATGCGCCAGCGCCTGTTCGATGACCGCGTCGCGACGGGCCGCCGAACGCCAGCTGCGGTTCGGGCGTGCTTTCAATACGCCGTCCTGCTCGAGCCTTCGCCGAACCTTGTGTAGATACGCCGGGGTCCAACCCAACTGCCGTGCCGCCTCCAAGGCCGTCACCTGCTGGGCGTCGACCCGACCGACGAGGTCGACGATCTCTGAGCGAGTGGCCGGCCGGCGATCGGAGCTGGCCGCCCCGTCGTGGCGTTCCTCCCCATCGGTCGGCGTCGCGAGGCTGGGGATATCAAAGGCCCGTTTTCGCCGGCCGGCGTAGGTGGCGGTCTGGCTGTGGCAGTTCGGGCAGAGGAGCCGGAGATTCGGTGGCCGGTTGTCGAGGAAGTCACCGTTTATGTGGTCGACGTGCAGGATGAGCGGCGCGCCACGCCACACCGGCCCTATCCCACAGCCCTCGCACTCCTGCGGCACACCGAGTGTGCCCAGCGCCCACTTCAACCGCGCTCCGGGCGTCCGACGGGACCCTTCGGGCAGCACAACCAGAAGCTGTGCGGAGGTGGTGCGCCGTACACCGCTGCGACCCTTGTTGGGTGCCTGCCTCATGAAGTGCGACGTGTCGATGCCGAACCGCTTGAGCTGTCGGCTGATGTGCGCGTGCGAGCCACCGCTGACGCGTACGCCGAGCAACCGCATCACCTCGGTGATGTTGCGGGCGACGGCGGCAGCGGCGGCCAGCGCTTCGGGCGTGTACTTGTATCGGACCACTGACGGACCGTAGCGAACGGGTTCGACAGATCAGTCCAGGTCGAGGTCGCGGCGGAGTTTGGCGACGTGCCCGGTGGCCTTCACGTTGTAGAGCGCCCGCTCGATCTTGCCGTCGGCGTCGATCACGAACGTCGAGCGGATCACGCCGGTGACGGTCTTGCCGTACAGCTGCTTCTCGCCGTACGCGCCGTACGCGGTCAGCACGGCCTTGTCCGGGTCGGACACCAGCGGGAAGGTGATGGCGTCGCGCTCGCGGAACTTCGCCAGCTTCTCCGGCTTGTCCGGGGAGATGCCGACGACCTCGTAGCCGGCGGCCTGGAGTGAGGCGAGCGAGTCGCGGAAGTCGCAGGCCTGCTTGGTGCAGCCGGGGGTCATCGCGGCCGGGTAGGCGTACAGGACGACCTTGCGGCCTCGCAGGTCGGCGAGGGAGAGCTGGTCGCCGGTGTCGGTGCCGAGGGTGAATTCGGGCGCGGGGTCACCGGGGGAGAGTCGGTCGGGCGCGGTCATGGCCCGACCCTACCGCCGTGCCCGCCGGTGCCGTCGCTGCTGGCCGCCCCGGCTTGTCATCTCCGGTAAAGGTGATCATTACCTCGCGTTGTTGCCAGACTATGGCAACAACGAGGCATGGGAAATAGGCTGAGCCACGCCGGCCCGGTCGGGGCCCGCTGATGCGTGGGAGGTCGCGTGGAGACACTGGCGATGCACATCTCGAACGGGATCATCGACGGTCCCGTGGCAGCGATCTTCGCTGCCCTCGCGCTTGCCGCGCTCACCGCCTGCGTTCTGCGCGGCCGGCGTGACCTGGACGACCGGCTGGCCCCGATGGCCGGCCTGGTGGCGGCGTTCATCTTCGCCGTCCAGATGCTCAACTTCCCGATCTTCACGGCCGGCGTCAGTGGCCACCTGCTCGGTGGCGCGCTCGCCGCCATGCTGGTCGGCCCGTGGGTCGGCGCGCTCTGCGTGGCCGTGGTGCTTGTCGTACAGGCACTGATCTTCGGTGACGGCGGGGTGGCGATGCTCGGCCTCAACATCACGAACATGGCACTGCTCGGCACCGCCGCGGCGTACGCGCTGATCGCGCTGCTGCTGCGGGTGCTGCCCCGCACCCGAGCCGGTCTGGCCGTGACCGCGTTCGTCGCCGCGACGGTCAGCGTGGTGGTGGCGTCGCAGGGCTTCGTCCTGCAGTACTGGCTGGGTGGCACCACCGACCTGGGCAGCAACCTGGGTGGCCTGGCCGGCACGATGGCCGGCGTCCACCTGCTGATCGGCATCGGTGAGGGCCTGATCACCGCGACCACGGTGCTCACCGTCGCGAAGGTACGCCCCGACCTGGTGTACGCGCTGCGCTCCCTGCGTACGCCCGCCGCTCCCGTCGTCCCGGTCGCCGGAGGTGTCCGATGAAGAACCGTTCCTGGGCTTTCCTGGCCGGCGGCCTGCTGGTCGCCCTGCTGCTCGCCGGCGTGGTCAGCAACTACGCCTCGTCGCACCCGGACGGGCTGGACTCGTCGTTGCTCAAGGGCTGCACCGTCGACGCCGACGACACCATCGTCGCTGGCAGTTGCCCGGCGCAGCAGGCGAAGGACCACGAGTTGGCCGACAGTCCGCTCGCCGACTACGGCGTGCGGGGGGTGCAGAACAGCTTCCTGTCCACCGGCCTGTCCGGGGTGCTCGGGGTGCTGGTGACCTTCGCGGTCGGCGCCGGTGGCTTCTGGCTGCTGCGTCGCCGGGGCACCATGCCGGCCGACGGTGACGCGACGACGTCCGCCGAGGGCGACATCGTGGCGTCCGGCGACGATCGCCGCCACGCCGGCGCCAACGGCTGAGCGGGGGTACGCGGATGGGGGCCGGTCACGGGCACGTGCTGTACCGCGAGTCGGACTCGCCGGTGCACCGGCTCCCGCCCGAGGTCAAGATCGTGGCGATGGTGGTCTTCACCATCGCCGTGGTGGCCACCCCACGTGCGGCGTTCTGGGCCTTCGGCGCGTACGCCGTGCTGGTGGCGGTGGTGGCGGCGCTGGCCCGGGTGGGCCCACGGTGGCTGCTCAGCCGGGCGTTGATCGAGCTGCCGTTCGTGCTGTTCGCCGTCGCTCTGCCGTTCCTGGGCAGCGGCGACCGGGTCGAGGTGCTGGGCCTGCGCCTGTCCGAGGACGGGCTGCACGGGGCGTGGAACATCCTGGCCAAGGGGACGCTGGGGGTGCTCGCCTCGCTGCTGCTCGCGGCGACCACCACCACCCGGGACCTGATCGTGGGGTTGGACCGGCTGCACTGCCCGCAGGTGCTCACCCAGATCGCCACGTTCATGCTGCGTTACCTCGACGTGCTCGTCGGCGAGGCGCGGCGGATGCGGGTGGCGCGGATCTCCCGGGGTGACGACCCGCGCTTCCTGTGGCAGTTGCGCGGCTTCGCCGCCGGGATCGGGGCGTTGTTCCTGCGTGCCTTCGAGCGCGGCGAGCGGGTCTATCTGGCGATGCTGTCGCGGGGTTACACCGGGCGGATGCCCGCCGTGTGGCAGGGCGAGGGTGCGGCGAGCGTCGGTCAGTGGCTGGTCGCGGCGACCGTCCCGGTGTTGGCGGTCTCCGTCGCCGCCACCGCCGTGGTGCTGTCATGATCGGTGTCGTGCAGACCGCTGTCTCGCTGGACGTTCGGGGCGTTCGCTACGCGTACCCGGACGGGCACGTCGCCCTGCGGGGGGTTGACCTGACCGTGCCGCGCGGCGACCGGGTGGCGTTGCTCGGGCCCAACGGCGCTGGCAAGACCACGCTGGTGTTGCACCTCAACGGCATCCTCACCCCGACCGAGGGCAGTGTGAACGTCGGCGGGCTGACGGTCAGCCCGGATCGGGCCACCCTGGCCGAGGTGCGTCGCCGGGTGGGCATCGTCTTTCAGGACCCGGACGACCAGCTGTTCCTGCCCACGGTGGCGGAGGACGTGGCGTTCGGGCCGGCGAACCTGGGCCTGCGCGGGGCCGAGCTGGCCGCCCGGGTGGACGAGGCGCTCGCCGCCGTGGGGATGAGTGAGCACCGGGACCGCGCCCCGCAGCACCTGTCGTTCGGGCAGCGCCGCCGGGTGGCGGTGGCCACCGTGCTCGCCATGCACCCGGAGATCCTGGTGCTCGACGAGCCGTCGTCGAACCTGGACCCGGCGGCCCGTCGTGAGCTCGCCGAGATCCTGCGCGGCCTGCCGGTGACCCTGTTGATGGTCACGCACGACCTGCCGTACGCGGCGGAGCTGTGCGAGCGTTCGGTGATCCTGGACGGTGGCCGGATCGTCGCCGACGCTCCCACCCTGGATCTGCTGACCGATTCGGCCCTGCTGGCCCGTCACCGTCTTGAGCTTCCCTACGGCTTCACCCCGCGGCGGTAGCCCGCCGGTCGGTGTCTGCGGCGCGCGGCGATCGGGCGGCGGCCCGTGCGGTGGCGTGCAGGCGGAGGACGCCGGCGGCGGTCGCTCCGGCACCGGCGATCAGCACCGCCGCCACCATGACGCGGGCGACCTCGGGTGACCAGGGCACCGGGGCGATGGACCGGGCGAACACGGTGGCGTTCGCCGCGCCGGCGAAGAGTGCCAGGCAGGCCCCGGCCAGTGCCACCACGAAGTCGGCGGACGGGCGGCGGGCCAGCGCGTACCACCCGGCGGCGATCGCGCCGAGCCCGGTGAGCAGTGACCAGACCTGCCCGGAGAGCAACCCGACCACCACCGGGCCGACACCCTGCGCGCCGGCGTCCAACTCGCGCCCCACCGGGTACACCACGGCGACCGCGCCGCCGACGATCAGCAGCGCACCGAGCGCGGAGAGTGCTCGCCGACCGGCCGTCGCGGCGGCGGCGAGCAGGCCGAGCGCGCCCACCGCGAGCAGCGCCACGATGGTCACCGCCCACCAGGTGTACGCGTCCGGCGGCGGCACCCAGTCCAGCGTGCCGCCGATCATCACCGGGTCGGTGCCGTCGCGCAGCGGGATGGTCCAGTCCCGGACCCGGTGCTCGCGGTCCGGTGCGGCGCGTACCGCAGGTGGTGGCGTCGACTCCTGCCACAGTGCGCGCTGGTCGTGCCACCGCGCGGTGGTGCCGTCGGCGATGCGCCGCCAGGAGGGTGCGGCGGCCGGGTCGGCCTCGGCCGGGAGCGCGGTGTCCCCGTCGATGGTGCGGTTCAGGTAGGTGGCGGGGGAGCGGTCGTTCTCGAAGACCCCGTCCGGGCCGACGCGCAGGTAGGGCTCTCCGGAGTAGCCGATGACCTCGATGGTGCGCCCGGTGCGGTTGGTCAACTCCAGTCGGGCGCCCGCCTCGATGACGCGTACCTCAAGCCCTGGCCGCGCCGGCGCGACCCCGGTGGTCCGGGTGCGGTAGTCGGTGCCGTTCGGTGCGTCCGCGCCGTGCGCGGCGGCGGGGGCCGCGCTGATCAGGGTCGCCACGGCGGCTGCGGCGGCGACCAGGCCGGCGCGGCCCAGCAGGGTACGGATCACTTGCCGGCCGCCGCCACGGCTGCGGTGAGAGCGTCCGGGGTGGGGTTCTCGACGCGCTGACCGTTGACCTTGACGGTCGGCGTGCCGGTGACGTTGCTCCGGCTGGCGTCGTCGGTGACGTGTTCGGTCCAACCCTTGTACGTCTCGTCCTTCACGCAGCTGCCGAAGGAGCCCCGGTCGAGGCCCACGCTGGTGCCGATGTCGATCAACTTGTCGTCGGTGAGCCCGGCGCTGCCCTCCGGCGGCTGCTGGGCGAAGAGCGCCTTGGCGTACTCGTGGTACTTGCCGCCCGCCGCGGCGCAGCCGGAGGCGGCCGAGGCGCGGGTGGAGTACTCGGTGGTGGAGAAGCGGTTGAGGTACGCGACCGGGTGGTAGACGACCTTTGCCTTGTTCTCGGCCACCAACTGTTCGAGCGTCGACCCGCTGGTCTCCTCGAACTGTTTGCAGATCGGGCAGAGGAAGTCCTCGTAGACGTCGATGGTGACCGGGCCGCTGCCGACGACGATGCCGGTGCCGGCGTCGTTGGCGCCGGGTGGGGTGGTGAAGTCGTCGGAGCGCTGGCTGGACCAGACGGCCCAGCCGATGACGCCGGCGATGAGCAGGACGACGACCGCGGCGGCGGAGACCCAGATCGTGCGGCGGCGTCGGCGCTCGCGGGCCAACTGCGCACGCACCACCCGGGCGGCGTCGCGCTGCCCCTTGCGACTACTCATCCTCGTCCTCCACAACGGGTTCGCCGGACAACCACCCGTCCACGGATACCGGCGTACGCGGCCAGATCAGCAGAAATCCGGCCAGAACCAAGAATCCCAGGTCCCGGAGGATCTCCGGGAGGTAACTGGGTGCCTGCCCCGCCGCCAGTTGCCCGCCGCTGCCGAAGCAGCCGCAGTCGATGGCCAGCCCGCGCGCCCAGGCCGAGGCGATCCCCGCGATGAAGACCACCAGCAGCGTGGCGGAGACCCCGGCGACGAGCCGGGTGGCCAGCCCGAGCAGCAGCAGCACGCCCAATGCCAGCTCGACGAAGGGCAGCGCCGCGCCGACCACGGTGGCCACGTCGTACGGCAACACCTGGTACGCGTTGACCGCCCGCCCGGAGGCGGCGAGGTCGCTGACCTTCGACGCGCCGGCGACCAGCCAGACGGCGGCGAGGCCGAACCGGGCCGCGAGGCCGAGCCAGGGGCGGACCAGGGGCCACCGGCCGCCTCGGGTGGAAGGTGCAGTCACGCTCATTTGTCGTCCCGTCCGCGCCGGAAGTTCCGGGTTCAGCCGGCCAGGGCGTCGCCGACCGCCTCGACCAGGTCGTCACGGGCCCGGGCGACCCGGGAACGGATGGTGCCCACCGGCACTCCCTCGACGGCGGCCGCCTCGGCGTACGACAGGCCGAGCAGTTGGGTGAGCACGAACGCGGAGCGCCGCTCGGGGCCGAGCCGGCGGACCAGGTCGGCGGCACCGAGCTGGCCGGCCGGGTCGGGGTGCGGTCGGTCGGTGTACGCGTTCGCGGCGAGGCGCTCGTCGAGCCGGCGACGCCTGATGACCGTGCGCAGGTGGTCGGCGCAGACCCGCCGGGCGATGCCGAGCAGCCAGGTGCGGGCGCTGGAGCGACCCGCGAAGGCGGGCAGGGCCCGAAACGCCCGCAGGTACGTCTCCTGGGTGAGGTCGTCGGCGCTGTCCGGGTCGACCAGGGCGGCGGCGAACCGCCAGACGTCGGCCTGGGTCAGCCGGACGAACGCGCCCTGGGCGGTGGCGTCACCGGCCCGGGCGGTCAGCGCCCACTCGGTTGCCGGGTCCCGGGCGACCTCGTCGGCCGGCGCGGCCGGGCCGGCGGCACCGGAGTCACGCGGGACAGGGATCACGACAAACCAGGTTACGCGGCACCCGGCACCGCGTTAGGGTCGTTCGGCCCTTGGATGGTCTGCGCCACGTCGGGAACTTTTCCCCACCCCGGGCCGACTACCAGTTCATGACGTGTGAACACGGCAGCGACCACCCCCCTCGGGTCGCCGAAAGGGACACCCATCGGCGACCATGGCCGGCATGACTGTCGCCCCCCGCCGTTGGGCCGCCCGGTTGGCCGCAGCCGCCGGCCTCCTGGTCACCGTCGTGGCCTTGTTGATCGCGCCAGCCACGCCCGCCAGCGCCCACGCGGTGCTGCAGAGCAGCAGTCCGGCCGCCGCGTCCATCGTGCCGAACGGGCCGTCCGAGGTGGTCCTCACGTTCAGCGAGTCGGTCCGCAAGGTGCCCGGCAAGATCCGGGTCATCGCCCCGGACGGGTCCCGGGCCGACCGGGGCGAACCGTCGTTCGGTGACGCTGTGGTGACCATCCCGGTGGACCCGGCCGGTGCCCGGGGCACCTACCTGGTCAGCTTCCGGGTGATCTCCGCCGACAGTCATCCGGTCTCCGGGGCGTTCACCTACTCGGTCGGCGCACCCTCGACCCCGCCGGTCGACTCGGGTACGGACAGCCGCGCCAACCCGGTGGTGGAGACGGCGGTGAAGGTGGCCCGTTTCCTCGGTTACCTCGGCCTGGTGCTGCTGGTCGGTCCGGCGTTGGTGCTCGCTGCGCTCTGGCCCCAGCGGCTCTCCCGGCGGGGGCCGACCCGGCTGGCCTGGACCGGCCTCGGTCTGGTGGCCGTCGCCACCCTCGCGGACCTGTGGTTGCAGGTGCCCTACACGGCTGGCGGTGGTCTCTTCGACGTCACCGGCGAGGGGTTCGGCAGTGTGTTCGGCAGTTCCTTCGGGGCCGCCCACCTGATCCGACTCGGCCTGCTGGCGGCGTCCGTCTTCCTGCTGCGTCCGCTGCTGGCCCGCCCCGCCGGCCGGGCGGACGCGATCATCCTGGCCGTGCTCGGCGGCGTCGCCCTGCTGACCTGGCCGTTGGCCGGGCACGCGGCGGCCTCCCCGGCGCCGGCGGTCTCGGTGGTGGTCGACGCCGTCCACCTGGGCAGCATGGCGGTCTGGCTGGGCGGTCTGCTCATGCTCGCCGTCTTCCTGCTGCGGCAGGCCGACGAGCGGGAGTTGGGCGCGATCCTGCCGATCTGGTCGCGCTGGGCGGCGCTCGCCGTCTCGGCGCTGCTGCTCGCCGGCACCGTCCAGGCGTTGATCGAGGTGGCCACCCTGCAGGCGCTCTTCGACACCACGTACGGGCGCTTGCTGCTCGCCAAGATCGGTCTGTTCGCGCTGGTCATCGCCGTGGCCGCGTACTCCCGGCACCTGGTGCGCAGCCGCGTCGCGGCGCAACGTCCGGTGCCGGTGCGCCGGGCGGCCCTGGTGGAGCTGGCCGTCACCGTGGTGGTGCTGGCCGTGTCCGCCACGCTCGTGCAGACCACGCCGGCCCGCACCGCCGCGGCCGGCCCCTCCGCTGGGGCCGAGGCCGGCCTCTTCAGCACCAGGCTGGACAGCCCGCTCGTCACCGTGGAGGTCGAGGTGAGCCCGGCCGAGCGGGGCAACAACTCGGTGCACCTGTACGCGTACGGCAAGGACAACCAGCCGCTGCTGGTCGCGGAGTGGAAGGCGACCGTCGCGCTGCCCTCGGCCGGGATCGAGCCGATCGAGGTGCCGTTGCTGAGGTTGACGGACAGCCACGCCTACGGCGACATCAGCCTGCCGGCCGCCGGTGAGTGGCAACTGAAGATCACCGCCCGTACGACCGACATCGACCAGGCCACGGTGACCGCCACCGTGCCCATCCGTTAGAGAGGTTCGCGAACCCCATGACCGGATTCCGGCGTACCGCAACCGCCGCTGCCGCCCTGGCGTTCACCGCCGCCGCCACCGCTGTGTTCGGCTTCGCCGGACCGGCGTCGGCGCACGTCACGGTGAACCCGAAGGAGGCGACCCAGGGCGGTTACGCCCGCCTGGCGTTCCGGGTGCCCAACGAGAGCGACACCGCCTCGACCACCAAGCTGGAGGTGGTGCTCCCGGAGAACGCCCCGGTCGGCTCGGTGTCGACGATGCCGGTGCCGGGTTGGACGGTCACCACGGAGAAGCGCAAGGTGGACCCGCCAATCGAGGTGCACGGCAGTCAGCTCACCGAGGCGATCTCCAAGATCACGTGGACGGCCGCCGGCGACGCGGGTGTGAAGCCGGGGCAGTTCCAGGAGTTCCCGGTCTCGTTGGGCCCACTGCCGCAGGTCGACTCGATGGTCTTCAAGACCCTGCAGACCTACTCGGACGGCAACATCTCGCGTTGGATCGACGAGCCGGCGCCGGGCGCCGAGGAGCCGGATCACCCGGCGCCGGTGCTCACCCTGGCCGCCGCCGCGACGCCGGCGGGTTCGACCGCGCCGACCGCTGCCGTCGCGTCGCCCGACGACGACGGCGACGACGACGGCAACGGGCTCGCGGTCGGCCTCGGTGTGGCCGGTCTCGTCGCCGGCCTGGCCGGCCTGGTGCTGGGCGGGCTGGCGTTCGCGCGTACCCGCCGGGAGCCGGTCGCCAAGGCCTGACCCCCCGTCTCACCCGCTGGCCCGCCGGATCATCCGGCGGGCCAGCGCGCTTTTCCGAGTCGGTGCCGGCCGTGCCGTGGATATCCCCTGATCAGACGGGCTACGTCGGTAAGGTCGGCCGGGTATTTGGCTACGGAGGGGGACGGTGCGGATGCGGTTCGTGCGGGTGATCGCCGGAGTGCTGCTGTTGGTCGTGGGAATTCCGGCGCTGTTCGCCGGTGGCGGGCTGTGGCTGGTGACCCGTCACGCCGACCCCGGCGGAGCCTTCACCGCCCGTTTCGAGACGGTCCGCACACCGGGTCACGCGGTCGTCGTCACCGACCTGGATCGACTCCTGCGGCAGGAGGCGTCCTTCGCGCGTACCGCACAGACCCGGCTGCGACTGGACGCCCGCGGCGCGGGCGGCCCGGCCTTCGTCGGGTTGGCGCCCACCGCCGAGGTGCGGAACTGGCTGGACGCGGTCCCGCACGCCACGGTCCGCCGGGTGGCGCTGGCCCGGGGGCCGCTGCCGGTCCGGCTTGACCCGGCCGGCCCGGTCGCGGACACCCCGGGCGCCGCGACGGCCGGCGGGCCGGTCACGCCGCTGGGCCAACCCTTCTGGGTACGCGAGGGGATCGGCTCCCTGGAGTGGAGCGCGGACGACCTCGCCGACCAACCCATGAGCCTGGTGGTGATGCGCCCCGACGGGGAGGCAGACCTGGCCCTGGACCTGCGCGCCGAACTGCGGGCCGAGTGGACCGGCCCGGCCACCTGGGGCCTGCTGGCCGTCGGCGTGCTGCTGGTGGTGTGCGCGGCGCTGCTCCTGCTGCGACCGCTGCGCCCACGTGAGGTGATCTTCGTGGTCGAGCCGGATCAGGTGCCGGTGCTCGCCGGCCGCCTCGGAGTCACCTCGCTGAGTGGCCTGGGCCTGCGGCAACCCGAGTCGACCCCGCCGTTGCCGCGCCGACAACTCGCGCCGGTCGGCGCGGCGGAACGGCCCCGGTCGGCGATCGGCGCCGAACCGGCGCGCGCCGCCACCCTCGCCGACCTGGACGAGCCGGTCCGGCTGCCCCGCCCACCGGAGGTGACGCTGAGTCTCGCGTGGCCGCCGGCCGCCGGGGACGACACCACGGCCCGGCCGGTGGCGGTCCTACCGGGCGACGGGCCTACCGGCTGACGGCCGGGGCCACGGCGGTGGGTGAAACGGCGAGTGGCCCGCCGCGCTGCCGACGCGGAGGGCCACTCTCACCGGGGGATCGGTGCTACCCGAGCGACGCTTGAGGTAGGTGAGGACAGATTAGCGCCGAACATGGCTACTCGGGAGGTCTGTCCATTTGATGCGATTTTCGGCACCTGGCCCCGAGCGGACCGGCAACGCCACCAGCAGCAGCAGACTGAGCAGCACGTAGGTGTTCTGTAGGACGAAGTCCACCGGGTCGTGGGTGCGGACCGGTCCCGCGCCCCAGGCCTGGAACGTCACCACGCCGTAGATGGTCAGGGCGGTGACGCCCAGCGCGAGCCCGCCCAGCCACCAACGGCGACGTGCCTCGTCCGGGCGGTCGGCGCTCAACGCCGCGTCAGCGAGCAGCACCACCGCCGGCACGAACCAGTAGATGTGGTGGGTCCAGGTGATCGGGCTCGCCAGGGAACCGACCAACCCGGTCAACGTCAGGCCCGTCAACGGGTCACCGGCCCGCGCCGCGCGGGCGGCCCGCCACAGCCCGTACGCGGCGACCACGGCGACCACCAGCAGCCAGAGCAACCGGTCCGGCTTCGCCGGCTCGGTGAACCGGCTGAGCAGGCCGAACAGCGACTGGTTGCCGACGATGTCGGTGCGCCCCACCCGTTCGGTGGTCCACAACTCGTGCGTCCAGAACCGCCACGAGTCGCTGGGGGCGATCGCCGCCGCGAGCAGGGTCGCCGCCGCCGCGGTCACGCTCGCCACCACCGCGGCCCGCCAGCGCCGGGTGGCCAGCAGGTACACGATGAAGATGCCGGGAAAGAGCTTGAGGGCCGTCGCCAGCCCCACGCCCACCCCGGCCCAGCGTCGTGCCTGCGGTACGGCGAACAGCAGATCGGCCAGGATCAGCACGACCAGCAGCATGTTGATCTGGCCGAAGGTGATCGTCTCCCGGATGCTCTCCACCGCCAGCACCAGCAGTACGGCGGCGACCAGGGTGAACGTTCGCGGCAACCGGTGTCGGGCGATCACCGGCGCCACCAGCCACCGGGTGGTCAACACCACGGCCAGCACGGTGAGCACCGTGAAGATCGCCACGGTGACGCCGAGCCGCAGCAGCCCGAACGGCCACAGCAGCAGCGCGCTGAACGGCGGGTAGGTGAAGTACAGCTCACCCTGCACCCGGTCCGGTTGGACGTAGTCGTAGAGCGGGTGACCGACGCGCCACCAGTCCATCGCGGACATGTAGATCTTGAGGTCGAAGAAGTTGTGCACCAGGCCAGGCAGGTAGAGCGCCGGCAGCACCGCGCTGAGGGCCACCACCGCGACCAGACGACGCACCGTACGGCCGCCGGGATCGTCTTCGGTGACGGCGGGCGGTGCGACGGGTTCTGCTGGCACCCCGAAACCCTAGCGGGCCGGCCCGCCGAGAGCGCGCAGCCGCGGGGCGTGGGCTGCGCGTAGGCTGTCCCGGTGGCTGATCTCCTCGTCTGGATCGACTGTGAGATGACTGGGTTGGACCTCGGCAGGGACAAACTGATCGAGGTTGCGGCACTGGTCACCGATCCCGACCTCAACGTGCTGGGTGATGGGGTCGACGTGGTCATCCACGCCGACGAGGCGGCACTGGAGGGGATGCCGGAGATCGTGCAGACCATGCACGCCAAGTCCGGCCTCACCGAGGAGGTCCGCCGGTCGGCGGTCACCCTCGCCGAGGCCGAGGACCTGGTCCTGGAGTACGTGCGCACCTTCGTCAAGGATCCGCGTACGGCCCCGTTGTGCGGCAACTCGATCGCCACCGACCGGGGCTTCATCGCCCGGGACATGCCCCGCCTCGACGCGCACCTGCACTACCGGATGATCGACGTGTCGTCGATCAAGGAACTCTGCCGTCGCTGGTACCCCCGGGTGTACTTCGGCCAGCCGCAGAAGGGCCTCGCGCACCGGGCACTGGCCGACATCCGGGAGAGCATCCGGGAGTTGGAGTACTACCGGCGTACGGTCTTCGTTCCGCTGCCCGGCCCGGATGTCGAGACCGCGAAGGCCATCGCCGCCGAACTCTGACCCCGGCGGCGCTGACCGGCAACCCGCTGGACGTGCCTCGCTGTGGTGTGGCTATTATTGGTCCGCACCCCGCCCGGAGCGATCAACCGGGCGACGGCGGCATGGTGGCTGTAGCTCAGTTGGCAGAGCACCGGGTTGTGGTCCCGGTTGTCGTGGGTTCAATTCCCATCAGTCACCCCACGGGAAAGCCCCCTCTTCGGAGGGGGCTTTCGTCGTTTGTCGGGGCCCTCTGGCCTGTTGCTCGGCTGCTCGGCTGGGCAGTGATCGACTCGGGTTTCAGAAAACCGGGGCATCCCGCTCGATCGGATGCCCCGGTTTCCGGAAACGCGAGTGGATCTAGATCAGGCGGTCGGTGTGGCGGACGGGGTGACCGTCGCGTCCGGGGTCGGCGTGGTGGTGTCCGGGTCGGCCGGAGGCTCGTACGGAAGGGCGCTGCCCTTGACGTACTCGTCCCAGCTCATGTTCCAGTCGGTCCAGCCGTTGCCGTTCTGCAGCTTGCGCTCGGTGCCCTTGACCGTGATCGGGTCGCCGATCTGGGTGTTCCTGAAGAGCCAGTCGCCGTTGGCCATCGACACGTTCACGCAACCGTGCGACACGTTCGTGGTGCCCTGCTGCCCCTCGGACCAGGGTGCCGCGTGGATGAACTCCCCGCCCCAGGTGAGGCGCTGCGCGAAGTCAATCTTGGTGCGGTAGCCCTCCTCCGGGCCCAGCTCCTCGAACGTGTCGAAGACCGTCTTACGCAGCTTCTCGATCACGACCATGGTGCCGCTCGACGACGGGGTGCTCTTCTTGCCCAGGCTGACCGGGATGGTCTTGATCACAGCGCCGTTGCGGGTCACCGTCATCCGCTTGGTCTTGTTGTCCACCGTCATGATCAGGGACGCGCCGATCTTGATGTCCACCGAGAGGTCGGCCCGGCCGTACCAACCCGCACCCATCGGCAGGCCACCGGCCTGCACCCGGTAGGAGACCGTGCTGTTGGGCTTCCAGAACTCCTTCGGCCGGTACCGGATCTCGGTGGGGCTGACCCAGTGCCAGATCCCCTCCTGAGCCGGGGTCGAGGTGACCGTCATCCGCCGCTGCACGTCGTCGCGGTAGTCCTCCGGGATGCTCCGGCTGAACTTCACGATCAGCGGCATGCCCACCCCGACCACCTGGTTGTCGCCGAGGAAGCTGCTCACCCGTACCTGCTTGCCGGGCTTGGCCATGGTGGTGAAGGTGCTGGTCGCGGTGGCCGGACGCCCGTCGTCCCCGGTGGCGGTCACGGTCGCCGTGTAGCTCGTGCCGTACGCCAGTGCGCCAGCCGGCAGCCACGACTTGCCGTCCTTGGCCATGTCGCCTTCGACCACCTTGCCGGCCGCGTCCTTCAGCTCGACAGCGGTCTCCACGGCGTCCTTCGTGGTGAAGGTGATGCCGGTGGACGCCGGTACGTCCTTGGCGTCGGCGGCCGGCTCACTGATCGTGGCCGCGGCCTTCGGCGCCGGGGTTTCGCCGCCGCCGTGCCACGAGGATGACTTGCCGTCACCGTCGGTGCAGGCGGAGGTGAAGGCCAACGCCACGGCGAGAAGCCCCGCCGCCAACACGCGGCGTCGCCCACCGGGCCTGATCAGCTGGTTCTGGCTAGCTCGCATGAATTCCCTCACAGTCGTGGTCGCTGCCCCATCGTCTCCTACTGACGCGCCAGAGCCGGCCCCGGTTGCCGAGGGTGAACCGAAACACGCCATCATAGTGTCCGAATTCTGCTACTAGTCGGCGTTTCGTGAGTCTGGTTCGGACTGCGGAGGGTCGCCGCGCCGTCGTCGGGTGACGGGACTGCAAGGGTACGCGCCGCGCTGCTGTGCGGCAGCGCGTCCAGCGCCGGCCCCGCCAACGGCAGGGCCGGCGCGTACGAGACCGCCGGCGTCGCGGACGAGCGTGCCCGGCAACGGACCGGGCGCGGGCGCTCAGACCGCCGGGCCGGCTCCGCCACTGGGCACCGGCAACGCGCTGCCCTTGATGAACTCCGACCAGCTCAGGCTCCACGCCGTCCAGCCGTTACCAGCGGCGATCTTGCGCTCGGTGCCCTTGATCGTGATCGGGTCACCGACCCGGGTCTTGTCGAACAACCACTTGGCGTTCGCCATCGACACGTTCACGCAGCCGTGCGAGACGTTGCGCCGCCCCTGCACGTGCTCCGACCAGGGCGCCGCGTGGATGTACTCGCCACCCCACGTGAGCCGCTGGGCGAACTGGATGTCGGTCACGTAGCGGTTGGCCGGGTCCGGATCGTCCCGGGTGTCGAAGACCGTGGCTTCCTTCTTCTCCATCACGACCATCGTGCCGCTCGACGACGGCGTGCTCTTCTTGCCCAAGCTCACCGGAATCGTGCGTACCACCGCGCCGTTCTCGTACACCGTCATCTTCTTGTTGGCGTTGTCGACCTTCATCTCGAACGACCGACCGATCTTGGCGCTGGCCTTGCGGTCGACGTCGCCATACCTGCCGTTGCTCAACGGCACCCCCGCCAGGGCGATCCGCACGGTGATCGTGGTGCCCGGCTTCCAGTACTCCGGGGCCCGGTAGTAAGCCTGCGTGCCGTTGCTGACCCAGTGCCAGGCGCCCGGCTGCGGCGGGTCGGTCTTGACGAACATCCGCTTCTGGACCGCAGCCCGGTCCTTCTTCGGGATACCCGGGTGGAACTCGGTGACCACCGGCATGGCCACCCCGTAACTCTTGTCGTCGAAGAGGTACAGGCCCGACCCGATTGTCGACTTCGGCTTGGCCATCGTGGTGAAGCTGCTGGTGCCCTGGCTGCTCGTGCCGTCCGACGCGCTCGCCGTCACCGTGGCCGTGTAGCGGGTACCCCACTTCAGGGGAGCCGACGGCACCCAGGCCGAGCCATCGGTACGCAGCTTGCCCTCGACCGAACCCCCACCGTCCGCCGTCAGGGTGACCGCGGACACCTTCCCGCCGTCTGGGAGCTTCGCGCTGATCTCCGTGCTCACCGGCCTGTTCTTCGCGCCATGAGCCGGGCTCAGCGTGAGCGCCGGCCCGCTCGGTGTGCCCGGCGTCGAAGGTGCGGCTGAGTCAGGGGCGGCACTAGCGTCCGACGACGCACCGCCAACAAATTCCGGCTTCTTCTCGTCGCCGCCGCACCCGGTCAGTGCCAGCGACGCCACCAGAGTCAGGACGCCCACCACCGCCCCGGCTCGCGTGAACCGTGCCATGCCCACCTCTGTTCTCGCGTACCTGGCGGACATCGTGCCGCATCGCCGCCGCAACCCACGCCCCGATCTTGAGGGCCCTGGTCGGTTTGGGGCTTTTGCCGGCAAAGCTCGACCGAAGGGGGGACCCGGGGAACCGAATTGGAGCCCGCTCGGGAGGGGTGCTAATGTTCTCTCCGTTGCCGACGAGCGCCGCTAGCTCAACTGGCAGAGCAGCGGACTCTTAATCCGCGGGTTCGGGGTTCGAGTCCCTGGCGGCGCACCAACGAAATAGGCCCTGGCCTGGTGGTTCACACCGGATCGGGGCCTTTTTCGTGTACGGCAGGGGGCGTCGCTCGGTGGGTGCTCGGGAGCTGTTGGACCTGGCCGGGGTCGGTGGGACGCGGTGCGATGCCAGCGGACAGACCCATAGATCACGTGGGTGCGCTGCTGCCGGCTCGGTCGCCTTTACCGACTGCACTCTCACGAACGGAGCATGGTCTTCCTGCCGGCTACCTCGCCTGGTGCTGCGGTCATGTGATTCCGAGGAGGGATCGTGCTCGCTGAACCCACTGGCAGCCCGGACACGATTCTCGTCTGTATCCGGGGCAACTCCGGCTCGGGCAAGAGCAGCATCGCCCGCGAGCTACGACGCCGGCACGGCCGGGGCTGCGCCCTGGTCGAGCAGGACTACCTGCGTCGCATCGTGCTGCGCGAGCGGGACCTGCCTGGCGGCATCGCGCCTGCGCTGATCGCGCAGACCGTTCGGTTTGCGCTTGACCACGGCTATCACGTGGTGCTGGAGGGCATCATGCACAGCAGCCGTTACCGCAGCGTGCTGACCTCTCTGCGGGACGGCCACCGCGGGCGGTCCCTGTTCTGCTACCTCGACGTGTCCCTGGACGAGACCCTCCGCCGGCACCTCACACGCCCGCAGGCCAGCGAGTTCACCGCCGAGCACATGAGCGGCTGGTACGCCGCCCACGACGTCCTGGGCTGGCCCGACGAGCTCGTCCTACCCGAGACCACCGGACTGGACGAGGCCGTCCAGGCGATCGCCACCTTGGCCGGGCTACCCCAGACCGGACGCGACGACGACCTGCTACCGGACGTTCTGTCCCCGTAGAGCAGCTCAGCCGGCTACCGGTGTCGCCGTTGCGGCGCACCGTTCGCCAACATCAGTTTCGAGTGGCCAGACAGCCCGTCGACTGCGACGGCATGGAGCTCGCCCTACCGCGCCCGGGTGAGCCAGCTTTCGATGACTGTGAAGTCGTGCTCGGTCAGACCGCGACGTGGGTCGACTCGATGTAGCAGTGCTGGGCTGTGGTGATGAGTCGATACCCACTGTTGATCGGCGTGGGAGATCTCGTCGTCGACCCAGATGAAGGGGCGTCCTTGCGCCCACTCGACCAGCCCACGGGTCTTCCAGTGCAGGACGCCGACCTCGTCGGAGTCGGGCCAGTCCATCACGGGCAGAGGCGGCAGCCCGAGCAGGGGTGCGAGTACATCGTTTGCGTCGCTCATCCAGGTCGTCGCCCACACCAGATCACAGGGCAGGGCCTTCAGCCGCGGCCGTGTTCCGGATTGACCTTGTGCAGCAGGGGATGGGCGTCGGCCGGTAGGGCCGGCGCCTCGGTTTGGCCATGCGGCATGCCCGGCTGAGTCGCCGTGGGTGTTCCGAGCGGGATGAGGGTGCCATCCACGTCGAGGAACAGCAACGGACGCGGCGCAGGGTCGGACATGACCCAAGAGGCTAGCCCTCACCCCGTCAACGACTACCTCCGCATTTTCCCGGAGCCATCCGTCTCGCTGCTGCTCCGTGCCGGCAGGCGTGCGCCACCGACGGCGACCACGGCAGCGGCGGCGTCGGGATGCACCGGGTCCTTTCCGCTCCGGCGGCGCCGGCCGCAATTTGTCATCGATCACGACGCGCACGACCCGGTCACGGGTCGGGTCTACAACCACGATGCTGGATCGGAGGCAGGGCATTTTCGGTACGGGGATTTCAAGCCACCGGCGTGTTCGCCCACTGGGCGAGCAACTTCAGTGCCTCGTGGGATGAGCTGTCTGGTTCGGCGGTGAACACCACGAGGTGCTGGTCGGACTTGCCGCTGACGTCGAATTGCTGCGAGTCGAGGGTGAGTGGGCCGACCAGTGGGTGCTGGTAAATCTTGCGGCGCAGTGCGGCGCCGGTCACCTGCTGGCTGCCCCACCATGTGCGGAAGTCCGCGTCTTTGACGGAGAGAGTCCCGACAAGTTCGGCCAGGCGCTGATCGCTCGGGTAGTTCCGGGCCTCCATACGTAGGTGGGCGACGCATTCCTGGGCGGCCCTGGCCCAGTCGGTGTTCATTACCCGGTAATCCGGATCGAGAAAGGTGAGCCAGATAAGGTTCCGGTGCCGCTCCGGTAGTGCTCCGTAGTCGGTGAACAAGGCGGCGGCCAGGGGATTCCAGGCGAGGATATCCAATCTCCGGCCGAATACGTAGGCGGGAACTTCGTACAGGCTGTCGAGCAATCGCTGGGTCAGCGGGTCAACCCGCGACGTGGTCTGAGTACGGGATCCTGGGCGCTGTTTCGGCCCGGCGATCGAGTGCAAGTACTCCCGGCCGTCGCGGTCGAGACCAAGCGCGTCCGCGAGGGCGTCGAGGACCTCGGGTGACGCGCTGGTGACGCGTCCCTGCTCGAGCCGGGCCAGATAGTCCGCGCTGACATTGGCCAGCTGGGCGACCTCTTCACGGCGCAGCCCGGGAACGCGGCGCCGCCTGCCGCCGCCAGGTAGGCCGACGTCGTCCGGCTGGATACGTGCACGACTGGCCCGCAGAAACTCGGCAAGCGGATTGCTCACGCTGGACGCCGGGGGCTTGGACATGAAACCCAATCTACCCTCGGGCCTCGGCGGATACCTGGGACTGTCTTTCCCACGAAAAACCGAACCTGGTCGGCCCGACATGCTGCGATGAAACTAGGACGCATCAGCAAGCCACCACTCGCCCGGACAGCCGCAAAGCCCATAGCGGGCACGGATGTCCGGGCCGGGACTAACAGGAGAGGAAGCCCCCCATGTCGAAAACGATCGTGGTGACCGGTACCGCGACTGGAATGGGCCGGGCCATCGTCGAGAAGTTCGCCGCCGAAGGCTGGAACGTGGTCGCGACGGTCCGCAAGGAGGCCGACCTGACGGTGCACGATGAGTTGGAGCGGGTCAGGACACTGCTGCTGGACGTCGATGACGAGCAGGCGGCAGGGCCCTTCGCGCAGACCGCCGTGGAGCAGTTCGGACAGGTCGACGTCCTGGTCAACAATGCGGGTTTCTACCAGATGGGGCCGGTGGAGGTGAGCAGCATGGACCAGATCCACCGGCAGTTCCAGACCAACGTGTTCGGACTGATCGCGCTTAGCCGGGCCTTCCTGCCGAGTTTCCGCGCCCAGCGCTCCGGAACGATCATCAACATTTCCTCGTTGACCGCCGAGCAGGGTTATCCATACAGTGCCGTCTACGCTGCCTCCAAGGCAGCCGTGGTGGCCCTGAGTGAGGGGATGAGCCTGGAGGTGGCCGGTTTCGGGATCGCGGTCAAGGCCGTCCTGCCCGGACAGCACTCCACCCGCATTTTCACGAAGATCGACATTGCGCAGGACGTCCCTGCGGACTATCAGGCGGGGATCGAAGCGTTCTTCTCCAAGAACGCGCCAACCGGCTCCGACCCGTCGGTTACGGCCGACGTCGTGTACCGAGCCGCCGTCGACGGGGACAACGCGAAGGTGCATTACTACTCCGCGCCGGACTCGGCAGCCATTCCCAGGGCCAAGCAGATCCTGGGCACCGACGGCTACTGGGCGGAGTTCCGTACCGCCGTCCTCGCAGAGCCCAGTCCGCTGTTCACCGCGTTGATCCCGCGCCCGGGCGAGCATCCGATCGATTGGCAGATCTCCTGACCATGCGCGGACTCCGTCTCGGGTAACAGGCGGCTCGGTCGGCTGGCCGATCCCGGCAACCGCCACCGGGGCCGGCCAGCGGCTGTCAGCCATGGCTCCCACAGCGAGACGCTGCCCGGTCCGTGCCCAACGACTGCGACGGGCGGCGTTGCGCGAAGTCGTCCAACCCAGCACGACTGGGGCGGCAGGTGGTGGTTCAGGCATGCGGAGGTGTCGCGGATCGGCCGTCATCCGCGACACCGCCGCCGTGACGCGGCGTGCTACAGCCTTCTAAATAAGGGTTTTCAGATGTGTTGGTGGTGTGCGAGACGGCCAGTCTAAAATTTCCGGATATCATCTGTTTCGACCTTGTACATGAAAGAGTGAGCATCGTGACGACGAACCATCCGACAGACCCGGGGTACGCCGCCGCGCTGGACACGGCTGAGCGTCTGCTGGGCTTCCGCTTGGAGCGCTTTCTTGGTGCCACGCCTGGTGAGCCAGCTAACGGCGCAGACTTCAAACGGATCGCGACGATGCACGCCTTTGGCGACGTCTGGCCGCGCACCGAGCACCTGGATACACGGACGCGGGCACTGGTGTCCGTCACCATCGCGGCGACACTCGGCGTCCTGGAGCCCCTCCGTGGTCAGCTCCGCATCGCGCTCAACGCCGGTGCCACCAAGGAAGAGATCGCCGAAGTCTTTCTTCAGGTCGCGGCCTACGCTGGCGTAGCACGCGCGTTCGACGGCTACCAGGTCGCGGCCCAGGTCTTCGCAGAGAACCTGGAACGCTCAGACCCTGGTAAGTAAGGGGCTCAGGGGAGCGTGCTGGTGCCGCGCAGTCGTGTTCGACGCCGCTGACCTGCACGCTGAAAGTGCATTCTGGGCCGGGATGCTAGGTGGGCACGTCTTTCCGGACGAGACGTTCCACAGCGTCATCGACGCGGCCGGCGAGTGGCGGATCGGCGTCCAGCTCGATCTGGATAGCGATGAGGGGCATCAGGTGTACGCCGATCCAGCCGGCCACCCGTTCTGCATCGGCTGAGGGCATCCGTCCCGAGAGGCGCTGGCGACGTTCGTCCGCGAGAGGTTGGGATAGGACGAGCCCTCTGCCGACCTCTGCGCTCGCTGACGCACGCTCATGCCGCAGATCGCGCGGCTCGGTACGGCCGTGCCTGCCCTACGCTGACGCCATGAGGGAAAGGGGCCGGACCAAACCCGCGCTGGCCCTACCCGGCGGATACTGATGGACCGGCAGGCGGCGGTGCCGACTCGCGCGCTCCCGGACGAGATCCGGGCTGACGTCGAGACATTGTGGCGCTACCACGACATGCGCCACGAACTGCGCCCGTGCGACGTGGGCATCGGGCTGGGGAGCCATGACCTCGGCGTTGCGGTGATGATGTGGCCGGAGGTTGATGTGGTGTGCGCGTCGAACCCGCTCGATCTGGACGACTATGTGAGCAGCATCGGTGACCCGCGGCGGGTGGTCGACATGCTGGTGGGTGACACGCAGCGGATCGAGGTGTACGCCGAGCGCGGGTTCGCGGTCCCGCAGGAGATGCCGGACGAGGTGCGGACGGCGTTCGAGCGTCTGGTGGCGGCTGGCTACGCGAGCAGGCTGATCTGAGCCTGGTTACCAGCCCGGCCGTCCCGACCGAACACTTATCCGGTCGCTGAGCGGCGCTCCTTGAGCTTGCGGTTGTCCGCCCACCCTCCTCACCGACGGCGGAGTACCTCCCGCCCTCACCGTGCGTCACGGTCGCATGATTTCAGCCTTCACGAGCATTTGATAGACGCAAGAAACGAAATTGGATACGATGCTTTCGATGAGGGGGGACCATGGCTGCGCCTGCTCTGAATGAAGAGACGTACCTGCCAGAAGCTGACGGGCAGGTCGCCCAGGTACACGACTTCATGCAAGCTCATGAACGGTCGGGCCGAGGGCCGGTGGCGCCACGATATTTTCTGGCGGGAGCTACCCCGGGCGACCGCGTCGAGCTTCCAGCCGAGATCTACGGTGTGCTCCGCCAGGTCGTTGAAGCGCTTCAGCAGGGGTTTGCGGTGACTGTGGCTCCGCGGACGCTGAAATTGACAACTCAGCAAGCCGCCGACCTGCTCGGAGTCAGCCGGCCCACAGTCGTGAAGCTGCTCGACGAGGGCAAGATCCCGTTCGAGCGGGTGGGTACCCACCGCCGAGTTCTTCTGCCCGACCTGCTTGCGTACCGGGCCCAGCGCAGGGCCGAGCAATATGCCGCCCTTGAGGAAACGTCGTTGGACATCGGCGATGAAGAGGACCTCGATGGGGTAATGCAGCGGCTGCGCGAAGCGCGTCGTGCGGTCGCCCGTCGGCGCAGAGGGCTGACAGAATAGACGGGTGTTCACAGCCCTCCTCGACACCTGTGTTCTCTGGCCCGATCTGCAGCGCGACTTTCTGTTGTCTCTCGCGATCGAGGGTATGTACCGGCCCGTGTGGAGTTCGGTCGTGCTGGAAGAGCTGGAGTACGAGCAGAGGGCGAAGTTGATCGAGCTGGGTGGCGATGCTGGTGAAGCCGCCAAGCGGGCGCGACACCTCATCGAGCAGATGCAACAGCATTTCGGCGACGCCGAAGTCAGTGGGTGGGAAGGCCTGGAAGGCACCTATGGCCTCCCCGACCCCGACGACGAGCATCTGGTCGCAGCTGCGGTTGTAGCCAGTGCTGGAGCCATCATCACGCTGAACGTGCGAGACCTGTCCTGGGACAAGTTGCCTCGCGGCTTGCAAGTGCTCACGCCCAAAGAGTTTGCGGCCAATACCGTTTCCCTCGATCCGGTGAGGGCTTGTGCTGCCGTAGCAGCCATCGCCAGGCGCTCGGGTCGGTTCGGTCCTAATAGAACTGAAGAGGACATCCTGGAGATCCTCGTTCGTCGCTACGGGATGACGTCGGCGGTAGAGATGATGCAGCAGGCGGCGGCTGACACCGTGAATCTGCGGCCTCCGCAGCCTCGGGTCAACGAGTCGGAGTCGCACCGTAACGCCCATGCATCGCGCACGGAGCGACAAGGCGGTCCCACGTCAAACGCGCTCAATCGGCCGACGCGAGTGTCGGCTGAGGGACGCCCCGCCCCGCGACTACCCCCGAACGTCCCGTCCCCGTAGAGCAGCCCTGCCGGCTACCGTTCAGCCCTCCAGCACAGCGTTGATTGCATGGTGGTGGTGTAGGGCTGCGCGAGGGTGTTGCTGAGGATCAGTGCGTTAGCCCTGCGACGCCGCGCAGGCTGTCAGGGGCGCGTGAGGGTCTCTGCGGGTGTGGGTGGCGAAGGGGATGGGGCAGCACGGCTGGTCGGCGCACTCCACGAGGTCGTTGCAGCCGGCGTGGACCGCCGCGCGCAGTGTGTCGGCGATGACCTGCAAGTCGGCGATCTTCGCCTCGACCTCGACGAGCTTCGCTTGGGCGCGGACCCGCAGGCTGGCGTCGGCGTGGCGAGGGTGACGGTGCGGGCCGGTGTCGAGCAGTTCGGCGACCTCGTCGAGGGTGAACCCGAGCCGCTGCGCCGCTTTGATCACCCGCAACACGGTGACCGTCTCGGCTGGGTAGAGCCGGTGCCCGCCCAGGCTTCGATCTGGTGCGGCGAGCAGTCCCCGGCGTTCGTAGTAGCGCAGCGTCTGCGGGTTCACCCCGGCTGCGGCAGCGACCTGGCTGCTGCGCAATGCGCTCACGCCGTCATCCCGGCGGCGGCGCGCAGCGCGAGCGCGTCGAGGACATCGACATGCGCGTCCGGCACCTGCACGTCGAGGCGCAGCGTGTCGGTGTCGACGGCCAGGGTGAACGAGAAGAACGAGCAGCAGCGGCTTTCCCGGCTGACCAGGTCCCGGGCGGTCGCCTCGGCGGTCGGGTCGAGACGCCACCGCAGTTCGGTGCGGGACATCCGCTGCTGCGTCAGCAGGGCGGTGGCGAACAGATCGTCGAATTCGGTCAGCCGCAGTGGCTGTTGGCCGCTCGGCAGGGTGCACGACTCGTGCACCCACGTCGGGGAATCGGTTGTCATACCGACGACGGTAAGCCGGTACCCGGGTACCGGATGCAAGCCCGATGCCCGGCGCGCCTCACCGGGCTACCGCCGGACGGTCAACCGACCTGAGCAGGCGGGCGATACATTGCCCCGGTATGACCCTCGCCGCGATTCGGGAAGCCGTCGCCGTCATCGACATTCTCATCCGGGACATCGCTGATCGTCCGGTGGATCTGGCCGATCCGCACTGGCAGGCGAAGCTGGCGGCCGCCGCGCCGCCCGCGGAGGAGGCCGGGGTCGCCACCGAGGCCGCTGCGGCTCTGACCGCTCTGCTGGACTGCTACGAGTCTGGTGATGAGGCTGCCAGGGGCGAGGTCCGCCGGATCTTCCGCGCGCATCGAGCCTTCAGCTGGGGGGTCGGTCTGACCGGTGAGTGGCCGTCCGCCGCTGCCGAGTTTCGTCGACGACTGGTCCACGTGTCCGCCCGGGACCAGTCTGACGACCCGCGCGACGACCTCATGGAGGTCTGGCAGTTGTGCGAGTGGGCACGTGAACGCGGGGTCGACGTCGAGCCCATCGTCCGCGCGGTCGCCGACATCTCGGGTGAGGTCGACCATCTCGGGATGGGCTGCACCCGCGCACTGATCCTGCGTGGCCTCGAACGCCACTGAACCTGACGAAAGCGCATGCGGGTTGCCGACGCCCGGAGGCGCCGGCAACCCGGTGTCGTCAGTTGGGGTGGGTCAGGCGGGTGGTGATCCGCAAGCCCAGCAGGGTGTCGTTCAGCCACGGCACCCGTTCGTGGTGCAGACCGGCGGTCATCTGGTCCGCCCAGACGTCGTACCGCTGCATCAGCGCGACCGCCCGCGACCGCGCGCTGGCGATCAGACAGTCGCCGAGTGGGTCACCGGGCAGGTTGGACGCGTCCACCGCGGCCTCGCAGGGCAGCTTGAGGCTGACCTGGTCGCGGAGCGGGCGGCTGGGGTCGAGGGGGCACGGCGAGGGCCCGCAGAGGGCGTAGTTTCCGCTGGCCCGGGCATAGGCATTACCGATCTTGGCGTCGGTCGGCATGTTCACCGGTATCTGGTACTGCCCGAACAGGTTCGCGGACAACACGTCGTCCGAGTCGAGGGCGTTGGGCAAACCCAACCGGGTGTACGCCTGGAGCAGCCGCGCCGCCGTGTTCAGCTTCTTCAGGGCGGCGGGCACCGACCCGCTGACCTGGGTGCTCTGGTCGCGTACCCGGTCGTACATGGACTTCTGCCGGGCCTGGAGGAAACCGCGCAGGGTCGGCGTCAGCTCGGTGTCCAGTGCCGTGTTGTTCGTGGCCGTCGCGGCGCTGGCGAAGGCGTACCGGCCGGACGGCCACTTCGAGGTCAGGCCCTGCTCGGGTGTGGTTTCGCTGTCGCAGTTGAACAGCTCGCAGTCGATTCGGTAGACCTGCTCGTCGGGCCAGGTGTAGTCGGCGGTCCGCGAGTTCTGCCAGGCCGCGGTGGGGCTCAGCCGGAACCGGCTGTGGATCTGCAACCGCAGCTTGCCGTAGTAGCGGACCACCCCGGTGCCGTAGCCGGTCGTGCGGGTGTGCACCCAGCTCGGTGTGTAGCAGTAGCCGACCTCGGGCAACTCCCGTACGCCGGCCGGCGGCTCGTCGGGGCGCGGCGTGTACGCGTACTGAAGTGTCCGCACCATGGGCGACATCAGGTCGTAGCGAACGTTGCTGGGTCGGTCGATCTGCCTGCTGCCGCCACACGAGGGCACCGTCGCCTCGTCGGCCGTCGCCGGTGCCGGGGCGAGGGTCTTGTCGGTGTCCCAGAACAGGTCGTAGTTCTTGAGCGTCTTCACCTGCACACCGTTGGCGTCCGGCTCCCAGCGGACCTGGATCTCGTTGCGGCGGAAGGCGGCCAGCGCGGTCGACAGCTCGTTGGTGGCGGCGACGTACTCGTCGACCAGCCCGCTGATCAGGCTGTTGGCGTTGCCGTCGACCGGGCGACCGAAGCTGGCCGCGAGGTCGGCGATGCGCGTGCCCTCCGCCTCGATCTGCGCCGCGCGGCCGGTGCTGACCTGGGCGGCGTACGTCGGGTTCTGCAGCATCACCATGGCGTACGCCTGCGCGCCGAGGTTCCAGACCGTCGGGTTGCCGACCGGCGTCGACGGTTCGACCATCGACGGGTCCCGCCCGCTGGCGATCCGGGCCAGGTAGTTGATCGATCGGGCCTCGCCGAAGCTGTTCAGCACGGTGGTCGGGTCGACCGCCGGGTTGTCGGCGTCGGTCCTGGGCACCACGAAGGCGGCACCGCTGGCCAACTGCGTCGCGGTCAGGTGGAATTCGTTCTCCGGGCCGACGAACTCGCCGTACGTCGGGATGGGCTGGCCGTAGTTCTCCAGGTAGCCGATGTACTGGTTGATGTCGGCGCGGGCGTCGTGCAGGGTGGCGTCGCCGATCGCGGCCAGGACGGTGGCGGCGATGTCCTCCAGGCGCAGGCCGAGCTGGGCGACCTGCTGCTGGACGAGGGTGATCTGTGCGGTGTTCCCGGCGATCGCCGCGTTCAGCTTGTCGAACTGGGCCATCATGTTCGCGTACACCGTGTTGATCTGGGCCTCGACCCGCGCGAAGCTGGCGCGCATCTCGTCGCCCAGGGCCCGGACCTCATCGCGCAATGCTTTGACCTGGGCCAGAATCTGCGCGTCCAGCGACGGCGTGTTGCTGCCGAAGAGCCCGACGACCGACATCACGGCACCGAAGATGTTGCCGGTCATCGCCAGCGTCGCGGTGCTGAAGATCGAACCGGCCAGTCCCCGGCCGGTGATGGCCGCCGCGTACGTGGAGATCGCGCTGATCGTGGTGAGGACCGCCTCGCCGATGACCTTCGACTTCTTCCCGGCGTCCGGGTCGGCGAACCCGATGATGGTGGACACCATGCCCACCCCGGCCTTGATGTCGGAGATCGTCTGCTGCCGGTCCTTGTCGCGTTCCTCCGCGGCCTTCTTCGCCGCGGCGGTGCACGCAGCGCTCGGCGGTCCTTCGGGCGGACACTTCTGGTTGTTCCCGCCGATCTCGAGACGGATCTCCAGGCTCAGGCCGAGCAGTCGCGCGTGCAGGGAGGCCAACTGCTGTTTGGCCGCCGCGACGTACGCCACCGAGTCGCCCTGCAACGCCAGGATCGCGTCGAGGTCCACCTGCGAGAACCCAGGGTCCTGCGTGAGCTCGTCGTACGTGTTGGTGACATCCACCCCGAACGGCTCACCGAGTACGGCGTTCCACGCGTCGGCGAACGGCGCGTTGGCCGCCCCCGCCTGCCGGACCGCGGACCACACCGCGGCGAGCGCGTCATCGCGCCCGCGCAGCCACTGGGCGGTGCGCAGCGCGCCGGAGGCGAGCTCCTCGCGGGTGTCCCAGGGTTCGACAGTCCTGCCGATCACGGCCCCGACCAGGCCGGTGATCTCCGGCGAGGTCCGGGTGTCGCCGCCGGGTGCACCGAGCAGGATGTCGACGGACTTGAGTAGCAGGTCCTGCTCGGGCAGCAGGACGTCGAACGCGGTCAGCGAGTTGTCGAGCAGCTGCTGGCGCGTCGTGAGCTGGGTCTGTACCTGTTTGGCCGTGGCGTTCGGGTGCAGTCGGTGCCACTGGACGAATTCGGCTGACAGCACGGCGGTCTTGATCCGCGCTGCGCCCTGGATGTGGATCTCGGCAACCTGGCCGAAGGCCCGGTCGGTGAGCGCCGCCTGAGGGATGGGGACGGGGACGGGATCGGCCGAGGCGGGTTCGCCGAACAGCACGCTTGCGGCGGTGACCGCGATCATCGCCACCACGGCAGTCCCGCGCCTCGTACGCGTGGAACGTCTGATTGTCATACCGGGAACGTATTGAGCGGCCTGAAAGGGCGCTGAAACCGCGCTGACCCGCGTCCGGCGGGCCGGCGGATCTGACCGCAGACGAGCGGCCGTCACACTCCGTTGCGCTAGATCGTCCAGGTGGCGACAACCACAATGGAGGACTCATGTTCGCTGCTTACGTCACGGTCACCATTCTCGCGTCGGTCTTCACCGGCATCGCCGCGGTCACCTACCTGATCGGCCACGACTACCCGAAGGCCCAGGCGGACATGAAGCGCGTGCCCCGGTCGTGGGTGCCGCGCCTGGGCCTGGCGCTGGCGGCCGGCTCGGTGGGGCTGCTGGCCGGCTTCGCCGTACCGCTGCTGGGCACGCTCGCCGCCGCCGGGCTGGTGCTGTATTTCATCGGCGCGCTCATCGCACACCTGCGCGTCGGCTCGCGGCAGTTGGTGGGTTGGGCCGTGTTCTTCGTGACCGTGGTGGCCGCCCTGACCGTGAACGTGCTCTACCGCTGGTGAATGAGGGGTGGCCCGCGCCTCACCGGTCCAGGCTAGTGAGGCACCCGTCCCGCATCTGGACAGCCCGGTCGCAACGTGCGGCGATACCGGTGTCGTGGGTGGCCATGATGAGGGTCGTACCCTGCTCGTCGCGCAGCCGCAGCAACAGGTCGACGATCGCGGTGCCGTTCTGACTGTCGAGATTGCCGGTGGGCTCGTCTGCCAGCAACAGGGCAGGTTGACTGATCAACGCCCGGGCGATGGCGACCCGTTGCTGCTGCCCGCCGGAGAGCCGCGACGGCAGGGCAGCGGCCCGGTCGGCGAGCCCCACCATCGCCAGCAGCTCACGCGCGCGAGCGACCTTGTCGAAATCGGTGCGGAACGGAATCAGCGGCGCCATGACGTTGTCCAGGGCGGTGAGCGTGGGCAGCAGGTGGAACCGTTGGAACACGAAGCCGACCCGTCGCCGGTAGGCCGCCAGTGCCCGGCCGGACAAGCCGGTCACCTCCTGGCCGTCGACGTCGATCGTGCCACTGTCGCTCTGTTCGATGGCGCCGATCAGGTGCAGGAGCGTCGACTTGCCCGAGCCGCTCGGCCCGGTCAACGCGATCGCGGTGCCGGCGGCGATCGCGAGGCTGACGTCGTTGACCGCGACCAGCGGTGCTCCGTCGGGCAGCGGGAACGACTTCCGTACCCGCGTGAGACACACAAGCGGCATGGTGAGCGTGCTCGACGCCGCAGCTGACGTCCGTTTCATCGGACCTACTCCTTTGCCGCTCACCCCTCGGCGAGCAGGTGGGCGGTGGGCAGTCGGCGGAGCACGGCGATCGGCACCACCACCGACAGGGCGGAGACGGCGACGCCGAACACCAGGGCGGCTCCAGAACACCAGAGGATCGGAACGGTGACGCCCCCGGCGAAGACCGCTGCCGCGCCAAGGCCGGCAGCGGCACCGAGCGTGCCGCCGATGGCGCCCATGCCGACGGCCTCGATGACGACCAGCCGGTTCAGCATCGCGTCGGTCCAGCCGACGGCACCGAACAGGGCGAACTCGGCGGCGCGCTCGGAGATGTTGAGATAGAGCACGTCGGCGACCGACACGATGCCGAGCACGATCGTGACCGCGACGGCGATGTGATCGACGGTGCGGGCCTGGAGGGTGACGGCATCACCGAGCAGGGTGCCGGTGATCGCCCCACGGAACGCGAACGTGATCGCCAACAACATGGTCAGGGCGGCCACCCCGATCATCAGACTCAGCGCGCCGAGGCTGGTCCGACCGGGAGTGCGGGCAAGGTTGGCCAGGGCGAGGGTAGCCAGCCCGCGCGGCGCCTGCCGGCGGAGGGCGAGACCCGAGACGGCGGGTCGGATGATCTCGCCGGGGTCCGGGCGGGCCGCCCGCCAGGCCGGCCAGCCGCCAGCGAGCAGGGCAAGGGCCACCGCTGAGGGTACGGCGAGCAGCGTGTGGCTCCACGCGATGTTCAGCCCGAGACCGAGCGCGATCCCGAGCGCCAGCCCGCTGCCCGCGAGGCCGGCGGCGAGACCGATGCCGACGATCTCGATGAACATCAGCTGGAGTAGATGTCGCCGGTCCCATCCGAGGCAGGTGAGGATGCCGAACTCGGTGCGTCTGGCGCGGATGGCGGCGGTGTTGGCATTGAGCACCGCCAGCGCGCACACCGCGAGCACCAGCACGGACAGCAGCACGCTCTTGCGATCGGCCGCGCGGACAAGCACGGACGCGACGCCCTTCTGCACCCAGGGCTCGGCCACGGCGAGGTCGGGCCGGCCGTAGTTGCCCGCCGGGTAGTGCACAGTCATCGCGGTGGGGGAGGACCCCAGGGTGATGTCGACCTGTAAGCCGGTGCGTTGCGCAATCTCCTCGGCGATCACACGGACCCGCTCCCGGGAGACCGGGTCGATGCCGACGTCTCCGGCCAGCCGGACGCGTACCACGCTGATCGGTGCGGTGGTGTTGAGTTGGTATTCCGGGTAGCTGGGCTCGGTGCTGTACGCGCCGGAGTCGAAGATGGCCGGCAGGGCCGCCATCGTGGTCAGCATCAGCGGTGGTTGGCTGAGCAGGCCGGTGACGTTCGAATTCGGGGCGAGGCGTCGGCCGCCCAGCGCCTGCCGTGACGCTTCGTCGGCGCCCTCGGCGCCCGGGTTGAAGTACGTGTCCATGGGCACCGCCGACAGCGCACTGCCCAGCGAAACCTTGGCGGGGTCGAAGGTGCCCACCGCGCCCAACGCCGCGTCCGGCATGCTCACGTCCCCGGGCTGCGGCTCGTACCCGTGCGCCAGGTTGCGATGGATGGCGACGCCACTTCGCACGCTGGTGTCGGCGAACTCCATCGGCACATGTCGGGACGATCCGCCGTCGTCCGCGCCCTGACCCCAGATCTTCAGGTCGTACGGATCTGGCTGGGCGCGCAGGCCGTCCCCGGCGGCGACCCGCTTTGGCGGCCCGACGGTCCAGAACTGGTCGAGCCACATGGTGTTCGTCGTTGCCAAGTCGTATTCGACGCCCAGGTCTCCCGGGTGGAGCATCCGGTTGACCATGTCCTGGTACGGCCCCGTCACCGACGTCGACTTCTGGGCGATCGGGGTGCCGGACTCGTCGCCGAGAGCCGCGCGTAGCCGCTGGTCGTCGGCGGACGTCCGGACCAGTTCGGTCGCGTCCGGGTTCAGGCGCTGCACGGTGACGTCGAGCGTCCTGTCGACCTGAGGTCGGTCCGCGATGAGGATCGGGAGCACCGAGTAGGGGTACGGCATTCCGTCCAGTCGCCGCGACGTCGGCGCTTCGGCTGAGGTGAAGTATCGGCCCGAGGTGACGGCCTGGTCCAGTCCGGCCAGCGCGGCCTCCGACTCCGGGTCGACCGCGGCCATCAGGAGCGGCACCGTCCACGCCAACCTGACGGTCGGCCGCGTCGCCTTTCCCTCGCGATCCGTCGAACCCATGCCACCGACGCACGTCAACGACGATCGGGCGCGCAGGTCCGTCGGTGCGAGCCAGTCGTCCGTGGCGATGGCCGCCGCCGCTGGGCAGATCTTGACCCGCTGGCCGTCGGCGTCGACCTCCTCCGGTGGTGGCAGGCCCCCGCCGCTCTTCAGCTCGCTGTTGGGCACCACGTCCAGCCGGTTGCGCGTCGCATAGAGAAACGCCGGTCCGTCCGGGATCTGGCTCAGCCCGGCGTCCGTCACCCAGGTCGGCTGGACCCGCAACACCTGACGCTCGGCGGTCGGGTCAAGGTGGTCCGACAGGTCGACGGTCACGGGCACCGTGCGCATCACGTACCCGACCATCGCGACCGGTGCCGCCACCGACACCCCACGCACCGCCTGGATCTCGCGCCACTGATCGTGGGTGATGCCGCCACGCATACCCGCCAACTGGCCCGACTGGACCAGATTGCGTTCCTGCTCCAGCGGCAGCACCGCGTCCTTCGGGCGGACCAGAAGGTCGTAGACCGGGCGGTAGTTGGCGCTGACCGCGCCAACCGCATCCAGCCGGGACGTCACCGCGGCCCCGGTGAGCAGGGTGAACCCGGCTACCGCGACGGCGATCATCGAGAGCAGGGCCAGCGACCGGCGCAGCCGTACGCGCCATTGCGACGCGGCTATCCCCAGCATCGACGCACCCTGTCCCCCATCGTGTGGCCTTCCAGCATGCCGCCGCCGACCGGACGGTGAGGTCCGGTCGGCGGCAGTGAATCGACGATGATCAGCAGCAGCCTACGGTGTAGCTTACGGAAGGCGCGCTACAGCTCTTCGCCGTGTTGGCGTAGCAGCGAACCTGACCCGCTACCTCCTTGGTGTAGTAGTAGTAGC
This sequence comes from Micromonospora violae, assembly GCF_004217135.1. NCBI lineage: Bacteria > Bacillati > Actinomycetota > Actinomycetes > Micromonosporales > Micromonosporaceae > Micromonospora > Micromonospora violae. The sequence continues at coordinate 6,881,834 of NZ_SHKK01000001.1, forward strand.
AGAAGGGCCCTCCACACCCGGTGTAGGCGAGGCTGCAGATGTTGCACGCGGACGCGGTGGCCTTCGGCAGCAGCGCGGCCAGTAGCTTGTCGCTCAACCTGTTGATCATTCGACCTCTCCTCTTCTCCGCCGGTACGGCGGCTTGTCTACAGGGGCACGATGTCATCGACCGCTTACGATCCGCTAACGCTGCGCTACGCCCACGTGGGTTCCGGTGTCACTGCGGGTTTCCGGCGCGAATGATGCTGACCAGGCGGCCGATTCGTCGGCCAGGTGTGACCCCGAGGTCGCCGGCCAGGATTCCGCATAGCTGGTCGTGGGCGGCCAGGGCGGCGGCGACGTCGCCGCGTCTCATGTGTGCCTCGATGAGATGCTCCCAGGCCCGCTCCCGGTACGGCCATTGGCGGACGAGGGGCTCCATCGCGTCGATGACGGAGTTGTGGTCACCGAGGACGAGTTGCGCCTCGGCGAGATCCTCCATTGCCCGCCACCGTCGCTCGTCCAACGACGCCGCCAGCACCGCCACCCCGGGCGAGCGGGCGTCGACGCAGGCATCCCCGCGCCACAGCCGTAGTGCCGCGGAGAGGGCCGCGACCCGGCCATCGGCCCCTTCGGGGAGGCGTGCGGCGGCTCCACGTCGCATCAGCTCGTCGAAGCGGGCGAGGTCGGTCGACGCGAGACGCGCGCTCAACACGTAACCCGGCGGGCGGGTCTGCAGGATGTGCACGGCATCCGGGCCGCCGAGTCGTACGAGGCTCTGCCGCAGGGCGGAGATGTGCCCCTGCAGCTTCGTCGTCGCCGTCATCGGCGGATGGTCGTCCCAGATGACTTCGATGAGACGGTTGACGCCGACCACGGTGTCCAGGTTGAAGGCGAGTGCCGCCAGGAGCGCCCGCCGTCCCAGGCCGCCGACGGGCATCGGTTGCCCGCCGACGGATGCCTCGATCGGACCCAGCAACGACACTCGGAGCAGCGTGTTAGCGTTCACATCGAGGTCCGAGTGGAGATCGCGTCGTCGTAACCGGACGCTTGGAGAAGGAACAGCTCTGCATAACGTCCTCCCGCTGCCATCAGCTCGTCGTGACTGCCCTGTTCGAGGATGCGGCCCTGGGACAGGACGGCGATGCTGTCCGCCTCCCGGACCGTGTTGAGCCGGTGAGAGATGAGCAGGCTGGTGTGTGTGCGACGCAGCGACATCAGCCGTCGGTTGATCTCGTGCTCGGTCTCCACGTCGAGACCGGACGACGGCTCGTCGAGGATCAGCATGTCGGCCTCCTCGCGGAGGGCGGCTCGGGCGAGGGCCAGCCGCTGCCACTGCCCGCCGGACAGCACTACGCCCGCCCCGCTGGCGTCGCCGTCGCTGAAGGCTCGCGTCAGCATGGTGTCGTACCCGCGCGGAAGCGCGTTCAGGGCGGAGTCCAGGTCGGCAGTGCTGGCCGCCGCCCGTACTCGCGCGCGATCGTCGAGGGCGCTGATGTCGCCGACCGCGATGTTGTCGTGCGCGGAGAACTCGTACGTCATGAAGTCCTGGAACGTCGCCCCGAGGCGAGCGCGCAGCGACGCCGGGTCGATGGTGGCGATGTCGACGCCGTCCCACCGGATGACGCCCTTGTCCGGTATGTGGAAGCCGCAGAGGAGTTTGACCACTGTCGACTTGCCGGCGCCGTTGTCGCCCACCAGCGCGAGAGACGAGCCGCTGGGGATCCGCAACGTGAGGCCCTGTAGCACCCAGTCGTGCTCGGGGGCGTAACGGAACCAGACGTCGTCGAACTCCAGGCCCTGCCGCAGCGGCGGCAGGGCAGGCAGCGGAGCGGCACGCCGGGATTCGCGGATCACGGCGGTGATGTCGACGTAGTGGCCGAACACGATCATCGTCTCGCCGAGCATCGCTATCTGCCGGACCAGGCTAGACGCGGACGTCTGCAACGCGGTCAGCGCCGCGATCACGACCACCAGGTCGCCGGCGGTGCCCTGCCCGGATGCCACCCGGGCGACGAAGACGGCCAGCGCGCCCAGCGACACGACGCCGGTCAGCGTCGCGAGAGCGCTGTCGACCCACAGGGCCAGTCGGTCCTGATGGCGCTCCTGCGCCTGGGCCGCCCGCAGCTCCCGCAGAAGACGGCCCTGAAAGAACCCGCCGAGCCCGAACAGTCGGATCTCCTTCGCGGCGCGCATGTCCAGCAGGAGCGCCGCGTAGAACGCCTGCCGGCGGAACATCGGCACGGTGCGCTCGATCATCGCGCCCCGCATGCGGGCCAGTCGGATCTGGGCCACGAGGGTGGGCAGCACGGCCAGCAGGACCAGCGCGCTCACCAGAGGAGACCAGCGCACCAGCGTCACGCCGAAAGTCACGATGGTGATCAGCGCCTGTCCGATCCCCAGGACGATGCTGTTGAGCTGGGTCGGCGCGAAGCGGCTCGCCTCGTGGGCGAGTCGAAGCCGATCGTGAAACGTGCTGTCCTCCAACTCGGTCAGGCGTGGGTGCGCCGAGACCGCGGTGAACAGCTCCTGCTGGGTACGTATCGTGACGCGGCGTTCCGCGTCGCGCTGTGCGTATTGAGAGATGTGCAGGATCAGGGGCGACACGATGGCCAGCCCGCCGAAACCGGCGACACCGAGCCAGATCGTCGAATTATCGTTGGCGGAGAGGCCGTCGATGAGCGCTCGCGTGAACCACGCGGTGCCCACCGCGGTCAGGCCACCCACCACCATGATCACGATGCTGACCACCGCCGCCCAGGGTGCGGCGCCGAAGTAGATTCCGAACGCGCGACGCATCAGCGCTGCCGACCGCCTCATCGGCTGCCCAGAACCTCGCTCAGATCATGCCCGCGTGCCGCCAGTCGCCCGTCCGCGCCGAACAGCACGAATGACGGAGTGCCCTGCACCTGGAAGGCGGCCATCACCGCGCTCGGGCTGTCGTCGATGACGAGGAGGCCGGCCTTTTGCAGCGTCGGGCCAAGTTCGTCGGCGGCGTCCTCACCCACGCTGAGGAAGCTCAGCACCCGCACATCTGTGCTCGCGATTTCCTGCGACCGGTCCGCCAACGCCTCCGCCTGCGCGGGGCAGTGCCGGCACCCGGCCGAGAAGAATCCAAACAGGACGGGGCTGCCCGCGAGGTCGGCGTTGGAGACCTGGCCGTCCGGCGATACGAAATGTGGAATGGGGCTGCCGATGGGCAGACCGGAGGCGGGCGGCGAGGTCATGTCGATCAGTTTCGCCTCCGTCTCTCGCAGCCGCCGAATGACTGCGGCGCTCAGTGCTAGATCGGCGAGGACAAGCGCTGCGAGTATGGCGACAGCGGTGGACAGGAACAGCACGGTGGGCTCCTTAAATCGGTGCGTCAAAGCGCAGCGCGCGAGGGTGCGCGTTCGATTGAGAGGGAATTAACGCGCGTGTTCAGCTCCACGGAAAAGCCAGGTGAGGTCGTCAAGCCTGACCAGCGTCGTGATGATTACCCCGGCCAGCGCGAGAGCCAGGATGAATTGCGGAGGCGTCAACCCGGCGAGTGATAGCCCGGGGTGGGCGACGGTGCCGACCAGGGCACCTGCGGCAGCGGCGGCGAGGAAGCCGCTGCGACCGACGTGGCGCCACGCGACGGGCGTCTCCGACGGGCCGAAACAGTGACACCCAGCGGCGGAACCACGTCGGACAGCGCGCGCGAGCGCCCAGGCGAAAGCGCCGAAGAGCAGCACCGCCACGGCCAGGCCGACGGCCGCGCCGCCGGGCCACAGAACGAGGGTGAGTACGGCGACCTCGGCCGCGATCGAGGCGGCCGCCACGGGGCGGGACCAGCGCGCGGGGCTGACCCGCAATTCCGTAATGGCCTCGGCGAAAGCCTGGAAACTTAATCTGTTTCGTACCTTACCGATGACGGATATCGCAAGAACGCCAGCCAGAGTCAATATGGTCGTGACAACAGCGACACCCATGACGTTCCCCCGTTCCCCGTGGCAGCCAGATGTCGAGGAGCCCATGTCGTACGGGCCCAAGGACTTTGACCGGGAATGCGAGGATACTGGTGTGTGTCGATGTTGTCAACGGCTTGATTCGACGGGGTAAACATGGGAGTAATATTCCCGGAGGGGGGCGTATGACCGACGAGTCGCAATTCTTGCCCGCTGTCGTGGGAGGGCTTGCCGCGCTTCTGGCGTCCGTTGCCGGCGTTGTTGTGGCCCGGCGTCGCTTCCTGATCGTCGATGTTGTGGGGCACAGTATGGTGCCCAGCCTCGCGCACGGCGACCGCGTCCTGGTCCGCCGAACGCGGCGATTCCGGACCGGCGGCATCGTCGTCGCACACCATCAGGAGGGTGGGCGCCGGACCGCCGCTGGCTCTGGTCCGTCCGCCTGGCTCGTCAAGCGTCTCGCCGCGCTGCCGGGCGACGGTATTCCGGAAGCGGTCGCCCCGGCCGTCGACGGTGGGGTGCGGCGGGTGCCGGCCGGCATGGCCGTGCTGCTTGGTGAAAATCCGGGCAGCGTCGACTCGCGCCGGTGGGGCTTCGTTCCGCTGAGCGACATTGAGGGCGTGGTGGTCAGGCGGCTGAGGTCGGGTGCCGGGTAGCGCGCCCCGGTGTTGCCGAGCCATAGGTGTCCATCTATAGTTGCGCGGATCACAACAATCATGGCCGTGGTGACGCGGCCGGGTCGTCGAAGCGCTTCGACGATTCGTCGTACAGGCCCGTCAGCCGGGTGTCGAGCCTGGTCACGCCGGCCTCGGCGCCCGCTGGGCGTTTGTCGCTCGGCGCCCGCTGGGCGTCGGTCGTACGACCTGAGGAGAACCGCATGCGGAACTGGCGCCTCCGGCGCGGAATCACCGCGCTCGCGCTTGCCCTGCTCGCCCTACCGGCCGTCCCCGGCACGGCGCTCGCCGAGCCCACCTACCCGTTCCGGGATCCCGACCTACCCGTGCAGACCCGGGTCGATGACCTGCTCGGCCGCCTGACCCTGGACGAGAAGATCTCCTGGTTGCACCAGTACCAGCCGGCCGTTCCCCGGCTGGGCATCGGCCTGTTCAAGACCGGCACCGAGGCGCTGCACGGCGTGGCCTGGTCGACCGACATCGACAACAACGGCGCGGTGGTCAAGGCTCGCGGCACCGCCTTCCCCCAGCCGGTGGGCATGGCGAGCACCTGGAACACCGACCTGATCCGGCAGGTCGGCTCGGCCGTCGGCGACGAGGCGCGCGGCTACCACGCACAGAACCCCCGGGTCTGGGGGCTCAACCTGTGGGCACCGGTGGTCAACCTGCTGCGCGACCCCCGGTGGGGCCGCAACGAGGAGGGCTACTCCGAGGACCCGCTGCTGACTGGCGCGATCTCCACCGCGTACGGCTCGGGAATGACCGGCGGTGACCCGAACCATCTGAAGAGCGCACCGACCCTCAAGCACTACCTGGCCTACAACAACGAGGTCCGGCGCGACGTGACGTCCTCGAACGTGCCGCCCCGGGTGCTCAACGAGTACGACCGCGCCGCCTTCAAGCCAGCCATCGCCGCCGACGCGGCGACCGGGATGATGGCCGCGTACAACCTGGTCAACGGACGTCCCGCGACAGTCGACCCGGACCTGGCCACGGTGGTACGCGGCTGGACCGACCAGACCCTGATGAACGTCACGGACGCCTGGGCGCCGAACAACCTGGTGAACTCGCAGAAGTACTACCCCACCCAGGCCGAGGCGAACGCGGCGATCATCAAAGCCGGCCTCAGCAGCTTCATCACCGACGACACCAACGCCCAGCCGACAATCACCGCCATCAAGCAGGCCCTCGCCACCGGCCTGCTCACCGAGGCGGACATCGACGCCCGGATTCGGGACATCCTGACCATCCGCTTCCGGCTGGGGGAGTTCGACCCGGGCGGCGGCCGGTACGGCGGCATCACCCCGGACGTCATCAACAGTCCGAAACACCAGCGACTGGCCCGGCAGGCCGCCGGCGAGGCGATGGTGCTGCTGAAGAACGAGCGGCAGGCGCTACCGCTGGACCCGGCCCGGACCGGCAAGGTGGCGGTGCTCGGCCCACTGGCCGACACCCTCTACACCGACTGGTACGGCGGCGACCTGCCGTACCAGGTGACCGCGCTCGGCGGCATCCGCGAACGGCTGGGCGACTCGGCCAGTGTGAGCGGGCTCGACGGGGCGGACCGGATCGCCCTGAAGGACGCGGCGACCGGCCGGTACGTCACGGCCACCGGCACCACCGACGCCAACCCGGTCACCGCGACCGGCGTCAGCGCCTCCCTCGACGCCCAGTTCGACGTGGTCGACTGGGGCCAGGACGTGGTGACGCTGCGCAACGCCGCCAACGGCCGCTACCTCGGCTACAACTGGGGGCCGTTCCTCACCCGCGACGAACAGCCGAACGGTTGGTACGTCCAGCAGCAGTTCAAGCTGGAGCCGCAGACCGACGGGACGGTGGTGCTGCGTTACGTCGGTTACGAGACCAAGGAGAGCTGGTTCGGCGCCGACACGTACCTGACGGTCGGCGACGACGGCGCCCTCAAGCTCGGCGCCTCGACCCCGGCCGCCGCGACCCACTTCAGTCGTGAACTGATCAGCAGCGGCATCGACCGGGCCGTGGCGGCGGCCAAGGCGGCCGACACCGCAGTGCTGGTGGTCGGCAGCAACCCGTTCATCAACGGCCGGGAGGCGCACGACCGCACCTCCACGGCGCTGAGCGCCGGCCAGGAGGCGCTGGTCAAGGCGGTGGCCAGGGCCAACCCGCGGACCGTGCTCGTGCTCCAGACCAGCTACCCGGTCACCATCCGGTGGGAGCAGGAGCACGTACCGGCCATTGTCTGGACCACCCACGCGGGCGCGGAGACCGGGCACGCAATCGCCGATGTCCTCTTCGGCGACCGCAACCCGTCCGGCCGGCTCACCCAGACCTGGTACCGCTCGGACTCGCAACTGCCGCCGGACCTGCTGGAGTACGACATCATCTCGTCGCGGCAGACCTACCTGTACAGCACCGCGAAGCCGCTCTACCCGTTCGGCCACGGGTTGTCGTACACCCGTTTCCGGTACGGGCAGCTGCGCGCCGGCGCGCAGTCGGTCGCCGCCGACGGCACCATCACGGCCCGCGTCGACGTGACGAACGTCGGCAGCCGGGCCGGGACCGAGGTCGTGCAGCTCTACACCCACCAGCGCACCTCGCGGGACACCACGCCGATCCGCCAGCTCAAGGCGTTCCAGCAGGTGAAACTCGCGCCCGGACAGACCCGTACCGTGACAATGCGCCTGCCCGTCGCGGACCTGGCTCACTGGGACGTCACCCGGAGCCGGTGGGTGGTCGAGTCGTCCGTCCACGACCTGATGGTCGGGGCGTCCGCCGAGGACATCCGGGCCCGCGCCGCGGTCCAGGTTCGCGGTGAGACGATCCCGGCCCGGGACCTGTCCCGGCCCACCAGGGCGGAGAACTTCGACGGGTACGCCGGGGTCCGGCTCGTCGACGAGACGAAGCCCAGCGGTACGGCGGTCGGTGCCACCGCGGCCGGTCAGTGGATCTCCTTCGAGGGTTCCGCGCTGCGTGCGGACGCGCGTACCTTCACCGCGAAGGTTGCCAGGGCCGGCGCGGGTGCCGGCACCGTGCAGATCCGGTTGGGGTCGCCCACCGGCCGGCTGCTCGGCACGGCCACCGTGCCCAGCACCGGTGACGACTACCGGTACGTCAGCACCAGCACCGAGTTGGCCCGCGCGGTCGGCACTCGCGACGTGTACCTGGTGTTCGACTCTCCGCTGCGGCTGTCGGAATTCTCCATCAGCTGAGCGGGTTCGGGGCCGGGTCGATCGTCGACCCGGCCCCGGGCCGTTGGCTGGTCAGCTCGCCGTGCAGGTCAGCGTCGGGGTGCTCGGCGTACCGGTGGACGAGCCGAGGAACCCGAACGTGGTGCTGGCACCGGCACCCAGTGCGCCGTTGTAGGCGACGTTGCGGGCGGTGACCGTGGACCCCTGGCTCGTGACTGTCGCGTTCCAGGCCTGGGTGACGCTCTGACCACCGGGGAAGGTCCACGTCACGGTCCAGTTGCTGATCGCCGAGGTGCCGGCGGTGACCCGTACCTCGCCCTGGAAGCCGCCGGTCCACTGGTTGGTCATCGCGTACGTCGCGGTGCAGCCGGCCGCCGGCGGCGGCGTCGTGGGCGGTGGGGTGGTCGGTGGTGGGGTCGTGGGCGGCGGCGTGGTGACGGAGCCACCCCAACCGGCGGTGGAGTCCAGCCAGGCGGCGCGTCGCAGCATCCAGTCCTGCATGACCTGGACCTGGCCCTGCCAGGTGGGCGAGGTCGGGGTGCGGAAGAAGCTGACCGTCGGCGCCGTCAGGATGGGCCAGCGTTGGAAGTTGCGCTGGGCCGCGTTGGTCAGCGGGGTCGCGAGGGCGTTGATCCGGGTCTGGAGCGCGGCGTCGGAGAGCAGGCCGCGTCGGAGCGTCTGCCAGCGCGATCGGGCCTGGTTGACGAACGCGGGGTCCCGCAGCAACTGGGCGAACCAGTCGTTCGCCGACGGCTGCCGGGTCTGCTGATGCTGCCAGCCCGACACCTGGTCGTTGGCGAAGAACCCGCCGACGCCGAAGCTGAGGTCGAAGTCCCACAGCGGACCCGCGAAGATCTTGCTGTCCCGGTCCTTGTAGAAGTGCGAGCTACGGACGTACGCGTCCATCTCCCGACTCAACTCGTTGATGATCATGAGGTCGATGAAGGAGTCGACATCGATGTACTTGCGGTAACCGGTGGTCGGGTCGGCGAAGTTCGACGAGTGCAGCACGTCGTGGAACTCCTGGATGTGACCGCGTAACCAGTCCCGTTGTTGCGGTTGCAGGGGCGACGGATCGGCCACCTCAAGGTAGTTCCAGCAGGTGGCGGCCGGCCCGGTGCACGGCAGCGTGGGCTCCTCGGCCGCCATCCACTCGAACTTCCAGATGTACCCGCCCTGGATCTTCGGCAGGGTCACATCGTCTTCGTCCAACTGCTTCAGGTCGAGGCGGTCCTTGGAGTTCTTGATCGTCTCCATGAACATGTAGACGCCCATGTAGTCGCTGGCACCCACCGGGCCGGCGTCCGTGTTGAGATAGAACTCGACAAACCGGTAGCGCGGCGCCGGCAGCCCCATCTCGCGTCCGAGGTCGTAGACGAGCGCCTCGCGGATCAGCGCCTTGTCCGGGAACGGGCCCCGCAACACCCAGTCGGAGTCGGCGGGCATGCCCAGCACCGGGTAGTCGGCGTCGTCGTCCTCGTTGTCCCAGAACTCGACGCGGAACGGCGTCTTCTCGAACGTCGCGGACGAGTTGCCGCGCAGCCGGAACCCGGCTCGGGTGCTGAGGGTCGGGGCGGCCGCCAACGAGGTGGTACCACCGCCCGCCGGTTCGAACATCATGGTGGTGGCGTCGAAGTACTCACGATCTGGCCGACCCGCGCCGTACGAATCGATCAGCACCACCGGCAGGTCGTGCGCGGTGGTGACGTTCTGCGCGGCGTACATGGCGGTGCCGGGCGCGCCCGTCGGGGTCTGGTCGACGAACGCCTGTGCCCGCAACTGGGTGGTGCGGGTGAAGCGCAGCGCCGAGCCGGAATAGAGCGACGACTGGGCGGTGGGCGGCTGCCCGTTGGTGGTGTAGCGGATCTGGGCGCCGCTGACCGTGCTGCTCAGCGTCACCGCCACCTCCCCCTGGAAGGTGCCGCTGGGTACGGAGAAGATGATGTCGCCGGTCAGGTCGTCTGCCGCGGCCGGTGCGGCGACGGGTCTGGCGGCCTGGCTGGCGGCTACGGGTTCGGCGCCGGCCTGTGGCGAAGACACCACGAGCAGCCCTGCGACGAACACGGTGGCGGCGGCGATCCCGGCGGCACGAAGTGCCACCATCGGGAGACCGGTGTTGCGGGTGGTCATGCGCACGATGCCTCCTGTCCTGATCGGGTGGGAACGGTCAACTCCGAGAGCGCCGAGGGCGGGTTGGCGCGGAAGTGGCGGCGTAGCGTCCGCCGCCATGGCACGTCGGGTAGGTCCATGCGGAGAGCCGCGAGACCGGTGGCGTACTTCGAGATGCGGACCGGCCTGGTCCCGCGCTGCCACAGAATGCGGTCGACCAGTGAGGCGGCCGAGCTGGTCTTGGTCTCGACGACGGCGATGCCGGGCAGTCGCAGGGCGCGGTCGCCGTTCTGCCAGGTGAGCCCGGTGTCGATGGTGACCCGGCTCGCCGTTCTCGGTAGCAGCAGAGTGGAGCGACGGTAGCTGGTGACCAGCACCGGCTCGAACGGGCTGGCCGCCAGGTCGGACAGGATCGACTCCCGATCGAGCACGTCGTTCACGAAGCCGCGCCCGGACCGGACGGTGCGGCGGTCCTCGGCGAGATACGGCAGTCGGTGCTTGGTGACCCGTCCGCGCGCGCCGCTGAGCTTCACCTCCAGCCAGCACTGGGCCGAGTCGAGGTAGGTCCGGGTCCGCACCTTGAAGCGCCGACGCCGCCGGTACGCGGCGCAGTGGTAGCTGGCCAGACCAGGCGTGTCGAAGTACACCGACTCGTACCGGAAGCTGCGCTCACCATCGATCTCCAACACCCTGGCGTACGGGGTGAGCTGGTCCAGCAGGCGCGGCAACTCCTCGACCGCGACCACGTACTTGCGGTCCACCCTGCTCTGCAACGCCGCGCGGTCGATCACCTCGGCGAGGGCGATCGGCGTCAGCCTCGCCAGCGGTGGCGCGCTCATCGGAGCGCTCCGGCCCGCACGGGTCCGCCGGTGCCGGCCGTTCCGCTGCGCCGGGCGACCGAGTACCGGACGTCGACCACTGTGGTCTCGTTGACCAGGTCGAGTCGCTGGACGATGGCGTTGTGCACGCGGGCGTTGAGCAGTTGCTCCAGATGGGCGACGAGGGCGACCTGGTCGGTGACGGCGGAGTCGAGCACCATGATCTGGTGCCGGTAGTGCCGGAGCAGCCGCCGGTGATCACCGACGAACATCACCGCGACGATGAGTGCCATCAGGCCCCCGCTGAGCCAGACCGAGGTGGTGCTGAGCGCGCCGAGAATGCCCAGTGCGAGAGCGCTGAAGTAGTACGCCACCTCGTGCTGGTCGAGCTCCGTCGACCGGAGTCGGATGATGGAGAGCACCCCGAACAGCGCCAGCCCCAGTCCGAGCCCGGCACCGACATCGCTGGCGCTCAGCGCGCTGGCCACCGCGAGGACGCCGACGTTGACCCCCAGGTACGCGACGACCAGGTCGCGCCGACGGTGTCGCGGGAAGTAGAGCCCGAAGACGAGCAGCGCCACCGCGCAGATGTCGATCGCGAACAGGACGAGCTGCGACATCGCTGGGTTCCTCCTGATGTGCCGCCGGAACGGGCCGCCGCCAGGCCGCCGTCGCTGCGTGGCGACCTGCGGAAGGTGGCCAGCCCTCCGGATTACTTTTCGGTAAAGTTTCGGTATTTCGTTGGGTGACTGTAAGCAAAACATCAATGCAAGTCAATGCGTCAGCCATGCCTGGACCCGGGCCTCCTGGGCTGATGGCAGGGGATCAATGCGGCTGACATGGGCGTCCCTGCGGGCGTTGCCTCGGGTCATCGGGTCGCCGAAAATTTCGGAGTCTTTCGGGTGCGGCCGTTGTGCCCTGTGGTCAACGATTCAGCTCCAAAGGAGCGCCGCGGCGCCTGTGCCCCCTGGATGGGCTGCTCCCCGTCGGCCGCAGTTGTCGCAGGTCCGGCACCCCCGGGCCGGTTCCTGGTGCGCTCGTTCCTCAGTCTTCGGTGTGGCCGCCACGGCAGATTCGTCGGACGACGTTGACAGGGGTGAGTGGCCAACATGGCCGATCTGCCCGATCCTACCGCATTTGCACATAGACGCCCTCCAATTGACGGTTGCATTGGTCAGACGTGTGACCTACGCTCCCAGTAAGAATTTCGGGGCGGTTAACAAAGAGTGCGGTCGGGGCGACGGAAGTCCCGCCGGCCCTTAGTGGCGTCGCTGTTCCGTACTCGTCGCTCGATACGCACTTTTGGCACCACATCGACGGCCAGTGAGAGGAACAGACGTGAAGTCAGCCATATCCACCGCGCGACTGTCAGTGTTGGCGGTGGCGGCGCTCGTCGCCGCAACGCTGCCGGCCGTGCTGACAAACCAGCTGCCGGCCTCGGCCGCAGTTCAGGCCACCTACTATGTCGCGCCGGACGGTAACGACGCCAACCCGGGCACGTTGCAGTCCCCGTTCAAGACGATCCAACGGGCGCGCGACGTCGTTCGGACGATAAACGCGAGCATGACCGGCGACATTGAGGTCTACCTGCGCGGTGGTCGTTATCCGGTCAGCAGCACCATCGAGTTCGGTGCCGCGGACTCTGGCGCCAACGGGTTCCGGGTCAGCTATGCCGCCTACCCCAACGAGACGCCGATCCTCGACGGCGGTGTCCCGGTGACCGGGTGGAGCCAGCACAGCGGGAACATCTGGAAGGCGCCACTGAACCGCGCCAACAAGCTGCGGGCGCTCTACGTCAACGACAAGCGCGCGTACATGGCGTCGAAGACGGTCAGCTCGGCGGGCTGCTACGGGACGTACAACATCAGCGCTGGTCAGGCCTCCTGGGCCTGGGAGTCGGGGTCGCAGTGCGACGGCGCGAGGTACAGCCAGAACGACTTCCCCGCCATCGCCCGCAACCAGGACGACATTGAGATCGAGACGGGCACGACCTGGACCACGGCCATCGTGGGGGTCCGTCAGGTGACCACCGACGGCACGAGCCGGGTCGCCCTGCTCCAGCAGCCGGGCGGGGCCATCGCCCAGGGCGCGTTCAACGGCAACGCCCAGTCGGGTGGCACGCACAAGCTGATGAACGCCTACGAGTTCCTGGACGCGCCCGGGGAGTTCTACTTCGACAAGGGCACCCAGACGGTCTACTACTACAAGGCCAGCTCGGAGAACATGTCGACCGCGTCGGTCTACGCGCCGAACAACGTCAGCACCCTGTTGCGGGTCGCCGGCACCTCGACGAGCAGCCACGCGCGCAACATCACCTTCTCCGGCCTGACGGTGCAGCACTCCGACTGGAACCTGTTCAACGTCGCCGGTTCGTCCTTCAAGCAGGCGCAGCAGGGCAACCTCGGCGCCCAGGTGTACGCGAAGGGCAACTTCCACGTCTACTACTACCGCAACGTGGATGTCACTCCCGCCATGGTCCAGGTGCAGAACGCCGACGGGATCCTCCTGAGCCGCAACCGGATCCAGCACACCGGTGGCGACGGCATCAGCATGGTCAACGACGTGCAGAACTCGCAGTTGATCGGCAACCACACCAACGACGTCGCCGGGTCGGCCATCAACATCGGTCACCCGCAGCACGTCTTCATCGGCGACGGCACGTCGAGCAACAACGAGAAGTACTCTCCCCAGGTCGAGGGGCTGCCGAAGAACATCGACATCAAGAACAACTACCTCTACGACAGCGCCGTCCTGTTCAACGGGCACAGCCCCATCTCGGCGTACTTCGTCGACACCCTCACGATCCAGCGCAACCGGATCGAGAAGGCTCCGTGGTCGGGCATCACCCTCGGCTGGGGTTGGTGGAACTTCGACGGATCGTCGGGCTCGATCACGCCGAACCGACCGACCACCACGGCGCGCAACAACACCATCAGCTACAACCACATCATCGACACGGTGCAGCGCCTGAGCGACACGGCGCCGATCTACACGCTCGGCAGCCAGCCGGGGACCACGATCACCAACAACTACCTCCAGGGCGTTCCCTCGGGTCACAAGTACGGGCTGCACCCGGACGAGGGATCGGCGTTCATGACGTTCCGGGACAACGTCCTGAGCATCGACAAGAACGTCACCTGGATGATCAATTCCGACGACTGGGGTCGGAAGCACGATCTGAGCATCACGCAGATCTACGGCCCGATCAACAAGGTCTCGAACAAGAACCTGCCGAACAGCACGGTCGCCGACATCCTCGTCTCCTCCGACTATGTCTGGCCGGCGGCGGCGTACAGCATCGCGGCCAACTCCGGCCTGGAGGACGCGTACCGGAACATCATTCCGGCGAACACCTTCTCCGCGCCGAACTATGTGTTGCCGGCCAGCACGTTCGTCACCAGCGCGACCGCGTCGATTCCGATCCGCAGCCTCGGCGACGCCACCAAGTCGGTCTGGCTGGCTCCGTACGGCACGACCACCTTCACCGCCGGAGCGACGATGACCAGGGCGGCCGGCACCGCCACGTCCATCGCCGTGCCGAGCACGCAGGGCGAGTACCGGGTCTACGTCGTCGACGCACAGGGCAACCGGTCGGCCGAGTCGACCTCGATCGTCCGGCAGCAGAGCGGTGGCGGCGGTCAGGGGAACGGCCAACTCGTGGGTGGCCAGTCCGGTCGGTGTGTGGAGGTGCCCAACTCCTCGACGACCAACGGCACGCAGACGCAACTCTGGGACTGCTCCAGCGGCACCAACCAGCGGTGGACCCAGACCGCCAGCAAGCAGCTGACCGTCTACGGCAACAAGTGCCTGGACGCGTCCGGGGCGGGCACGACCAACGGCACCCAGGTCATCATCTGGGACTGCCACGGTGGGCTCAACCAGCAGTGGAACCTCAACAGCAACGGCACGATCACGAACGCCCAGTCCGGGCTCTGCCTCGACGCCAATGGCGCCGCCACCGCGAACGGCACCAAGATCATCCTCTGGTCCTGCAACGGCGGCATGAACCAGCAGTGGACGCTGCGTAGCTGACCCGACCAGACCCCGGGGCCAGGCCGACACGGGCCTGGCCCCGGCCATCTCTGCTGCCCGTAGCTGTCGCAGGTCCGGCGTCCCTGTGGTTGGGCGGGAAACTGTGTCCCCAGCCGGCGCTGCCGACGTCGTTACTTGGCGGCGCTCAGGGCGACGATTGCCTGGGCGGTGCGGAAGTACGGGCTGCGACCGAGGTCGCCCACGGTGGTGATGTTGAACGCCTCCTTGAGCAGTTTGGCGTCTCCGGCGCTGACGCCGGTGAGGGCGTTCACCGGGGAGTCGACCAGCTCGGCGAGGGTCTTGTCCTGGTAAGCCTTGACGACGAGCTTGCTGAAATCTGCGGTGACGCTCACGCGATCTCCTCGGAACAGTGGGTGGGACATCTCACCCGGAAGCGGAACTAGCGGGGGAATTAGATCATCACGGACGAACAGAGTCCACAGGGGACGGTCGTGCGTCACGTGCCCTGCCCGTGGCCTTCGGCAGCCGGTGCTCCAAGTCGGCGATGATGGTGTGTAGCTGTGCCAACTGTTCGTGCACGGACGGCTCGCTGACGTCATCGCTGATCTCCGGCTGGCCGGCACGAGCCGCTGCCGCGCGTTCCTCCTGATGGGCTTCGTCCAGGGCGTTCAGGACCACCCCCACCAGGAGGTTCGTCAGCAGATAGCAGGCGGCGACCATGTACGAGACGTAGTACAACACCGCCCACTCGGTGACCTCCCGGCCGGCCTGGAGGGTGTCGGTGATGCCGTCCAGCGACAACAGCAGGAACAGCGTGAGCATCGCCTGCCCCACTGTGCCGTACCGCTCGGGAATCGCCGTACCGAACAACATCCAGCCGAGCATCGCGTACCCGTACAGCACGAGGACCGTGACCAGGAGAAAGCTGCCGAGCCCCGGAAGGCTGCGCCGGATCCCGACGAGGATCACGCGCAGACTGGGGAAGAGGCGGAACGCGCGGACGATGCGGGCGAGGCGCAACAGCCTCAGCATCGTGATGTTCTCGCGTATCCCGGGCATCAGCGGAGCCGCGACGATGATCAGGTCGAAGACGTTCCACGGATCTCGGAAGAAGTCGCCGGGCCGTCGCAGGTACGCCCCGAAGCGCGCCAGGAGCTCGGCCACGAAGTACACCAGACACGCGTACTCGATTGTCTGCAGCGGCGCTCCCGCCACCGCGATCGATCGGCCGTACGTCTCCAGTCCCAGCGCCAGCGCGTTGAGGACGATCACGACGAAACTGGCCAGACTGAACCAGGGGGCGGCCGTCAACTCCTGGCACGCATCGGCCAGCCGGTGCAACCGAGGGGTTGCTGCGCTCGTCATCGTTCCTCTTCGACCCGTTCGGGATCATGTTGCGGACCAGCTCACCGCATCTCCGGGGCCGCGTGGGCCGATTGTCCGACCGGAGTGACGGCGGTGGCGGCCACCAGCATCGATGGCCGCCGTGCGACACGTTGTCGGCCAGAGGTCACGCCTCTGGTGCGACCTCGGCCTGCTGGTCTCCGCTCGGAGGCTCCTCGACGGCCTCCACTGCCGGTGCGGACGTCGGTACGGTCCAGGAGAACTCGATCTCGACGGACAGCTCCGTCTCGCTCTCCTGTTCGATCTCCAGCTCGCAACGGACGGTGTCCGCCACGGAGACGGCCCCCGCCGCGCCGTAGAAGAGCCGCCCATCGGACTCCAACTGGTGGGCGAGCTGACGCAGCCAGGCGGCCAGATCCGAGCGTGACACCGTGCGGGCGTCCTCGTAGATATCCATGCCGGCCATGCTCGCATTCCACAAGGGACGGACAGGGGTAGGGCTTCGACCGCACGTGCGTTGGCCGCATGATATGGATCTTGTGGCGATCGGCCGCCGACAGGGGAAATGTCGGCGTGGCAGGTGCCGCCGGACTCCTGGTGGGTACAGGTGGGAGATGACATCTACCTGGAAGCCCCACGAAAAGCACGGCACCCTGTCGGAGAAGGACAAGCGCGAGCTGCCGGAGAGCGTCTTCGCGTTCCCCGGAAAACGCAAGGAGCCGATGACCGACGCGGGCCACGTCCGCAACGCCATCGCCCGGTTCGACCAGGTGCAGGGCGTCACCGACAAGGACCGCGATCTGGCCTTCCAGAACATCCTCGCCGCCGCCAAGCACTACGGTGTCGAGGTTGCCGAGACGAACTGGCACCAACTGGGCAAGCTCCCGCACACGCCGAACCCTGCCCACTAACGGTCATTCCGCCTTCAACGCGGCGAGAACGTCGAGGTAGTGCGGGTTCTGCATGACGCCCAGCACGTTGCCGAACGGGTCGACCACCGCCGCGGTGATGAACCCGGTGTCGCCGCGCGGGGTGATCGGCTGGTACTCCGTGGCACCCATCGCCAACAGTCGCTCGACCGTCGCGTCGAGGTCGTCGACGTGCCAGTACATGACCACGCCGCCCGGTTCGGTCCCCGCGCCGGCCGGCGCGTACCTGCGGTCGATGATGCCCAGTTCGGCCTGGTAGTCCCCGATGCGGAACTCGGTGTAGGCCGGGCGTCCGTCGGGGCCGGGGCGCATAAAGTACGCCTCGACGCCGAGGAGGTCCGCGTACCACGCCGTGGCCGCTGCCACGTCGTCCGCCCAGATGGTGAGTGTGGCAAATCCTCGCAGGCTCATGGGTTGTCCTCTCGTCGATGGCGTTGGTGCCGGGACGGGGCCGAGATCGACGGTACGCCCCGTCCCCGAGCCGGGAACCGACGCCGCGGGCGGCATCTTTCGTCACCTCCCGGGTAGTCCGCGCCATTGCCCGTACGAATGGCGGGGGAGAGCGTGGATAGCTACCCGGCAGTCGAGAACCACGGTCTGATCGGTGATCTACAGACCGCGGCACTGATCAGCAAAGACGGTACGGTCGACTGGTTCTGCGCGCCCCGGTTCGACTCGCCGAGCATCTTCGGCGCGCTGTTGGACCGCCGCAAAGGGGGCCACTTCCAGCTCTCGCCCGACGGCGTCGACTACACGAGCAAGCAGCTCTACCTTCCCGGCACGCCAATCCTGATCACCCGGTTCCACAGCGCCGACGGGGTCGGTGAGCTGTTGGACTTCATGCCCGTCACCGGTGAACAGGCCACCGACCGGCACCGGTTGATCCGGCTGGTCCGGATGGTCCGGGGGAGCATGCGGTTCCGCTTCCAGTGCCAGCCACGGTTCAACTACGGGCGCGATCCGTTCGAGCTGGAGGTGCACCCCGAAGGCGACATCTTCCGGAGCCCGACGATGGCTTTCACCCTCGCCGCTTTCAAGAACGTGGAGCGGGCGTTCCACGTGGGGGACTTCCACCGCGACGCCGACGGCGTGTCAGCGCGGTTCACGCTGCACGCGGGCGACGTCGGCGGGGTCACCCTGGAGACGGCCAGCCCGCACGCGCCCCGGGCACTCAGCACAGAGGAGGCGTGCGAACTGCTCGCCGAGACCCGGGACTACTGGCGGCGGT